>NZ_SLXS01000005.1 GCF_004340785.1 Tumebacillus sp. BK434 | reverse complement strand
CTAAATTAAGCGAGCGCTCCCCCGTTGAGTACCGGAAAGCGCTCGCTGCATAATACGTGTCCTTTATTACTGTCTACTTGACGGGGCTACGACCATAGTTCCCGGTCGGCTTTTTCATGGTTCATGTGAGGCGGCTTGTGCCTATTTTTTCAACGCTTCGATCACTTCGTCTTCGGTCATGCCTTTTTTGAACGAGTACTCCTGCGGGCGAAGCGAAACATCGAGCCCGAGGTCGGACAGCTTTTGGTTAAACTGTGCCTGGTCTTTGATCAGGCCTTTTTCGAGCAGGAACGTGGTCAGATCCCACGTCGTCATGCCTTCCTTGAGCTCGAAGACGACCGCTTCGCCGGCGTCCGCAGCCTTTCCGGATGCCGCACCGTTCGCTTGGCTGCCTGGCGCGGTGGCGCCCGCCTTCTTCGCATTCGGATCTTGCGTCGCGACGGCGACTTGGCTTTGACCGGTCTGGTTGGCATATTCCTCTTGCGTCAGGACGATGTAGCCCTCTGCTTTCGCTTGTGCCGCGATGTCGCTGCCGCCGCTGAAGCTGGCCATCAGCAGCGCGATCACAACGGTGGCAGCGGAGCCGATCAGCCCGCCGAGCAGCAGTTTGCCGATCTCGCGGCGGCGCGTCTGCACCGCTTCGATGCTATGCAGATGCCATTTCTCGGTCGAGTAGGCGAGCGTGAGTACAAAGGCCGTCTTATTGACGGGAATGCGTACGGTAAACAGGCTTTCCCCGGTCGGAGCATGTCCGACGCGCAGGACCTTGCCTTTGTTGACGTTTTGCAAAATCATGCCTTCCAGCGTCCCTAAATCGCTGGGCAGGCTTTCCGATTGCTCTTGTAAAAAATCGAGCTGGTCAGCGGTGAACAGGCCCTCCGAAAGCTCCGGCAGCCCGTAATCGCTGCAAACGCCGCCAAAGCGTTTGCCGACCGTTTCTTTTAACAGATCGAAATTGGGTTGATGCATCTGTTCATTGTCCCCTCCCTACACACAAAAAGCGTCCCCATCACCTTATATCTATTCAGTATACTATTCTATCTTTTTGGGGGTCGTCTTGGAAGTGGAAAGATTATCTGGGAGTCGGGGAAGTGCCGACATGGCATGCTAAAGAAGATGAACTCCGACTACGCACACAGGGGGGACGCACAGATGAACTTGAATCCGATGAATTCCCGCGAAGGTCTGATTCCGGTCGTTCTGGGTACTGCTGTCACCGCCGCCGGCTTGACGCTGCGCGGCACCGATGTGGTGGACCGCTCAATCGCCTGGGGTGTGGCAGGCTTTGGGTTGGCGCACGTGGTGCTTGGCGCGATCGATCTGGTCGAGCATCGCCGCTAAACGGAGTTCCGGGCAACAAAAAAAGGAAGTGGCGCGTGTCCACTTCCTTTTTTATATCTTACACCTCAGCGGTGTACGGCATCAGAGCAACGATGCGGGAGTTCTTGATCGCAACGGTGACTGCACGCTGGTGAGCAGCGCAGTTGCCGGTGATGCGGCGCGGCAGGATCTTGCCGCGTTCAGATACGTAGCGACCCAGACGGTTGATGTCTTTGTAGTCTACTACTTTTACTTTGTCAACACAGAAGTTGCAAACTTTGCGGCGCTTGCCACGGCGTTTCTTGTTGAAACCGCCGCCGCGCGGCTCGCGGTGTTCGCGTTGTTCACGTTGTTCGCTCATTGAGATATCCTCCTCGTTGGGTTAGAAGTTGGAATTACTGTTCTTTAACGACGGTCAGGTAACGGAGCACGTTTTCGTCGATTTTCATCAGACGCTCAAGCTCAGCCGGAGTGGTGGTGTTCGCTTCGAAGTTGAGCAGAACGTAGAAGCCCTCACGGTTCTTGTTGATTTCGTACGCGAGCTTGCGCTTGCCGTACTTGGTCGATTGTTGAACAGTACCGCCTTCCTTCGCAACGATACCTTCGTACTTCGCGATGAGCGCATCACGAGTTTCTTCTTCGAGATCCGCCTTCAGGACCAGCATGGTTTCATAGGCTCTCATCATATACCCTCCTTTTGGACTTTGGCCCCCGTAGGAGCAAGGTGGCGTGTTAATAAACACAAGGACTAGTATAGCAAATCTCTGAATGGAGGGCAAGGAGATTCGAGATTTTGTTTTGTGGTGGACAGATGTCTGACATCCTACAAATTATCGTTGCCTGTTCATTGCTGTCGTGATACAGTATTTAATGAAAACGATTACACATACTAATTCTGATCGGACCTATTTACAAGGAGGCTGTCATGAGCTTAGTTCGCACGCTTGATCTGAAGTCCTACACACACGGTTCCCAGGCGGAACGCAGCAAGTTCGCTGATGAGTTCGGCCACGGGCTGAAAGACATCGGTTTCATCACCCTGGAAGGCCACGGCATCAACCCGAAGCTGATCGCCGACACGTATGCAGCGATCGAGAAGCTGTTCTCCCTGTCCCCGGAAATCAAGCAAAAGTATGCAGGTGAATCGGGCGGTCAGCGCGGTTATACCGGTTTTATGAAAGAACACGCGAAACAGCGCACCGTCGGCGACCTGAAAGAGTTCTGGCATGTCGGCCAGGAGCTGCCGCACGGCCATCCGATGACGATGGACTACCCGGCGAACGTATGGATCGACGAAGTGCCGGAACTGAAGCCGCTGACCCTCTCGCTGTACCGCGAGCTGGAGCGCGTGGCGCGCAACATGCTGGAAGCGTTGTCGTTGCACTTCGATCTGCGCCAGAACTTCTTCAGCGACATGATCAACAACGGTAACTCCGTGCTGCGCCTGATCCACTACCCGCCGCTGGAAGAAGGCATGCCCCAAGACGCTGTCCGCGCAGCCGAGCATGAAGACATCAACCTGATCACGCTGCTCTGCGAAGCGACCACGTCGGGTCTGGAACTGCTGACCAACGAAGGCGAATGGTACCCGGTCGAAGCGCTGAAAGGCCAGATCGTCGTCGATGCCGGCGACATGTTACAGCGCATCACCAACAAGGTGATTCCGGCGACCACGCACCGCGTTGTCAACCCGAAAGGCGAGAACTCTTCCCGCTACTCGATGCCGTTCTTCGTGCATCCGTACAGCGGCTACCTGCTGGAGACGATCCCGTCCACGATCACCCCGGACAACCCGGAGCGCTGGCCGGCGATCACCGCAGGCGACTTCCTGTACGAGCGCCTGGTAGAAATCGGCCTGATCAAGAAGTAATTAATATGTAGAAAGAGAAAGCACATCGAGCGGTGGCCCGATGTGCTTTTTTATTGATGCTGTTTCAGCGCGTGGCGCAAAGCGGCTTCGTCGATAAGGCCTTGAATAAATTGAAGGATGAATGCCTGTTGCTGCTTCTTCATGGATCGCACGCTCCCTTGTGACGCAGTGATACTCCCAGTCTATTCGGATAAATGCTAGATTATACGTCCTTTCAGGAGTTCTTTCTAAAGGATTTTTCTGTGCTATGATATAAAGAAATGCTGATGAGGTGAATGCCAAGATGAACGCGATCATGATGTACCACCCGACCTGAAGCAAAAACAAACGGGCGAGAGAGGTTCTCTCGGGAGTGGAAGTAACGGAGCGCAATCTGGTCGAGCACATGTTGACCGCGGCAGAGATTCTGGATCTGGCAGCAGCTATGGAACTGAAAGTCCATGATCTGCTGCGGGCCAACTCTCCCGTCTACAAAGAGCGCAAGGATGAGCTGAAAGCGATGGGCGAAGCGGAGCTGGCAGCGGTGATGTCGACCGAGCCGACTTTGATCAAGCGCCCGATCGTGAAGACGGAGCAAGGCTATGTGGTCGGACTGGATGAAGAGAAAATCAACGAACTGATCGGAGCCCGGCAGGCGTAAGCGCGGGGCATGGCGGAAAGCACATCGCTTGTCGATGTGCTTTTTTACTTCCTCGACAGGAATTGAGTATTTCCTGGGAAATGGGGGGATTTTGTCGCCAAAAGTCGGTATACTGAGAGTACTTTGACGGGAAGAGGGACGGGGAGCAATGACGAAAACGCAGAAAAAATTGACCCTGTTCGCGCTGACCTGGCCGATTTTTATTGAATTGGGCTTGCGGATGCTGATGGGGAATGCCGACACGATGATGCTGTCCCGCTATTCGGATGATGCGGTGGCGGCGGTCGGCGTGGCTAACCAGTTGGTCAGTGTGTTGCTGGTGATGTTTGGTTTTGTCGCCATGGGCACGGGAATTGTCGTTTCCCAGTACCTCGGCGCGGGCGAGAAGCGAAAAGCGTCGGAAGTGGCGGTCGTCGCTTTGGGTGCGAACCTGCTGTTCGGATTGTTTTTGAGCGTGATGATGATCGTCTTTGGCCGGGGCATCTTGAAGGCGATGGGCTTGCCCGATGAGCTGATGGCCGATGGATTGACCTTCTTGCGGATCGTCGGCGGGGCAGCGGTGCTGCAGGCGGTGATGATGACGATCTCGGCGACGGTGCGCAGCCATGGGTTTCCGAAAGACGCGATGTATGTCACGTTCGGGATGAACGTGCTGAATGTGCTGGGCAATTATCTGTTTTTATTCGGGCCGTTCGGCCTGCCTGTGCTCGGCGTGCTCGGGGTGTCGATCTCGACGGCGACCGCGCAGGTGCTGGGCCTGATCGTGATGTTTGTAATCTTGGTCAAGCGGATGGAAGGCGGGCTGCCGTTTGGGCTGCTGCTGAAGTTTCCGCGCGATAAGCTGGCCAAGATATTGAAGATCGGGGTCCCGTCGGCAGGCGAGCATCTGTCTTATATGTCGTCACAGCTGATGATCACGTTTTTGATTACGATGATCGGGGTCGGGGCGTTGACGACGAAAGTGTATACGCAAAATCTGATGATGTTTATCTATCTGTTTGCGATGGCGATCGCCCAAGGCACGCAGATTCTGGTCGGTCATCTGGTCGGCGCACGGGAGCAGGAGACGGCGTATCGGACCTGCTTGAGAAGCTTGAAGGTCGGGATCGCCGTGTCACTTGGCATGGCCTGTGTGATGTCGCTGTTCCGGGAAGAGTTGCTCGGGCTGTTCACCGATGATGGGGAAATCATCGCCCTGGGCAGCACGCTGATCCTGATGACGATCGTGCTGGAGCCGGGGCGGGTGTTCAACCTCGTCGTCATCTCTGCGCTGCGGGCGGCCGGAGATGCGAAGTTTCCCGTGCTGCTCGGCATCCTGTCGATGTGGGGCGTCTCGGTGCCGCTCGCCTATTTCTTGGGCATTCACCTCGGGTACGGACTGGTCGGCGTCTGGATCGCGTTTATCGTCGATGAATGGCTGCGCGGCCTGCTGATGCTCTGGCGCTGGCGGACACGCAAATGGCAGCAGATGAGCCTGGTCCAGCCCGGTGAGGTGCAGAAGGGGGCGGCCGGATGAGCAGCAGGGAGCGCCTCGCTGCCGCGCTGGCCGAGTATGGTTGTGTGGAGCGGGTGGAACAGGTTGCAAAAGAGATTTGTTATGTTAATGGGTCGTGGCTGATTCCGCTGGGCGTTGCGGAGCAGCTGCGCGTGGACCATGCGGTGCTGCCCAAGGCAGTTGCGGAGCTTTTGGCCTTGTATGCAGGCGCGGTAAGCGGCGGCGCTGATGCGCGGCAGCAAACGGCCGCGTGGCTCAGCGGTGAGCGCGCGGCCGACGGTGACGACTTGCCCCGCTGGTTGTCGGATCTGGGCTGGACGAGCGAAGCGGCAGGCGCTGTCGTGCTGATCGAGTTCGCCCGCGCTGCTGATGCCGGGACAGCAGAAGAAGCAACGGAGCTGCTCCAAGAGCTGATCGAGCCGGAACAGGCGGTGTTGGCGCGAGAGGGTGGCCAGCGGCTGTGGGTGCTGCTGCCGCTGGGACAGGCAGAGGAAGGACATGTGTTGCCCGGGCGAGAGAGCGCACGTCATGCGAGTGAGCAGCAAGCGGGGGAGACGGCCGCAGAGCAGTCAACCGCACGGGATGCGCAACTGCGCGAGGCAGGGGCCAGAAATCGCTTGGCGGAACTGAGCCGAGTCATTTCCGGCTGGATCGATACGTTAAGCGCCGAGCTGTTTCTGCTGAGTCATGCTGGAGTGTCAGCTGTGCACAGGCTGGAGAGGCTGTCCCAGGCACGGGTGGAAGCGGAGTTCGCGCTGCGGGCCGGCCAGCTCCTGCGGGGCAAGCTGCAGGTGCACGCGTATGACCGCCTCGGCATCGCCCGGCTCTTGTACGGGGTACCGGCCGTGGTGCGGCAGCAGTTCGTGGCGGAGATTCTGCCACCAGCTGCGCTGGAAGCGCTGACGCCGGAACTGCGGGAGACGGCGACTGCGTTTGTGGAAAACGGGCAAGGGGTGGCGGAGACCGCACGGGCGCTTTTTGTTCACCGCAACACGCTGCTCTACCGCTTGGAGCGCATCCACGAGCTGACCGGCTGCGACCCGCGCCACCCGCTCGAAGGCTGGACGCTGTGGCTGGCGCTGCTCCTGCTCAAGTCAGGATGCACAAGCGGCAACGGCTAGGTTTGTGCATTCTGTCCAATCGTCACTCCGGCCCCAGCGCGTTATACTGAAGCTAACAATTCAGAAAACGCGAAATGGGGTTACATAGAATGGCGAGCGTGCAACTCAAACATGTCTACAAACGCTATGCGGCCGACGTGACGGCCGTCAAAGATTTTGATCTCGACATCCAAGACCGCGAATTTCTCGTCCTCGTCGGACCGTCCGGCTGCGGCAAATCGACCACGTTGCGCATGATCGCCGGCCTCGAAGACATCTCCGACGGCGAGCTGTGGATCGGCGAACGCCTCGTCAACGACGTGCATCCGAAAGACCGCGACATCGCGATGGTCTTCCAAAACTATGCGCTGTACCCGCACATGTCGATCTATGAGAACATGGCGTTCGGCCTCAAGCTGCGCAAATTGCCGAAGCAGGAGATCGACAACCGCGTCCGCGAAGCGGCGAAGATCCTCGACATCGAGCACCTGCTCAAGCGCAAGCCGGCCGCCCTCTCCGGCGGTCAGCGTCAGCGCGTCGCGCTCGGCCGCGCCATCGTCCGCGAACCGCAAGTGTTCCTGATGGACGAGCCGCTCTCCAACCTCGACGCCCAGCTGCGCGTCCAGATGCGCGCCGAGATCGCCAAGCTGCATCAGCGCCTGCAGACCACCGTCATCTACGTCACGCACGACCAGACTGAAGCGATGACGATGGGCACGCGCATCGTCGTCATGAAAGACGGCCTCATTCAGCAGGTCGGCACGCCGCAGGAGATCTACAACCGCCCGGACAACATGTTTGTCGCCTCTTTTATCGGCTCGCCGGCGATGAACTTCCTGAACGGTTCGCTCGCCGAAGACGGCGGGGCCCTCTGCTTCCGCACGGAAGGCCTCAGCGTCCGCCTGCCCGAGCACCGCACCGCAGCCCTGCGCGAAGCCGGTGTGATCGGCAAAAGCGTCGTGCTCGGCATCCGTCCGGAGAACCTGCATGACGATCTGACTCACGTGGATGCGGCGCACAGCGCGCAGATCACCGCCGAAGTTGAAGTGGTCGAACTGCTCGGCGCCGAGTCGTACGTCTACCTCAACCTGCACGGCCAGACGATGATCGCCCGCGTTCCGGCGCACGCTGAGGTCAAAGCGCGCACCACCGTCACGATGGCGCTGAACACCGAGCGCATCCACCTTTTCAACGCGGAGACGGAACAGACCATTTTTTAAGAGCAAAAAGTCCTTCGCGCTGAATAAACTGTATCAGCGAACGAACAGACGCCACGTGATCTCATCATGTGGCGTTTGTTGCAGGAGGGCAGATGCGATGCGGCATGTGATCGGGATCGATGTCGGAGGCACGAAGATCAAAGGGGCGGTCGTGGACGGGGACGGACGGCTGCTGTACAAGACGGAACGGGATACACACCCGGAGCTCGGCGCGGATGCGGTGATCGACCGTATCGCGGTGCTCGCCCGCGACACAGCCATCGGGGCTGGCCTGACGCTGCGGGACATCGCAGGGCTTGGAATCGGGATGCCGGCGTTTCTCGATGCGGACACCGGCTACGTCGAAACGGCGGTCAACCTCGGCTGGCAGAACGTCGATCTGCTCGCCGAACTGGAGCAGCGCCTCGGCGCGCTGCCGATCCGCATCGACAACGATGCCAACATCGCAGCGCTCGGCGAAGCGCGGGCCGGGGGCGGACGCGGTGCGCGCGATGCGCTGTGCGTCACGCTTGGCACCGGTGTCGGCGGCGGCGTGGTCATCGACGGCCAACTGGTGCGCGGCGCCAGCGGAATGGGCGGCGAGATCGGCCACATCACGCTCGATCCGCAGGGACGCTTCTGCAACTGCGGGCGGCGCGGATGCCTTGAGACGATTTCTTCGGCCACCGGCATCGTCGCAGCTGCAGAAGCGAGGCTGGCGGCAGGCGACCTTTCTTCGCTGCGCCAAGAACCGGCGCTCAGCACCCGGGCTCTGTTTGACCATGCGGCAAAAGGAGACCGGGTCGCCTCCGAGGTGATCGGGTACGCCATCGACCGCCTGGGCTTCGCGCTTGCGAACGTCGGAGCCACGCTGAACCCGGCGGTGATCGTCATCGGCGGCGGTGTGTCGCAGGCGGGCGAGGCGCTGCTGGTGCCGCTGCAGCAGGCGTTTGAACGCTATGCGTTGCCCCGTGTCTCCCGCGGCACGGCGCTCCGCCTCGCGGAGCTTGGCAACGATGCGGGCGTCGTCGGAGCGGCGCTGCTGTTCGGGGAAGGCAACTGAGAAGAGACCTTTGCGGGTCTCTTTTCTTTTTGGTAGTGTAAAGGGAAGACAGGAGGGATGACGATGGATGACACGCCATCCAAGCGCCGGCAGCGTGAACAGAAGCAGGAACAGACCAAGCGCAACGATTTCAGCACGCTCGTCCGCGTCCATATCCGCGAGCGCGACGGGGAGCGTTGCGTGCTGTGCGGCAAGCCGGGGCGGGAAGTTCATCACATCATCCCGCGCGTGCAAGGCGGCTTGGGCACGGCAGACAACGGCGTCTGTCTGGATGCGGTGTGCCATCATCAGGCGCATCGCTCGAAACAAGTGGAGAAACAGCTGCTGCGCTACCGGGAGCGCGTGCTGTTGCCCCGGTACGGGTTGGCGCCCGGCGAATATGTCTGGCTCGACCCGCTGCCCGATGCGTTGTGCCGCTGTGGCGGGCAATTGGCAGACGGCGCTTGTGCCGCACAATGCGGACTAATGCTTTTGCAAACTGGAGAGGAGTCGAGGGGATGAGAAACGAGATCGGGTTCATGGAGGACAAGCTGGAGGTCATCACCGGCCAGCAGTTGCACCTTGAGGTGCCGGAGCAAGGGGTTTACGATTACGAGGCGGCCAAGGTGTTTGCCGCAGCGGGCGTTTCCTACATCCTGTGCCTGCGCCTGTCCCCGGGGCGGGAAGCGTACCTGCTGAAGGCGGATGACCTTGGCGAAGGCTGGTGGAACATCATTGACATCGAAGATGACAGCGAATGGGAGCGGGCGCGCCAGGCGTCGGGCTATCAGGACTTCACCGGGGTGCTGCACCGCTAACTGCAGATGATACATAAAAAAGAGGCCGGACTGCGGCCTCTTTTTCTGTGCGTGCGCAATGACGGCGCACTCTTTTTTATTTGCCCTGGCGGAACGACAGCGAGATGTCGAGCGCGCCTTGCTCCGGGTCGAAGGACAGGATGTCCGCTTTGCCATTGCCGTCGAGGTCGGCGCTGAACGCGGTCCGCTCGCCCCGGGCCCAAGGGCCATACAGGTTGTCATGCGGCTTGAGGATGGACTTGGCATCGCCTTGCCAGATTTCCCAGATGCCGTTCTGCCCGTCGGCGATGATCACATCGTCGAGCCCGTCCCCGTTGGTGTCGCCAAGCACCGCCTGGCCGCCGCGCTTCGGCTTGGGCACGTCAAACGTTTGGAGGTGGCGAAACCGGCCGTCGGCCGACACCGCATACACGTCCAACTGGCGCGCGGACGGCGAATACAGGATCAGCTCGCGGCGTTTGTCGCCGTTCACATCGCCGGTCAGCATTTGCACATCATCATGCTGCAGATACAGGGATTGCTCCCCGCGCGGCTGGAACTTCTGCCCCTCCTGAAACGCTGTGGTGACCGTCTTTTCCTGCAGCAAAAGCAGGTCGGCCAGCCCGTCTCCGTTCAGATCACCCGCGGCGATTTTTTTCAGACCGGCCGGCAATCTGCCGTAGCTCGTTCCGGCATCGAAGCCCAGCGTGTTCGACAGATAGACGGTTACCTCACCGCTCTCCGGGTGGTAGGCGATCAGGTCGGCGACACCACCGCCGTTCACATCGGCGAGCAGCGGCGTGTCCTCCGGGTTCAGGCCGCTGCGCAGCCAGGTGGTAAACGGCGACTGGGTACGGTTGCGCGGCCAGTTGTAGTTGCCTTGCAGCACCGACACCTTGCCGACGCTGTCGACGACGACCAATGCGTCCTGCTTGTTGCCGCTGACGTCGCCGAACAAGAGATGCCCGGTCGTCGTGCCCAGCGGCAGATCGATGCGATGGGCGGGGGAGAAGGGCAGCACATCGTGCAGCGACATCCACGTCCACCCCTGTTCGCGCATGCCTTGGACGATCTGCTGCAGCTGGGTGTTCGACCCGGCTTTGTAGCGGTAGACGGGCAGACCGTCGCGAAGCTGCGGCTTGCCGTCCGGGCCGGTCACCGCTTCCAGCGCGTCGTATTCCTTAAACGAATGGTAAAACACGGCGCCAAGCCCTTGGAAATGCGCCGTCTTATTCAGAATGCGCTCCACATCTTTCTGTCCGGTCACATAGCTGAGCGGGGCAGGGACATACACCGAACCGAGCGTCGTATCGCCATACGTGTTCTCATCCTGATAGACGACCTGGTCTTTGAACGACTTCAGCGAGAAGTAGTCCGGCTGGTACAGCACGCCCATATAGGAGCGAAAGACTTCTTCTTGATCGCGCGTGTCCTGATAGTGCGGCGATTCCCAGAAGGCCGGCTTCAGACCCGCTTTTTCAAACGCAGTCAGGCTTTTCGAGATCTTTTCGACCGCGTAGGGGACGGTGGACGTCTCCGGCGCGTCTTCGATGTCAAATTCATAGCCGACGCCGGTGTCGTGCCAGCCGTCGCCGCGTTTGACATTTCCGTACTGATGGGTGTAGCCGTGCATGCCGAGCACCGCTCCGTTTTGCTGCACCGATTGCAGCAGCGCGATAAACTTCTGCAAGTGCTCATCCGGATGAGGATCATCGATCCCTTTTTCCACCCACGCCCCGTCTTTCCACAGCTTCGAGCGGGGAATGACGGCGAGGTGGAACGGCACGTTTTCTTCCTGCAAATATTCGAACACCGCACGCAGGCGCCCGAGGTCGTCCAAGCTGGCATAGGCACCGCCCGGCGACACGTCTTCCAAGCGCAACAGGGCCTGGTGTTTCTCATGGCTTGGAAACGAATTGGTGCGCGACTGGCCTTGAATCGGCAGCGCGACGATCACAGCCAGCAAAATAGCGAGCAGGGCTTTCTTCATTCCAAAATCCCCTTCAAATGTCTGGTAAACTTGCTCCACTGTACACTCTATTATAGTTTGCGAGATTGCGCTACCTATAGAGTAGAAAAAAGAGCCCCAGTTTTTGGGGCTGTGTAAAGTGACAATTGTGTGAATTGTAATTGCATTGTCAATGTTTAAAGATCACGAAATAAAATCAAAATATTGTTGACTTAGAAGATTCAGTCTATTATACTCAGGGCGTAGGTAAAGAGATACAAAAGGGGGAGCACTTATGAAGAAGTTTTTGGCACTTAGCGTCTCTGGCGCACTCATTGCCGGTACCCTGCTGAGCGGTACTGCAATGGCACACAGCACCACCGGATCCACCGTGTCCAACAGCACGCTGGACCTGGCGATCGTAAACGAAGATCGCATCATCGAGTCCCTGGAGAAGCAAGGGGTTATTCCGGCAGGGGCAACTGCTGAGCAGAAGAAAGGCATCCTGAAGACATACTTGGAGCTCAAAGGGAAGCAGGATGGCGACCTGAAGCAATCGAACGATCCGTTGGCATCCAAAGTAAAAGCTTCTGAAGCAGCTAAACATAAGGCATTCAACAACGGTCTTCTCAACGGCAAAGGCAAGAAGAATGGCCACCTGAAGAACACTCCGGACCCGGTTAAAGAAACGACTTACAACGGTCCGGTGCGCAAAGACAAAGTTCTCGTGCTGAACGTTGAATTCGCTGACTTTGCACACAACAACATCAAGCCGGGCGAAACGGACAACTACTACTCCGACTACACCCTGCAGCACTTCGAAGACATGATCTTCGGCGCGAACGGTGTAAAAGGTCCGAACGGCGAAAACTTCGTATCGATGAAGCAATTCTATGAGCAACAATCTGGCGGCACCTACTCGGTTGAAGGTAAAGCGTACGGCTGGCTGAAAGTTCCGGGCACTGCAGCATTCTACGGCAAAGACGCAAAATCCGGCGGCCACGACAACGTTCTGCCGGGCGGCTCCAAGCAGCTCGTTCGCGACGTTTATGCAGCAGCATTGGCAGCAGGCATCCCGCTGCAAGACTACGATAAAGAAGATCCGCACGATCTCGATGGCGACGGCAACCTGAACGAGCCGGACGGCCTCGTCGATCACCTGATGATCATCCACTCCGGCATTGGTCAGGAAGCTGGCGGCGGCGTGCTGGGCGACAACGCGATCTGGTCGCACCGTTCCGCAGTACTGGTTGATCCGGATGGCCTTGGCAAAGGTCTCCCGGGCTTCTACGACTACACCATGATGCCGGAAGACGGCGCGACTGGCGTATTCGCACACGAATACGGCCACGACCTCGGCCTGCCGGACGAGTACGACACCATCTACTCCGGTACCGGTGAAACGGTTGCCTACTGGTCGATCATGGCATCCGGCTCCTGGGCTGGTAAAATTGGCGGCACCGAGCCGACCGGTTTCTCCCCGTGGGCGAAGTCTTACTTCTCCTCCTACCTGGGCGGCAACTGGGCAGCTCCGACCGTTGTAAACTGGGATCAAGTATCCTCCAAGGGCACGCAGTTCCTGCTTGACCAAGGCAACTCCCCGAACGGTCAGAACAACCAGATCGTTCAAGTGAATCTGCCGGAGAAGAAGACCTATGTCAACTCCCCGACCGAAGGTTCCTATGAGTACTTCGGCGGCGTAGGTGACCAGATCGACAACAAGATGGTTGCCTCTGTCGATCTGACCGGCAAATCTTCCGCAACTCTCGAATTCGATTCCTGGTACAAGATCGAGAAAGACTGGGACTTCGCATTCGTTCAAGTATCTGAAGACAACGGCGCGACCTGGAAGTCGATCAGCAACGCGAACACCGTTTCTTCCGCAGTGCCGCAAGCATACCCGACCGTTCTGTCGAACCTCCCGGGTCTGACCGGCAACTCCAACGGCTGGACGAAGCAATCCTTCGACCTGTCCGCATACGCTGGCAAGAAGATCCAAGTAGCAGTTCGCTACATCACCGACTGGGGCACTTCCGAAGCGGGCATCTACGTGGACAACGTGAAAGTAACTGCTGACGGCGCTGTGCTGCTCAACGACGGTGCAGAAGGCACTTCCAACGCCTTCACCTTGAAAGGCTTCACCAAGTCGGACGGCAACATCTACTCCGACCACTACTACCTGCTTGAGTGGCGTAACCATGCAGGCGTAGACATGGGTCTGAAGAACATCCGCCGCGGCGCATCCCTGATGTCCTACGATGGCGGTCTCGTAGTATGGTACGTTGACCCGTCCTACACCGAGAACTGGACTGGTCAGCACCCGGGCGACGGCTTCCTCGGCGTTGTTGACGCACACGTTGACGAAGACCTCAAGTGGAGCACCGGCATTCAAGCTTCCACCCGTTACCACATCCGTGACGCTGCGTTCGGCCTGAACCCGACCTCCGCTCTGGACCTGGTATACCCGACCCAAACCCTGTACGCTCAATCCAAGCCGGCAGTTTCCCTGTTCGATGACAGCAACTCCTTCTCGAACTCCTTCATGCCGGATGCAGGCCGCAACACGACCAACTACGGCCTGAAAGTTCGCGTCAACGGCCAATCTGTTGACAAGTCTGTCGGTTCCATCGTGATCTACAAATAAGTACGGTGACACCGGCCAAGACCTCTTCCGCACCTGCGGGAGAGGTCTTTTTTACTGATTCTTTACCTCTTTTTTGTAATGTGCAAAAATGAGTAGGGTTTTGTGAAGGAGTTCAGTATAATAGAATCACAACTATCCAATTTGAAACTTCTAATTTTTAGCTAAAAGTGGGGGACTTTACCTTGGCGATTACTGTGATCGGCACCGTATTCGTAGACATTAAGGGTTATGCGAACGGCAAGGTCAATTCTGATACAAAAAACGTCGGTCATGTTGAATTTGCACACGGCGGCGTCGGGCGCAACGTGGCGGAAGCGATCGGCCGTGCAGGCGGCAGTGTGGAGTTTATCTCCTCGGTTTCCAACACCGCACAGGGAGCGGACGTGGCGGCGCGACTGGAGAGCATCGGCATCAAGACGTCGCGTATGGTGAAAACGGACAACGGCATGGGGCAATGGCTGGCGATCCTCGACGGCACCGGCTCGTTGGTCGCATCCGTCTCGGAGAAGCCGGACCTGTCCAAGCTGGAAGACCTGCTCCTGCGCCAAGGCGAAGAGATCGTGAAGAACTCCGACGCGGTGGTCGTCGAGCTCGACCTGCATGACTTGGTCGTGCAGGCGATCTTCGCGTGGGCGAAACAATATGACGTGCCGGTCTACGGCATCGTCGGCAATCTCGACGTGCTGATGGGCAAACGCTCGCTGATCAACGACATGGCGATGTTCATCTGCAACCAGCAGGAGGTCGAAGAGGTCTACGGCATCTCGATCACCTCGATTGAAGAGGCGAAGCTGGCCGCACGCGATCTGACCGCAGGCGGCTTGAAGACGTCGGTGATCACGATGGGGGCGGAAGGCTGCGTCTTCTACAATCGCCTGACCGATGAATTTGGATATGTGCCGGTCGTCCCGACCACGGTGATCGACACCACCGGTGCCGGCGACTCGTTTTTTGCAGGCACCGTCTTCGGGCTGGCGCACGGTCACTTGCTGCAGCAGGCTGTCGAATGCGGCACGCACCTCGCGTCTTGGACGATCGCGTCGAAAGAAGCGGTCGACCCGCAGATCTCGCGGCATGTGCAGAACCATCCGCTCTTCCAAGGAGATGTCGTGCTGAAGTAGTTTCGCATATTTCCGTTCTCCGCTCGGTATGTTATAAGGGGACACACCCGAGTCAGACTCTCTTGCAAAGGAGAACGGCCGATGGAGACAAAAGGCATTCAACGCGACAAGCAGTATACGCTGTTTGAACTGGCAGACCGTGCAGGTATCACCGTCGCTGACGTACAGGAACTGGTGCATCGCGGCAAGCTGGATTCTCACTACACGGATGACACCGAGATGGTCAACGGCAAAGACTTTCTCAACTGGGCGGAGCGGGTTGAACAAGCGGACGAAGGACACCGCCATTACCAATAATCGAATCCTGAATGCAAAAGGCTGCCCCTTGGCAGCCTTTTTGACGATAGAAGAGGTGTGCGATGGATCGGCTGCAAGCATGGATCAATGAACAAGGCTGGGAACTGCTCGCCAAGCAGCAGGTGACCGGCGGGTATACCGGCGTTTTGTACCGACTGCGCCTGCGCGATGAACGGGGGGGTCTGGTGCGGGCGGTGTACAAGCAGTTTGCGCCCGGACGCGACGGCGAACTGCCATTTTATGAGCGTGTGGTGCCGCTGTTGCCGCACGGGGTGCCGCAGCTGTACGGCATCGTGCCGGGGGAGGGCATTCTGATCGAAGAGGCGGGGACGGCGCTCAAGCCCCTTTTTCAAAACGGCAGCCCGGCTGCCAAGCGCGAACTGCTGGAGCGGGTGGTCACGCTGCTCGCCGACCTGCACGTCTCACTGGCCGGGCCAAGCGCCGAGTGGGAGCAGGCCGGCATCGTGTCCTCCTATCCGTTCCACTCCTCGGTCGAATTTGCGCAGGATGCCTTCCGGGAGCTCCAGGAACAAGTGGGACGCTTGCCCGGAGTGGACGACCGGCTGCTCGCGGAGCTGCGCGAGATGGAGGCGTTTTTCTACCCGCGCTATCCGCAATATGTCGGGGGTCAGCAAACGTTCACGCACGGTGACCCGCATATGGAGAACATCCTGCTCGACGGGGGACAGATCCGCCTGATCGACTGGGAGTACGCATCGCTCGCCGTGCCGCAGCGGGACTTGTCGATCTTGCTGCAGGATGTGCCGGAGGACAGCTTGCACGCCCTGGCCCTGACCGTTTTTCGCCGCGAGCTGGCAAAACGGGGCTGGGCGGTGACGCCCGATTTTGACCGGGCGTTCACCGCCTGCATGTTCGACAACACGTTGATGATGCTGGGCTTTGAGCTGTGGAAATACCGCAACGGGCATCTTTCCGGGGCGGAGATCGAACAGATTCTGCCGCGCAAGGTCGGCTGGATGCGCAGAGCGTATCACGAACTCAAAAAGGAATGCTGAACCATGGCGGCCAGCATTCCTTTTTACATCGCAGCGTCGTTCGATTTCAATCGCACGACGCCTCTCACACCGCGGTCGAGAATGCGGTGACCGAACAGTGGGAGCACCCGTCTCGTATCGTGTCCGTAGTTCTGCTCGAGGACCACGACGGATGCCGGATTCACTTCGGCAATGATCGCGACATGCCCATAGCCGGAGCCGCGCGTGCGGTCATAGAGCAGCATGTCTTCCGGTTGCGGGCAGGCCGTGCCGTTTTCATAGGCGGCAAAATGCCGGCGCAGACTGGCCCAGCCGCCGACGTCTTTCCCGTCGGCGATGCCTTCCCAGATGTCAAAGGCGCCCGGTCCGGAGTTGTGGAAAGGAAACGTGCCGGGATAGCGCGTCACATAGTAGCGTTCCGCATACTCCACGCATTGCGGCCCGTGCTTCGTCTCCACGCCGTGAAAGGCATACATACCGTCAGCCAGCGGCTGCACATCGCCTGCAGCCAGAGCAGACGGGGCAGACGCCAGCAGCAGAGCGGCGAGTCCCAAAAGGATGCGGCGCATGCAGAACCCTCCCTTCCAGATGAAGGTAGTATGTTCAATGCGCCACGTCTTTACGCTGGAACAGCACCGCCGCCAGCGCCATCCCGCCGAGCCCGAGCGCGCAGACCAGGCCGATCCAGAGCGGCAGCGTGCCGACCGCTTCCTCCATCGGCCGACCTTGCAAAAGCATCAGGAAGACAGCCGGGGATGTAAACGGATAGACCGCCACGTATTTCGAAGAAGACAGGATCAGTCCGAGAAACGTGCCGACCAGCGCGAAGCCGACCGGGACAAAAAAGTTCGGGATGAGCAGCGACATCAGCAGATAGACCGGGATCATCGCCGCCAAGGACGCCGACAGCACCAGCCACGACAGCAGCGTGTCGGTGAAGGGAATCGTACCGCTCGCGCCAAGCAGGGCGGCGAATCCGAGGTTGAGCAAGAAGGCGAAGAGCAGCAACAGCGAGTTCCACGTCAGCACCCACAGCGCTTTGCCGAAGATCAGCTGCCAGCGTTTGATCTGCGAGGTCAAGACATAGCGCAGCGTCCCGTTTTGCGTTTCCGATGTGATCGACAGCGTGCTGAGCAGACAGATCACCAGCGGCCCGAAGAGAATCGCGATCAGAAACACATTTTCCTGACCGGCTTGGGCGAATGTCAGCTCGAATTTCGGATCGCGGTTCATAAATTCGATCCACATCATGAGATTCAACAGGGGCGGGACGGCCAGCAGCAGCATCGTGCCCCACCAGAGTTTGGTCTTGAAATACTTATACGCTTCTGCCTGCCACACGGCCCACATGCGCATGCCCTCCTTCGGTGATCGTCATAAACATGTCTTCCAGACGCGAGCGCTGCACGCGCAGCTCCGAGATCGGCAGCCCGCTTTGCACCATCGCCGCGTTCAAGGCGGCCGAATCGTCGGGGAAACCTTCGATCAACACCTTCCCGTCGGTGAGGCGCGTCGCCGACTCATGTCCGCGTGCTTTCAGCCAGTTCGTGACGAAGGAAAATACCGCCTGCGGCTCGGCCGACGCGATCTCCAAGTCGTTGTGCGCCTGCAGCAGGCGGTCGAGCGGCGCTTCCAGCACCTGTTTGCCGCCGTGGATGATGCACAGGCGGGTCGCCACCTTTTCGATCTCGTCGAGCAGGTGGGACGAGATGAGAATCGTCATGCCGTGCCCGGCCAGCTTTTTCAAAAAGGCGCGCATCTCGCGGATGCCGGCCGGGTCGAGTCCGTTGGTCGGCTCGTCGAGCACGAGCAGGCGCGGATTGGGCAAGAGGGCGATGGCGATCGCCAGCCGCTGTTTCATGCCCAAAGAATACGATTTGACCTTCTGGTCGGCGGCGTGTTGGAGGTCGACCATCTCCAGCAGCTCTTCAATGCGCGCGTTGTTCCGCTGTTTGCGCAGTTTTTGGAACAGCACCAGGTTCTGGCGTCCGGTCAAGTTCGGGTACAGCCCCGGCGCTTCGACGAGGCAGCCGATCTGGGCGAACGGGTCGTCGAGCAGTTCCATCTTCTGCCCGGCGAACAGAATCTCGCCGCCGCTCTTCTGGATCAGGCCCAGTATCATGCGAATCGTCGTCGTTTTTCCGGCACCGTTCGGGCCCAGGAACCCATAGATGTCACCGGGATAAATCGTCATGTCCAAGTTTTGCACGACGGCCTTGCCGCCGTATGATTTGCTCAATTGTTTGATTTCCAGCAATGGCTGCATCAAAAATCCCCCTCCGGCATCTTCACAGGGAAGACACCGCAGAGGGGGATTTTGTGACACCTGTAGGGAAAATCAGAAAAACTATGCAAACAGCTTGCGCAGCGCCTCGGGCACCGGGCGCCCTTTGCGGCTCGCGATGTCCATCGCAACCGACGTGACGACCGCATCGGCGACCCGTTCACCGCGCTGGTTGTGGATCTCCTGCTTCAGCGAATACGACGAGTTGCCCATCCGTTCCGGCGTCGTGGTGATCGTTAAGCGGTCGCCTTGCTTACACTCTTGACGGTAGTTGATGTTGATGTTCACCGTCACCGTCTGCACGCCGAGCTCCGTGAATACATCGTAATGCAGGCCGGCCTGCTCGTACCACTCTTCACGGCCCCATTCGAGGTACTCCAGATATTTGGCGTTGTTCACATGTCCGTTTACATCAATTTCGGTCGAACGAACCACAATGTCTAAAGAAACTTTCATTCGCGTGCGCCTCCTTTGCTTCTATCCTACCATGAACCGCCATAGGATGGAGTGTGGACAAGAAGAACGAAAGGGGGGAGAGACGATGAGACGCGCTTACTTGACGCTCCCGCTCTGTTTTTTAATTTTGCTCGCCAGTCTGTGGACCGCTTTCTACGTCTACAACGACACAAGCGTGGTCACCGAGGTGGTTCGCGGCGAAGCGGCGCACCCGCTGTCGTTCATGTCGGAAGCGGAGTACAAGCGGACAACCGACTTTTCGCGGATCAAAGAAGCGCTTTATTTTGCAGACCTCGGCTTCGACTGGGTGGTGCTCCTGTTCGTGCTGGCGGCAGGTCTCTCCGGCCGCTTCCGGGATACGGCAGTCAAGCTGTTCAAACGATCATCGTTCGGTCAGGTGACCGTCTACACCGTGCTGTTCCAACTGGTCACGACCTTGCTCGAACTGCCTCTTGCCTGGTACCGGCACATGATCGATGTCAACTACGGAGTCTCGAACATGACGCCGTCCGCTTGGTTTTCCGAGCTGTTTCTCGATTTTGGCCTTTCCACGCTGATGACCGTGCCGGTGATCTGGATCGCCTTTTTGATCATCAAAAAGAGCCCCAAGCGCTGGTGGCTGTGGCTGTGGACGGCGACCGTGCCCTTGCTGCTGTTCTTGATCGTCATCCAGCCGGTCTTCATCGACCCGCTGTATAACGAGTTCAAACCGCTGCAGGATCAGGAGCTGAAAGCAAAAATCATCGATCTCGCACACAAAGCGAACATCCCGAGCGAGAACGTCTATGAAGTGGACATGTCGAAGAAGACGAACGCCTTGAACGCCTATGTCAACGGCATCGGGCCCAGCGCGCGGATCGTGCTGTGGGATACGACGCTGAACAAGCTCAGTGAGGAGGAGATCCTCTTCATCATGGGCCATGAGATGGGCCACTACGTCAAGCACCACATGCTGTGGGGGCTGGCCGGGTCGTTGGTCGTGATGCTCGCCTTGTTCTACCTGACCGCGGTGCTCTACCCGCGCATCGTGCGCTTTATGGGCGGCGTCTGGAGCTTGAAAGGCGAACAGGACTTGGCAGCCTTGCCGGTGGCGCTTCTGGTGCTGAGCCTGCTCGGGTTCCTCGTCTCTCCGGCGGAGAACTACATGCAGCGTGTGCATGAACAGGTCTCGGACCGCTATGCGGTAGAGATCACGGACGGCGATGTAACGGCCGGCATCACCTCATTCCAGAAGCTATCCCGCCTGTCGCTGTCCGATCCCAACCCGTCACCGCTGGTGAAGATCCTGCTCTACTCGCATCCGACGCTCTCCGAGCGCATTCGCGACCTCGAACAGATGGGCAAGGAGCAAAATGTGAGCGGTACGAAATGAAGGAAGAATGAGGAGCATGCCTGAGCATCGGGCATGCTCCTTCCTTTTTAAGGCTATCTTCCTATGGTCTTCAAACCCAGAATCTAGTATCCTGTAACCATTGTTAATAGGTTGATAGGAGAGGGAATGCGGTGAAGATCAAGCAAGGGTTGAAGAAGGCGCACGCGATGCTGCTCGGGCTCTCGATGATCTTCGGCACGACCAGCGGCGCGTTTGCCGCGCCGGCCGATCAGATCTACTCCTGGCCGGAGATCGTGTCCAAGACGGAGAGCAAGCAGGTCATCGTGACCAAAGGCGTCACATACCAGACGATCAACTACGACACGAAGAGCGGACCGATCGTCTTGCACGAAACATGGGTGAACCTGACCGATCCGAACGTGGAAGTGAAGACGGTGATGTCAGGGGATAAGCTGGAGAACCAGACCAACGAGACGGTCTCCGGCATGGCGCGCCGCACGGGAGCGGTCGCAGGCGTCAACGGCGATTTTTTCGAGTCGGAATCTTCGGGCATGGCGCTGGGGATGTCGGTGCAAGACGGGCAGTTGCTGCACCACCCCAACCAGACGGCCGTGCTCGGCATCGGCTTCAACGATGAAGTCATCATCGGCAAATACGCTTTCAATGGCACCGTTACGGCAAGCAATGGCAAAACGTATGGGATCAAAGCATTAAACGGGCACCCGGTCACCTATCCGAACGACATGGTGCTGCTCACGCCGGAGCTCGGCTACTGGGAGATGGTCTCGAATGCGACGATCGTCACCTTGCAGAAGCAGCCGGACTACAGCTACAAAGTCACTTCGATCGACCCGATGAAGACGGTGACCGAAGCGCCGCCGCAGGGCTATGTGAAACTGGTCGCCCAAGGCAGCGGCCCGATCGGCTTCGTCACCGCCAACCTGCAAAAAGGCGATCTGCTCAACTTGGCGTACGGCACGACGCCGGCAAGCACCAACTTGAAATACGCGATCGGCGGCGGTCCGATCCTGCTCAAAGACGGGCAGTATTATGCCGACCCCAATCAGCCGCTGCCCAATTCGTCCTCTTACCGTGGCCCGATCACCGGCGTCGGCGTGACGGCAGACGGCAAGCGCATGCTGCAACTCGTCGTCGACGGGCGGTCTTCCGCTTCGATCGGCCTGACCTATGTGCAGACGGCGAACTATATGAAATCGCGCGGCCTCGCCAATGCCATGCTGCTCGACGGCGGCGGGTCGACGGAGATGGTGGTGCGCCAGCCTGGCGACACGCAGGCCACCGTCACCAACGTCCCGTCGGACGGCCGCGAGCGCCGCGTGGCGAACGGCCTGTTCATCTACAGCACCTCGCAGCCGGGCGCGCCGGCCAACGTCACCAACTGGGGCGAAACGCTGAACGTGTTCATCGGCGAGCAGAAACAGCTCACGAAGAAATACTCCGTGCTCGATGAGTTCTACAACCCGCTGCCAGGCGAAGCGGTGACCTTCTCCATCGAGCCGTCTACGCTCGGCAACATCACGCAAAACGGCCTCTTCCTCGCCGGGAAGACGGGCGGCACCGGCAAGATCATCGCCGCCTCGACAGCCAATCCGGCAGCGAAGACGGAGATTCCGGTCACCGTTTACAGCAGCGTTGATGGGCTGACCCTGACTCCGAACGTGATCGATCTCGGCGGCGGCGAGACCTACACCTTTACCGCCAAAGGGACGGTGGCAGGCGAGACAATCACCTTGAAACCGGAGCTGCTCACGTGGAGCTCGTCCAACTCGACGTACGGCACCGTCGTCAACGGCACGTTCACAGCGTCCCAGACCTCGGGCAACGGCATGACCACCGTCACCGCCAAGATCGGCACGAAGTCGGCCAGCGCCAGCGTCTACATCGGCTATGTGCAAAAGACGGTCGAGAAGCTCGACAACGCAGCGCTCTGGAAGCGCACCGACCGCTGGGGCGATGTCGGCACGCTGACCACCAGCACCGCGCAGTTCCGGGCACCGTATACCGCTTCGACGGCGGTCAACTACCGGTTTGCTGCCGGTTCCGGGCTCAAGCAGTTCGTCTTCTACCCGGCGAACACGCTCTCGCTCCCGGCGAACACGGACAACGCGGCCGTCAATCCGGTCGGAGTGGGCCTGTGGGTGTACGGCGATAACTCCGGGCTGAAGCTGATCGGCTCCTTCGAGAAAGGAGACGGCACGCTGATCCAGTCGGCGAATAGCGTGCGCATCGACTGGAGCGGCTGGAAGTACGTCACCTTGAAGTTCCCGGCGAACGCGACGTTCCCGCTCAAGCTCGACTACCTCGACCTGATCGCGGAGAACCAGACGGGCGCAATGAACGGCACGGTATACTTGAACGACCTGCAAGTGGTCTACGCGGCGCGCACCTACAAGGACAAGCCGCCCGTGCCGACGGTCGTCACCTTCCCGGACATCGCCAACCACTGGGGGCGTTCGATGATCGAAACACTGGCGACCAAAGGGATCGTCCAAGGTCTGGACAAAGACCATTTTGCCCCGGCGGCCCAACTGACCCGGGCGCAGGCGGCAACGTTGATCGTCAATGCGCTGGGCATCCCGGATGCGGTCTCCAACACGCCGTTTCGCGATGTGAAGGCGGGCGCCTGGTATGAGAAAAAAGTCGGTGCTGCCGTCAATGCCGGCCTCGCCAGCGGCACAGGCGCGGGGACGTTCGCTCCGGATGCGTTCGTCGACCGCAACCAGATCGCGGTGATGATTTACAACGCGCTGAAATACAAGCAAAAGCTACCCACTGGCGGCACGCCGATCCCCTTCAAAGACGCGAAGGAGATCGAGACGTGGGCTGTTGATAAGGTCAACACCTTATCGGCTGCCGGAATCATGATCGGCTCCGACGGCTACCTTCGTCCGAAAGCGGTGACCGACCGCGGCGAAGCGGCTGCGCTGATCTACAAAATGATGCAACAGGCAGGACTGCTCTAGCAGTCCTGTTTTTATATGTTTCGGGGCATGATATGCGTATCTGTACCAAACCAAAGGGAGGAACCTAAAGTGCCGAAGATCGTGGTCTATACATCGACAGGCTGCAACTACTGCGCCAAGATCAAAAAAGAGCTGACAGAATGGGGCTTCACATACGAAGAGCGCAACGTCATCGAGAACAAGGCGTATTTTAACGACCTGCATGAAAAAGGCATCTTCTCGACACCGGTCACCTTTATCGACGAGCAATCGGTCATCGGCTATCGTCCGAACAAGATGAAGCAGATCCTCGGCGTGACCGAAGAGATGCTCCAAACCGCGCAGGTCGCAGGCGGCGACAAAGCGGGCATCGAAGCGGAGCAAGCGGCGCAGGAGGCGATCTTCACCGACCTCGACCCGGCGATGTACGACCAGACGTACGACCTCGTCTGCATCGGCTCCGGCCCGGCCGGCGCATCGGCCGCCGTCTATGCGGCGCGCGGCAAGCTGAAAGTCCTCGTCGTCGACAAAGGCCCGGCGTCTGGCGCTTTGGCGATCACGCACAAAATCGCCAACTACCCGGGTGTGCAGGAAGAGCTGACCGGCCTCGAACTGGTCGACCGCATCCGACGCCAAGCCAAAGAGTACGGCGCCACGTTCGTGCGCGGCAACGTGCAGAGCCTGAACGTCGACGGGGAGACCAAAGAAGTCGTGCTCCCCGAAGGCACGATCAAAACGAAATCGATCTTCGTCGCCGTCGGCGCCCGCGGCCGGACCAAGAAGCTGAAAGGCGAGGACGAATTTGCGGGGCGCGGCGTGTCGTACTGCACGACCTGTGATGCCGCGTTCTTCGAAGGCCGCACCGTCGCCGTGGTCGGGGACAACGAAGAAGCGGTGTCGGAAGCGTCGACGATCGCCCAATTTGCCCAAAAAGTCCTGTTCCTGATCCCTGGCAAGAAGCTGTCCGGACAAGCCAATCTGGATGACCTCGACGGGCAAAACAACATCGAAGTGCTCTTCTCACACCGCGTGAAAGAAATCCTCGGCGAAGAAGACGGCAAGCTGGAAGGACTGCTGGTGGAAAAAGAGGGCGGCGAGACGGAGCGATTCGAGGTGCACGGCGTTTTCCTCTACGTCGCGGGCAACAAGCCGGCGACCGACTTTGTCGGTGATACGCTGAAGCGCGACGAGGAAGGCTACATCGAAGTCGACTTCAACCTGCAGACCAGCGTCGAAGGCGTTTTTGCCGGCGGAGATGCGCGCAAGACTCCGCTCAAGCAGGCGGTGATCGCCGCGGCCGACGGCGCGGTGGCCGCGCTCGGCGCCGACAAGCACGTCAACAAGCGCAAGCGTCTGATCCCACAGTACAGCTAAGCATAAGTGCCGGTGCGGCGGGCCATACTGACAGATGGTGATCCAACCACCGAGCAGTTTTGAACGATAGAGTGTGAGCAGTTTGAAGACAGGAAGGAGGGATCGGTATGCCAAAAGGCGCAACAGAGACCAAGACGCTGAAAGTCGGCGACGCGGCTCCGGATTTTGAGTTGAAAGCTCATGGCGACCGTACGGTAAAGCTGTCCGACTACCGTGGGAAGAATGTGTTTATCGCCTTCTACCCCCTCGACTGGACCCCGGTCTGAGGCGCGCAAATGCCTTCTTACGAGGACGATCTGTCCCGTTTTGAAGAGCATCATACCCAGGTTCTGGGTATCAGCGTCGACAGCATCCCCAGTCATGAGGCGTGGCAGCGTTCGGTCGGCGGGATCTCGTACCCGCTGTGTTCCGACTTTTACCCGCATGGCGAAGTCGCCACCAAGTACGGCGTCTTGCGCGATGAAGGCATGTCGGAGCGCGCTTTGTTCATCATCGACAAAGCAGGCGTGATCCGTTTCATCGACGTGCACCCGATTGGGGAACAGCCGGAAAACGACGAGCTGTTCGAAGTGTTGAAAACGATCAACGGGTAGCCGCAAATTCAGAGGCAGATGCGCCGAACAACGGCAGGCGCATCTGCCTTTTTACTTGGGCTTGTAGGAATACTTGGAAGTTGCTATAATGCAAGTAAGTTTCTTAAAGGAGTGATGTTATATGGTAAAAATGCAGAGTGTATCCAACCATGTCGTTGCAAGTGAGGTCACGGAGATCCTCCTTTAAGACAGCTGTATTCATTCGCAGAAAGAGGGGATTTCTCCGTGATCGCATTCAAATTTCGAATCCGATCAACTATTCCAGGAGGAATCCACATTGACTTTTAATTTGCAAACGATGGGCTTCAAGCCCTTTTTCCAAGAATCTTTCGCAGCGTATGACGGCCAAGGTGACACGATCGGCCGCATCGCGCTGGAGCACAAGCATCTCTACCGCGTCTACACCGAGAACGGCGACCTGCTGGCCGACGTGTCGGGCAAGTTCCGCTTCCAGACCAACGGGCGGGAAGACTTCCCGGCGGTGGGCGACTTCGTAGTGATGAGCGTGCGTCCGGAAGAAGGCAAGGCGACGATTCATGCCGTTTTGCCGCGCAAGAGCAAGTTCTCCCGCAAGATCGCAGGGAACACGACCGAGGAGCAGATCGTAGCTTCCAACGTCGACACGGTGTTCCTCGTCAACGCGCTGAACAACGACTTCAACGTGCGCCGCATCGAACGCTACTTGATCATGGCGTGGGAGAGCGGAGCGAACCCGGTGATCATCCTCTCCAAGGCCGACCTCTGCGACGATGTCGAAGAGAAAGTCGCGCAGGTGGAGAGCGTGGCGATCGGCGTGCCGATCCACGTGACCTCTTCGGTGATGAACGAAGGGATCGAGGAGCTGTTGCCGTACGTGGGCGAAGGCCAGACGGTGGCGCTGCTCGGATCGTCGGGTGTTGGCAAGTCCACTTTGACCAACCGTCTCGTCGGCCGTGACGTGCAGCTCGTGCAAGAGGTGCGCGAAGGCGACGACCGCGGCAAGCACACCACGACCCACCGCGAGATGATCGCGCTGCCCCAAGGCGGCCTGCTGATCGACACGCCGGGAATGCGGGAATTGCAGTTGTGGGAAGCGGACGAAGGGTTCAGCGATTCCTTTGCCGACGTCATGGAGCTGGCCGAGTCGTGCCGCTTCGGCGACTGCGGCCACAACAGCGAACCGGGCTGTGCGGTGAAAGCTGCCTTGCATGACGGGTCGCTCGACAAAGGGCGCTACAACAACTTCGTCAAAATGCAGCGTGAACTGGCGTATCTCGCCCGCAAGGACGATGCGCGTGCTCAAGCGGCGGAGAAGCAGAAATGGAAGAACATCACCAAATCGATGCGCGGGTTTTCGAAAAAGACCCGCTAGCGAATAAAAAGAGTCCCTGCCAGGCGGCGGGGACTCTTCTTGTTAAAACGGTTTGGTCATCATCAGCCCGCCGATGGCGAGGAACAGGCCGACGGAGACGACGATCACGCAGTAATTTTCCACCTTCAGCGTGCGAATCTCGTCGCGGGCATATACTTTGTTCGACGCGATGATCTTCTCCATGCGGCCCATGACGACGCGCTTGATGATGTAGAAGATCAGCGTGTAGAGCAGCATGGACACGAGCAGCCACATCTGGAACAGCAGTTGGATCGACGTGACGGCAACCATGCCGAGGCCGGACAGCCACAGCGAGTAGTTGGCATAGCGATCGATCATCTTGTACTTGCCGAGAAATCTCTGAATCTGTGCAACGTCTTTCAGCGCCGGTATATAGAACAGCACGCCGAGCTTCGTCACGACTGCGAGCAGATGAAACCCCAAAATCACGTAAAACCAGGTCATGCTGCACACCTCCTCTATTCTAGCCTCTATTCTATCTTATTTAACGAGAAGGGGAAACCATCGAGTTTTAGCGAAAATGGTATATACTATGACAGACGCAAAGGAGGACGACCCTGTGGTACCACACAACTTAGCAACCGCCTGTGAGCAAACCGAAGCACTCTGCGTGGCGCACGGGCTGGAGATCCTGGAGCAGAAAGAGATACCTTATGGGCGGCAGTTTAAAGTGCGCAAGGGCAGTACAACGGCGCAGCTCAATGTGTATTTTGGCAAAAAGGGGCTGAAGCTCGTCTCCCAAGGCGGGGAGAACGCGGCGAAGGCGGCACTGGAGGACCTGATGGCGGAGATGCAGGGGGGAGCGCCTGCTGCTGCGAAAGCAGTAAAGGCAGCAAAACCGGCCAAGCAGCATCCGGAGGTCGTTGTTTCATACGATGAGCCGTGGATTGGGACGGATGAGAGCGGGAAGGGGGACTTTTTTGGTGGCTTGGTGACGGCAGGGGTGATCGTTGATCCGGAAGCGGTGCCGTTGCTGCAGTCGCTGGGGGTGGATGACAGCAAGAAGATTACAGATGCGAAGATTCCGGGGCTGGCGGCGGAGATTAAGAAGATTTGTTATGGGAGATACAAAGTCCTGCATCTGAAGCCTGCTAAATATAACGAGCTGTATGAGAAGTTCCAATCCCAAGGCAAGAATCTCAACTTCCTCTTGTCCTGGGCGCATAGTTCGGTGATCGAAAAGCTGGTCGAGATCCAGTCGGTGAAACTCGTCGTCGTGGATAAGTTCGCCAACGAGACCCTGATCGAGAATCGTCTGAAGAAGCTCGACCCGACCATCCAACTCGTCCTCGTCCCAAAAGCGGAACAAAATCTCGCCGTGGCCGCAGCCTCCATTCTGGCGCGTGACGCCTTCCTGCGCTGGCACAAAGAGGTGAAGGCAGAGCTCGGCATTGAGTTCCCGAAAGGTGCATCCTCATTGGTGATCAAGGCGGGCCGAGCGTTTGTACAAGCCAAAGGGACGGAAGCACTTCGTGAGGTATCGAAACTACATTTCAAGACAACCGAAGACATTCAGCAAAAATGTCGATAGCTTGATTCTGAATCGAGTAAGTGAATCTGATTTGTTAAGGAGCATGTGACCTAAAATGAACAATAATTCAGCACACAACGTCCGACTGCGGGATGTGATCGAAACGGATCTAGCCCTGTTTTACGAGAATCAACTGGATCCGACTGCCAATTATATGGCAGCCTTCACAGCCAAGGACCCATCGGATCGGAAGGCATTCGATGCCCATTGGAGTAAGATATTGGGCGACAAGACAATCACGAACAAAACCATCGTCTACGCTGGTCATGTGGCAGGCAGTGTTTCATGTTTTGAACAATTCGGTCAACTGGAAGTCACCTACTGGTTGGGAAAAGAATACTGGGGCAAAGGTATTGCCACAAAGGCGTTATCCGAGCTCTTGGATCACGTAAAAGCACGACCCATTTATGCCCGTGCGGCAAAGGACAACATCGCTTCGATTCGGGTCTTAGAAAAATGTGGGTTCCAAATTTGCGGCGAGGACAAGGGGTTTTCCAATTCACGCAATCATGAGGTTGAAGAATTTATACTGAAACTAGGGTAATCCACATCAGTAATGAAAGGTCGCCAATCTTCTTTCTACGGTAACCAACTTTGGATCCCCCTTGCCCCTGGTCTTCAGTTTGTCGTTGATGTATTTCTCGCGGTCGCCGCCGCTTCGATTCTGGTGCGTGATGCACTGCTGAAGTGGAGCAATGGGGCTAAAAAGCAATACGGCCTCACGCTGCCTAAAGGTGCGTCCTCACTCGTAATCCAAGCGGGGAAGTCCTACGTCAAAGAACACGGTAAGGATGCACTCGTCAACGTGGCGAAACTGCATTTCAAGACGACGGAGGACGTTTTGCTGGCGTGAAGCCGACTAACTAAAAAGGCAAGCAACTGGCGGGAATCAGTGGTTGCTTGCCTTTTCTATAAGTTTCGCACAAAAGGTTATCTTAGGAGCCTTCGGTTGAAAAGATGACTAGCTTCCATCGAGATAAATAACACGAGCAAAAGTATGCCGACGGAAATAATGACTAAGTCTATTTTTTTATGATCAATATACTTATTTATGAAACTATAGAATGTCAGTCCAAGCAGGCCCCCAACAGTATTTGTAAGTACATCTGTTATATCTGTCGCTCCAATAGCGAAGATATATTGAATCAATTCAGCAGTAATGCTAAAAAGCAGTACGAAATAAAACTTAGGTAAAAATCCAATTTTTTTGAAGTTGACATTCAGAAGCAAACCCAAAGGAATGAAGAATACTACATTAAATATCATTTCTCCGAAATTAATGCTGCCATCTACCATTGAGGGAGCAGCAAATGGAACCAAGTTAAGGCTTCTATGGTGATAATCGAGTACTGACGAAATATGGAATGATAATTTGAATAACACTAACCAGGTTAGTATCACAACATATAAAGCTAGCAATCCTCTAGATACTATTTTTCCCATATAATCTCCTCTTGTTCTTTATCGACTAAGTATATCAAAAGTATATCCGTTATCCTAGCTGGCTTTATTCAACTAGCAGAACGAACGAAATAAAAAGACTAGCGCACAAAATGGCTTGTCCTGTTGTCTTGTGTGGATCTGCTGTTGTGGGAGGCTTTTTAAAGGAATTCCCTCCGTTTCTCCTTCCTACACAGTGTAGGGCACTATCTGTTCTGGTGTAGCGTTGGACGATTTCGATACAGAAAAGTGCTGATCATGTAATCAAAAACTTGACACCATCGAAATATCGAGGATATTATAGACCCAATAAGTCTTTAATTGAGGTGCAACGATGAGATTTACGAAAGCGACGAATTATGCTCTGCATTCCATGCTCACGCTCGTTTCCGCTTCTCCAGCCAAGCTGGTCGGCGTTCAACAGTTAGCAGAATCCCAAGGCATTTCACCTACTTATCTTTCCAAAATTCTAACGAGGCTTGTGAAGGCAGGAATGATCGAATCGGTTTCCGGCGCTAACGGCGGCTATCGGTTGTCCCGCCAAAAAGACGACATTACGTTTTTGGAAATTATTCACGCCATCGAGGGAAGCGCCTCTTTATTTGAATGTGATTTTGTCCACGGTGAAGAATGTCTCATCCAAGCTGTCATGAAGGAAGCGGAAGAGAAAATGGAGTTGCATCTTAAAAATACGAAATTGATCGATCTGGCTCAAAAGCAATCGAAATTGTGATGTATCACAAGATATGGAAGGGGGTGACCGTTCGATACGTAATAAAGCGTTTTTTTGCTCTAATCATGGATATAATGGGTCTGTAATATCAATCGTAAGGGAGATGAAATCATGATGTATGATTGTGCCATTCTTGGTGGAGGTCCTGCCGGGTTGAACGCTGCCCTCGTGCTTGGCCGGGCAAGGCGAAATGTAGCTTTGATCGACAACAATCAGCCTAGAAATGCAGTCACGCATGCGTCTCACGGCTTCATTACGCGAGACGGCGTAACGCCAACCGAGTTTCGCCGCATCGCGTATCAGGAGATCGGTCAATATTCGACTGTCGATCATTTGCAAATTGAGGCTGTTTCCATTGAAAAAATCGAATCTCAATTCGAGGTACTCCTTTCGTCAGGCGATCGTGTTCGAGCAAGAAAAGTGATCTTGGCAATGGGCGTAAAGGAGCGATTTCCTGAGATCGAAGGCTTTTATCCGCTCTATGGAAAGAGCTTGTTCAATTGCCCTTATTGCGATGGCTGGGAACTGCGGGATCAACCGCTTGTCGTTGTGTCCGAATCTCCGACCGTTTTTCATATGACCAAACTGCTCTTGAATTGGAGCAAAGATTTGGTCGTATGCACGAACGGTCAGGCGACCCTGTCAGACGAACAAAAAAACCAACTTCAAGCAAAGGGGGTCCTGGTGATGGAGCAACCTGTTGCGGCGTTTCTTGGTCAAAACGGGAAGCTTGAGCAGGTTCGCTTTGCGGATGGGACTCAAATTCCGAGGTCTGCTGGCTTCGTAATGCCTACATTTGTACAAAGCGCACCGTTTGGAGAGCGTTTGGGTTGTGAAAGGACAGAGTCGGGCGGGATCAGAACGGATGAAAAGGGAAGAACTTCAATCCTTGGCGTCTATGCTGCTGGAGATGCTTCGTACATGGCTCCTTCCCAATTGATTTTTGCCGCGGCCGACGGCAGCCGAACGGCTATGAGTGTCAATCTGGATCTGACGGAAGAAGATTTTGCATGACAGTTGTTCACCGAAATAGGATCAGGAGATGAAATCAATAATCGGTTGCGATTGCAGATTGCATACAAACGCCCTCGAACTCCAATGGACAAGACCCCTGTTTTGTGAACAGGGAAATAAGCACCCTGTTTAGGTTGCATGCTGAGGTCTCTACTCTACAGGCGTCAGTTGCATTCTTTTCCTCTTTTGACATCTATAGAAGGACAGGCTCAGGATGAGCTTGTCCTTTTGTCTTAAAGAATGGCTCCCGAATTCTTTCCACATTGTTTATCCTACAGAGATCCGCGTGGTCAGAGATGGATCGAGATCGAAGTGTGAATGGATAGTCTTTTTGAGTACTGTATTTTTAATAATATAACGAAAGTACTATTGTCGTGTTGTAATTTACTGGATACAATAATATTATGACAAATCGTTAAAGGTGATCGTGTTGGATGTTATAATCGTATTTCTTTTATGTGGCTTCTCGGTGATCATGTTGTTCCAACTTCAGAAATCGCTTCCCCAACTGCAAGCAGAAGTTGCGAGCTTGCCGGAAGAGATTCACAAAGGTGGCTTGCAACATCCAATGATTGGCGTGAATTTTCAGGTGGTGTTGCCGTTGCCGGAGCATGTGCAACAACGCCCGGCTCTCGTGATGCTGGCTTCTCCCGACTGTTCGGTGTGCGAGTCGGAATTGATCGACTGGTTGAAAGCGAATGAGTATGATGCCGTGCCGTTCGTTTGTTACTACCAGCATGAAAATATTGACGAACATAATCTGCGGGTTTTTCTCGATACTTTCGCAGGACGCGTACCTTTGCAGCCGTATCCGGGCCATCTCGACCACCGACTGGGGATCGAAGGCTCGCCATTCGTCTTCATGATTGACTCCAACGGAATCGTGCATCGCGTGCAACGGCCACTGCGCTCCCTCGTGAAGTACTATCGGCAGATGAAAGACCGGGTATGAAAGGAGTTATCGGGATGGAAGAGGTGGTGTTGTTTCTTCGCCTGCTTCTCGCACTTCTGTTTTTCTCCACTGCCTGGTCGAAGCTGAAAAAGATGGGAGAGCACATCGGGATCGTGAAAGACTATCAGATTCTCCCGGATCGCTTGGCGGCGCCTTTCGCGAAAGGAGAAGTGTGTGTGGAACTCGCTTTGAGCGTCTTGCTTGTTACTGGACTTTTTCAAAGAGCAGGGGCGCTGGCAGGGGCCGGGCTGCTTCTGCTCTATACCATCGCGATCGTGATCAACTTGGCGCGCGGGCGCACGGAGATCAGCTGCGGATGCGGCGGCGCTGCGGGGAATCATCAACTTTCCAAGCTGCTTGTGTTGCGAAACGCATGTCTGATCGCGATGGCAGCTGCCGTGTACGCAGTGAACCCAGCGCTGGGAAGCGCGGACGCATGGCTTGAAGGGGGCGGCATCGCGATGATGTTAAATTTGAAGGCATTGTTTATCCTGGCTGGTTCGGTGATGGCGATCTTCTTATGGATCGGTTGGATGGAGACACAGGAGATCGGGAAAGAGATACACACTTTCTGGAAAAGGGGGTAACGCGGTGATCACGTTTTTGTTAGTCTCCAATGTGATGCTGTGGGTCGCTGTCGTCGTGCAGATCATCTTATTCTTTACGATGGCACGGGCTGTCTCACAGTTTATGAAGCGCTTTCAGATCCAGTCCCCGCAGCATGGGGAAGCCGTCTCGGTAGTGCTTGGCAGCAAAGCGCCATTGTTCAGCGAAGCGGATCATCGCGGCGAGATCGTGACGCTCAACAAGCACAACGGCAATCGCACGCTGATCTTGTTTACGTATGACACCTGCCACATCTGTCAGACCATCATCCAGCAACTGTTCGAGTTACACAAGCACGATCCAGATTTGCGGGTGGTGGTAGCAGCTCCTGAAGATTTGGGGGCGCCGGACAAGCTGGTTCCGGCCGGTGTTTCATTGATTCGCAGCAACTCCTTGATGGAGAACTACAATATTCGAAATGTTCCGTTCTTTGTGTTGATCAATGTGGAAGGTTATGTGATCGAGCTTGGTCACATCGGTAGCATTTCAGATTTGATCGGCGTGTTGACAGGGAAAAAGCTGGCTGGGTAATGGAAAGCTGACTCCACTGAAAGGAGGTGAATCGAGATGTTTAAACTGTTGACGAACATGCTGGGTTTCAATGTGGAAGCGCAACCGGAAGCTCAGGTTTACTATGAATGCCGGGCGGATTATTGCCAACCTGGGGCGTATGGCAGAATTTATCAGTGTAGCGTGGGCTGCGACCCGACTTCTGAATGCTGTCCCCGGTAGTGCGTTGAAACACAATGCAGCTCGCCCGTGTCTGTACGCACTATTTTGAATGTACGGCAGCAAACGAAAGTTTTGATACCGGCGACTATCGCTAAAGAGAAGACTGCCGAGTACACTCGGCAGTCTTTTTCTGAGAAAGGAGGCAGGAGGTTGGAACAAGCGTTGATCGTATCGAATGTAGGGTTGTGGATCGTCGTGAGTGTTCACTTTTTCTTGTACCACAGGTTCGCGAAGCAGCTTGGGGGCTTTTTGCAAAAGGTGCGACTTGAACCGCCGAACGAACAGAAGCGCGGGCTGCACATTGGAGACAGAGCGCCCGAGTTTCGCGTGCTGGATCATGTGGGGCGTGAAGTCGTGCTGGAGGCCGGACAGAAGGTGATGCTTCTGTTCACTCTGTCAAAGTGCGAGATTTGCAAGGAGATTTTCCCACACTTGAAGGAAGTGAGAACGCAATATGCAGACAAGCGTTGGATCGTAATCACTGAGGGTGAAGTGGACGATGAAAAAGCGGCCTATGTGCCGACCGATGTTCCGCTGCTCTCGTCCAGTGAGATTCGGAAAAACTACGGGATCAAATATGTGCCTGCACTTGTGTTGCTTGATCAAAACCTGAGAGTGATCGCGAATGATCGTGTATTTTCCTACCATGATTTATTGAAACGACTTGAACTGTATGACAAAAAATGAGGCAGCCATGTGCAACATAGGCAGCCTCTTTTTTTGTAGGGCCAGATCCTATGAAGCGGTTTTTTTACCCCCGTTCTAAGAAAAGGAGTTTCTGCCGTTTGTAGGGAACTTTTTATCTTCGAAAGCAAAATCCAGCAGAAATTGTCAAGGAGCCTCTTGCCGATTCTGATACCCTAGAGAAAGAAAGGACGGGGAGCCGTACATGGAGTACATCGAGCGAATCCAAGCCACCTTGGACTATATGGAACACCACTTGGATCGACCGATCACAATGGAGGAGTTGGCGAAGGTTGCGTGTTTTTCCGTGTTTCATTTCCATCGCGTGTTTGTTTTGACATTGGGAAACACAGCAGCCGATTATCTGCGCAAACGGAGGCTCGCCAAAGCGGCGGAACTGTTGCGCACGACTGACCAGCGGGTCCTCGACATCGCGTTGGCGACCGGGTTTCAGTCGCACGAAGCTTTTGCCCGCGCATTTAAGCGGCAGTTTCAACTGACACCGCTTGAGTACCGCAAAAGCGGGCTGTCGCTGGCGTTGCAACATTTCGTGACTCTGACGCACGCTCCCCGTCTGAGAGAAGGAGGAATCACCATGACACCGACAATTGTGACAAAGTCTGCATTCAAACTGATTGGCTACGGATTGGTAACTGAAACGAATGAAGGAAAAAACCACCAAGACATCCCGGCGTTTTGGCAACGCTATCTCCAAGAGAACCTTCGTGCCAATATTCCCAACAAACTTCGCCCGAATGTGGAGATCGGGATGTGCACGAACTTCGAGCCGGAGACGGGCCGATTTACCTATGTGATCGGATTTGAAGCGGAGTCGTTTGACAACGTGCCGGAGGGGATGATGTGCGTCACCGTACCCGAAGCCACGTATGCGGTCTTCACCACCCCGAAAGCGTCCAACGCGGACTTCTCATCGACGATCCAGCAAACGTGGGTGCAAGCTTTCCAAGAGTGGTTTCCCACCTCCGGCTATCAAGCCTGCACGCCCGAATTTGAGTGGTACGACGAGCGTTCCGATTCCGACACCGACAAGCAGATGGACATCTACATCGCGATTGTGAAGGAGTAAGACTTCGCACCTTTAGGAACAACTGCCCATTTGATGAGGCAAGCAAGTAACGGGAAACCGTGGCTGCTTGCCTTTTTGGTGTCTCGTCAAGTTATTTGTTATGTCTAGTGATTTTATAAAAATTTTATTTTTCACCCCACTTCTTTTTTAGAAGTTTTCCTTATCCTGAAGTTCGAGCGAATGGATAGGAGGAAACGAACGATGAAGAGGGGACTTTTTTGGCTTGCGATTCTCTTGCTGATTGGATACGGAATTGCTCAATACAAACTGAAAGACGAAAAACAACCGGAAGTAGATATTCAAGTTCAGGAGGCAGTTTCTCAAAAGGAAGCGCGCACGATACAAGTTACGAATGACCAGATCTTCAAAGGCGACCTGCTGCTGGTCAACAAAGATCATCCTGTACCTCCTGGGGCGGAAGAGCCCGATGCGGTCAATCTGTCTCAACACCCGGAGCTTGTGAATGGATTCAGTTTGCTGGACAATTCGATTCAGCTGTCGCCTAGATTGCTGCAAAACTTCACGTCCTCACTTCGAGCCGCTGAAAAAGACGGAGTCAGCCATTTTTTAATCACCAGTGGGTACCGAAACGACCAAGAACAAAGCCAACTGTATCAGCAAATGGGGGCCGACTATGCGATGCCTGCCGGTTACAGCGAACATAACCTCGGCCTGTCGATCGATATCGGATCGACACAAGGAGATATGAATCAGGTGCCGGAAGGAGAGTGGCTGAGCCAACATGCTTGGCAATACGGCTTCATTTTACGCTATCCAAAGGACAAGGAGTACATCACAGGTATTCGATATGAGCCGTGGCATTTCCGCTATGTCGGGTTGCCGCACAGTGCCATCATTCAGAAAAAGGGCTTCGTTCTGGAGGAATATTTGGATTTCTTGAAAGAACAACAGACCGTTACGGCTACAGTAGATCACCAAACCTATACAGTCTCCTACTACCCTGTCTCTGCAAATACAACGATCCATGTTCCTGAGAATGGCCGCTTTGACATTTCAGGCAATAATATGGATGGTGTCATTGTGACCGTGTACGATCAACCGAATTTGAATTAGATCGGATATAATAGCGGTATCTTGACGTTTTACAGGGGGAACGAATGAAAACGATCACCATATTGATAGCGGACGATGAGACGGAAATCGCCGATTTGATCGAACTGCATTTGCAAAAGGAAGGCTACCATTGCATAAAAGCGGCCGACGGGCAGGAAGCTGAAGCTGTTATTCGGACACATCCAATTGATTTGGCAATTTTGGATATTATGATGCCCAAGCTGGACGGTTACGAGGTGACGCGGAGAATTCGGGAGCAGCATCATCTGCCGATCATTTTTTTAAGCGCAAAAGCGACCGATCTCGATAAAATTGCAGGGTTGGTCCAGGGAGCGGATGATTATGTGACCAAACCGTTCAACCCGATGGAACTGGTCGCTCGCGTGAATGCACAGCTGCGGCGTTCCATGCAGTTCAATCAATTGGCACCTGTGAATACTCAGGTGTTGGAGACGGGCGGCATGATCATCGATCCGGAACAACGAGCGGTATTTCTCTTTGGCAACCCGATTAAGCTGACCCCGAAAGAATTTGATATCTTGTACCTGCTAGCCAGTCATCCGAAGAAGGTCTACAGCTCTGAAAATATTTTCGAACACGTATGGGGCGAGACTTACTACGAGGGGGGCAATACGGTCATGGTGCATATTCGCACATTGCGGAAAAAGCTCGGCGAAGACCAGAATAAAAACAAATGGATCAAGACCGTCTGGGGAGTAGGGTATACGTTCAATGGCTAAAATGATCCGAGGTTTCCGGTTTAAAATGATTTTGCTATTCGGATTAAGTACACTCTGTTCCGGCACGATTACCTATTTGATCTATCGTGCTCTCCAGCTCTATTATCATGGAATGAAGTTCGAGGACCCATTGACGAAAGTTCGTTTCTTTATCAGAGATATTGGGGATATCAACTTCTTTCTGCTTATTTTTATCCCACTTTCGATCTTGTTTTTCTTGTTTTTCACTAAGCATTATGCAGCTTATTTCGATGAAATCTCGGAAGGAATTTACCGCCTTGCGAACGGAGACTTCAACAGTCGATTACCCATTCGATCGAACGACGAGTTTGGAGACATTGCGAGAGACATTAATCTGGCGAGTGAAAAATTGCGGGAAGCGATGGAGAGAGGAGATTTTGCAGAAAACAGCAAGGAACAATTGGTCTTGAATTTGGCCCATGATCTGCGTACCCCGCTTACTTCCGTATTAGGTTATTTGGATTTCATTCTTCAGGATGACGAGCTGAATTCGGAACAAATCAATCACTACACGAGAATTGCTTTCGCCAAGTCGCAACGACTGGAGAAACTGATTGATGAACTGTTCGAAATCACCCGCATGAATTACGGCAGGCTTACGCTTGAGAAACACCCGATCGATCTAAGTGAGTTCCTCAGTCAATTAAACGAGGAAGTCTATCCGTTGCTTGAGAAAAATAACTTGACTACCCGATTGGCCGTAACTCCTCATTTGACGATTATTGGCGATGGGGAGCTGCTGGCCCGCGTATTTGAAAATCTTCTGACGAACGCCATTCGCTATGGCTTTGACGGTCAGTATATCGATATTCATTGCCATCTTGACGGCGGAGAAGCGGTGATTCAAATCATCAATTACGGAAATTGCATTCCGCAAGAGGAGCTGCCGCATGTTTTCGATATGTTCTTTACCGGCGACAAGGCCAGAACTCATCGAGAAGCGGGTACCGGCCTCGGCTTGTTCATTGCCAAAAATATTGTCGAGCAGCATCAAGGCACGATCTTGGCCGAGAGCAATGCCATTCGCACACTGTTTGAAGTACGTTTACCGCAAGGGCTGGAGAAGTAAGGTTAACGGATACGAAATGGACAGAGCAAGGAACTAACAGTTCGTTTTAAAGAGACAAGTCACCTTCGTTTTCTGTGAAGAGAAGGTATTTTTGATTCGATCTATTCAAAGGGGATAGGTGAAATCGAAATGTTAACCAAGCGGAAACAAATGCTTCTTGGCGCTGGTTTCATGATTCTAGTGGTACTTGGGGGAGTGTACCTATCTGATGGTATTGAAAATGTAAGAGAAAAACAGCTCTTGGCTCCAGTAGATGATCAAAAGATCGAACAAGGAATCGGGCGGTTAGCTGCTGCGAATGAATCTATAGTTATTATTGATCAATCGACCGAATATGAATGGTATCTCACGAAGATGGACCAGGGAAAAGGGTATGAGCACATTAAAAATATGATTCGTGGCAAAGGATGGACTTTTGTGGAGCAGGAAGGTTCCGGCTACTTTTTTGAAAAAGATGGGCAAAAGTTGATTGTGACCACCGAGATGTGGACACGTAAGTATGTGCTTGCAAAAGTCCCGGTTCAGGTGAATGAGTAATGTCGAGCCTGTCGCGACTGCGAATTACGATCACTTATATCAAAAACGGACGCAGATCCTAGCGGACTAATTCAAGAAATAATAAAGGACGAACAAGATAACAACTGCCTTTCGCAGGTCGGGCACCAACAGACCCCACAGGAGAACGATTTGACCGATCCCAAGTTGTGGAGTAGCCGTTTTCCCCAAAAAGAAAGTTGCTAAAAATAAGGTTAGAAACGCCACCGCAAATCTGGTTTGTAGATCTTGCGGCTGCGCAATTCTGTTCCTTCTCGTTTGTGAGTTCATGATGACCGCACTTCTCTCCTGATGAACTTGATGCTCCATTATTTTATGCACCCCCATGTCTCCTTGCCAAAGAGATGGTGCACTGGGGAACGAAGTAGATGATGACACCGTTTCTCCCCGCTACTAGGTAGGCACTTGAATCGCGAAGAACCCTCCGACATGGAGGGTTCTTCGCATCTTCGAAACGCTGTTTACTTTTCCGAGAGCAGAGACAATTGCCAAGTCACGCCGAATTTATCTTTCACCCAGGCGAATTTTTTGCTAAACGGATACTCGGACAGCGGCATCAATACGGCGCCATCTTCAGACAACTTTTCATAGGCGCGATCGACCTGCTCTTCCGTATCACATGTCACAAACAGGGAGATGGACGGTGTAAATGTAAAATCATGAGCGACGAAGCTGTCGATGCACATGTACGACTGTCCATTCAGTGTAAACCTCGCTTGCTGCACACTGCCTTCCGGACCGGGTCCCTCGGCTCCGTAACGCGAGATGCTTGTGATGTCGGAGTTGTCGAATATCGAAGTATAAAAGTTCATCGCCGCTTCTGCCTGGCCCTCAAACATGAAAAAAGTTGTGATTTGCACGTTGCTACGCCCCTTGCCACCGAATTTGTAGAACTCATATTCCATTGTATAGCAAACACGAGCAGACTCAAAACGTTTACCATGCCAATATGAATCTCCTGCTAATTTTGACAACGAAACACAGATTGTTTACCATGGAAACGTGTGTTCTGGTTCGTGGGAAAAAATCATACAAGTGGGAGTGAAGAGCGATGTCAAACCGAACAAACGCATTGCCGGTTCGGATCGAACTTTGGACAGAATCTGATCTGGATCTGCTGCGCCAAGTCAATGCGCCGGAAATGACGGAACATTTGGGCGGAGCTGAGACGGATCAAAAATTGCAGACTCGCCACCGGCACTATCTTGCGATCAATGAAGCGGGTACGGGCCGAATGTTTCGTGTCATTTCAAATGTGGATCAGACGGCGGTTGGAACTGTCGGGTATTGGGAACGCGTGTGGAACGAGGAGGATGCGTACGAGATGGGCTGGGCGGTGTTGCCACCCTATCAAGGAAAAGGTGTCGGGAGTGCCGCAGCAAGAGCGGCCATTGCCCAAGCCAGATCGGAGCAGAAGCGCAAATACATGTACGCCTTCCCGTCTGTTGACAACCTCGCATCGAACGCGATCTGTCAGCAGCTTGGATTTACATGGATGGGGGAGCGCGAATTCGAATACCCGAAAGGAAACTTCATGCGCTGCAATGAATGGCGATTCGACCTCTTAACGGAAACGGAATGTCCAGCACATGATTAGCGCCATCGTTTTGTTCATCGTTGCAGGTTTGGCGGAAATTGGCGGAGGGTATCTGGTGTGGCTCTGGCTGCGCGAAAGCAAACCACTCTGGTATGGGGTGGCTGGGAGTGTGATTCTCATTCTGTACGGGATCATTCCGACCATGCAGAACTTCCCAAGCTTCGGCAGGGTCTATGCCGCATATGGCGGGGTGTTTATCATACTCGCAGTCTTTTGGGGTTGGTGGGTAGATAAGAAAACGCCCGACTTGTACGACTGGGTTGGGGCAGGAATTTGTATGATCGGCGTTGCAATCATGTTGTTTGCACCAAGAAATTAGTGAGGAGACACGCATTCCTCCTCCATGTCTTCGCGAGCTCCACTCTAGATTTTGCGAACAAGCCGTGCCGCGGAAGTAACTTTATCGAATCACTAGAAATAGGCAAGCTCGCACGGGATACCGCGCTGGCTTGTTTTTCTTTTTCCGCAATCGTTGCGTACACTTGCCGTTTCAAGAACGGATAATCTCGCATTTTCTAATAGGGAGAACGACGGAAGGGAGGAAACGAATGATGAACTTTAAAGTTGGCGCATGTTATGGGCTTCAAGTGTCTGGTACCACAATGGGGTCGTTTCGAATTTACAACGGCAAAGTCACGACCGAAACGCAAACTTCCATCACGCTGAAGTACATGGGCAGCAACGGACAAGTCCGAACTCGAAACATCAAGAAACTCGACATCATCAAGGCTGTAAAACTGTAGGTCGAAAAACAAATTTCGCCTGAAGGGAGGTGATTCGGTGGCACCGATCTATGAAAAAGCCCGCAAGTTGCTGCAATCGCTGCCCAAGTCTTCTGCCTTTCGGTTTGTCTACTTCGGAGACAGCTGGTTCGACTGGGGCACGACGCGAGCAGATGCGGTCACACGTTTTCAGATTTTCCTTGGCGCGCTGGAGACGGCTGCCCGACAGACACCCAAACCGCTGTTCATTTTGATCGGCGGCGATGTGGTCTTCTCCGGCACGCAACAGCAGTTCCAATATGTCACTCAGAAGATCAGCCAGTTTATGGACACTTCCAAAATTCCCGTCTTCATCGCACCGGGCAACCATGAACGCACAGGCCCCACAGGTCCTCTGAATCTGTATCGCAAGTATATTTCCGCACAGCTCAACTATCGAATTGACGTCCCCCGACTGCGGGTCGTGATGCTTAACGATATCGGCCCCAGCTCAGCGCTGAGCAGTTCGGATTACGCGAGTTACTATGGATTCGAGCAGTCGGGAAATGCGCTGCCTTTCTTGAAGGAGTCGCTGCGCACAACTCCTGCCGGAAGCAAAGCGGTCGTTGTGATGCACGTTCCGCCGCGCACCGGAACATGGACGCGCACCAACGGCACGACTTTCACGCTCAAACAAGAGGATGGATTTTCGTTGTCCAAGCCAAAAAATCGCGATTTTATGAACACGCTCAGCGCGAATCGCAACAAGATGCAAAAAGTTTTGGTTGGACATGTCCACACCTATGCGACCAGTACGATTCATGGAATCCCGTACGTGCTGGAAGGGCAGGGCGGCGCGGTGATTGGGTCGAACAGCATCGTTCTGTTTACCGTCAACAATGGCATCGTCTCCTCGCCTAAGCGAATCCCGATCAAACGCAGCAACAAAACGCCGTCCAAAGTGTTTGTCGGACAGTCGACGCTACCCAATCCCTAATTGATTTGAGCAAGACCAGACCTGAGTTCAGTATTCGACCCGACTCAGGTCTTTTTTATGGTCGGGTATCGTACTTGATCGGAATCAAAATCTCATACTCATTCTCCTCCCGGGCATGATCGTCCACCGTGGGGAGGAAGCGCCGATCATATCGCTCCATCCGGAGGGCGGAGAGGTCTTGCTCATACCCGTTTTCTTTCATCCATTTGAACAGATTCAGATAGGTGTCCTGCACGCTGCTCATCGGCCCGCGGTGGGTGGCTTTCAGATACTGGCGAGCGGGAAGGGCGAAGGCGAGCATGCCGTAGGGGATGGTGTCAAAACGCTCGACTTCGACGGTCAGGTATTCGGTGTAGATTTTATGCTTGAAATCTTCATCGCTGATCTCATAATACGCTCCTGCTACGACCTGAGGAATCTCCGCGACGCGCTCCAAAAAGATTGTCCACAGCTTCGGCATTTCAATCGGCAAGACGTCAAACGGTCCGGCGAACTTCACGCCGATCAACTTCTTCTCCGGCAGTTCCACGATGGTGATGTTCATGGCAAGCACTCCTGTCCTTTACAAATTTTACCCTCTGGATTTATCATAACAGTGAATCTGGTCAAACTTTGTCATACTTCCACAGACTAGGGTGGGATTTTTTTGTCTAAGTCCAAGCGGCTGATCGAGCTGATCAGGCTGGTCAACCGAAAAAAGAAATTTACCGTCCGCGAGCTGGCCGATGAGTTGGGCGTCTCCTATCGCACGATGTGGCGCTATCTGCAAGAGCTCGGCGAGCTGGGCGTCCCGCTGTATTCGGAACCGGGTGCGCATGGCGGCTACCAAATCTTGAACGAGGTGGAGCTGCCCGCAGCGCTGCGGACAACTTCCGCCGCGACCCTCGAAGGACAAGTGCTCACGCTCCCGGCGTATCAGGCGGTCGGCTATGAATTTACCGCTCCTTACACCGCGCGCGGGGAAGCGGAAGTGCTGGTGCCGCGGTTGTGGTTTCAGCTGCTGGCGAAAGCGGATGAGATGGCGCAAGTCATCACACCGGTCATCAAAAGGGGGCTGGCGCTGCATCGGGAAAGCGGCTTCACCTATTCTGTGACGGTGGGCGTGGAGCAGGGCGCAGATGTGCCGGAGGGAATGGTTCGCGTCGAGGTGCCGGAGCATGAGTATGTGTGTTTCACACATGTCGGTTCGGTGGAACGGGTATCGGTGGATGAAACGTTTCATGGGATCTTCGCATGGCTGAAGCAGCATGGCTATCGGCGGGTGGCGTCACTTCCCTGGATCGAGCTGTTCGACGAACGATTCAACCCTACGCTGCCAAATAATTCGTTCGATATCTATATCCCGGTGGAAAAACATGAGGAAGCATAACTTTCTGCAGACGATTCAAGCTCTGATCCGCATGCATCAAGCCGGCTTGCTCGGCGGCGAGACGATGCCGGAGGACGCTTTGCTTGGCGTGGTGCCGGAGCAGGAGCTGCCCGATGTTTTGACGCTGGCGATGGCTCTGAACTACCAGCGCAACTCGTACTCGCTCTGGGAGGCGGTCGCCAACGCCTACCGCGATGAGCAAACGCGCTGGGTCTTCACGCCGCACAAGGCTATGAAAAGCGGGCGTGCGCAGTTGGCAGAAGCCCTGCTGCACCACCGGGTCGCCCTGCAGCCGAATCGCCATCCTGAGATCTGGCAACGCGTGGCTGCGGGAATCGCCAACTCCTCTTCCCTCGGTGATGTGACAGGACTGATCGAGTCGGCCGACTCTGATCTTGCGGTGCTCAAACAGATCATGCAAGGCACGAGAAAGGCAGAGTTTCCGTACCTTTCAGGGCCGAAGATTTTTAACTATTGGCTCTACGTGCTGGAGACGTACGCAGGAGTAAGCTGGAAGTATCGTGAATTGATCACCATCGCGCCCGATACGCACATCTTGCAAGCGACCGCGAAGCTGGGCATTTGTGCATCCGTTGACAGGCAAGAGGTCGCCGAGGCGTGGGAAGCAGCATTGCAGGGCAGCGGAATCGCCCCGATCGATGTCCATACCCCGCTGTGGCTGTGGAGCCGGGCCGGGTTTCCGGCGATTGAAGAACTGTGAATTTCGCTAGGGGATGCGAAGGAATTGTGCGATGAAGCTGATCAAAGAGCTCTGCGATCGGTCATCGTATGCCGAGCGGCTATCTGCACCAGAGCGGACAGCATCACGACGCCTGTCTCTATTCGCTGCTGCAACCGGAGTTTGACGGCTTACTCGCCTGATGCTAGGATGGAATTCATCTCCACCTGTAGCGGCTGAGCATATGGAATCCTACGCCTTTACTTTCTGGGCGCATACGAGATAAGCACGACGCAAAATCCCATTTAGAGATGGGTTCTTTGACGTATCGTGCTTCTTGTGCGTTCCGCCGACCTCTACCATCAGCAGTCACAAAGCTTGAAAGGAGCCACACCCTATGGAACACCGCGAACACATTCTCTCCTTGCTCGACGCGCTTTCGGAGGACGACCAGGCGTTTATGGTGCGTCTGCTCGAAGCGAAGATCCGCTCCAACCAAAGCCCGCTCGCTTACATCGAGGAGCTGATGTCGTACCAGTACGCCGGCCAGGACGGTGAGCTGTTTATTCACAAGATGGAGGTGCGCCCGGAGATCAGCAACCGCTACGGGATGCTGCACGGGGGCATATTGTCCACTTTTATCGACACGGCGATGGGCGCGACCTGTTTTGTCGTCAACGGCACGACCCACAAGACGGTCACGCTGGACCTGCAGGTGAAATTTTTGAAAGAAGCCAAACACGGCACGCTGACCTGCAAGACGAAATTTCAGAAAAACGGCCGGACGATCTCCGTGCTGGAGTCGCACGTTTATGACGAAGCGGGCCACATCATCGGCTCAGCAACTGGTACTTTCTTCAAAATCCCGAACTCCTAGACATTTCAGAAAACTCAATAAACCCGCGTCTACTCTGGTTTTGTCCCACGTATAGTAAAGAGGAACCCGCGTACATTCGACAAGGTTCACTGTACAACGATCGTTGCGCAATTTCGAACTTTTTGTTACAGTGAAGACACAAAATTGTCACAATTACGGAGGGACTCACCATGACATTCGGACTGGGTACTGTTGCTGCGCTGCTGTTTTTGATCTCCTGCGGGCTCTGCGTCTATCTGATCAACCGGACGGAGAAGACGATTCCTCCGATTCAGATCCACAACACATCCGATTCGCTGCACGACCTCACCGCGTAGACGCAAGTCCCGGCAGTTTCAGCAGCACGACCCGTCGAGGCGGAGGGATCGTGTATGTGGCCGTTGCTGTTTGCTTGTGGCATCTTCGTATTCGTCGGCTTGATGATGCTGCTCTTTATCTGGAGCGGGCGGTTTACGCAGACCAAATCAAAAGATTGATACCTTCGGAAGGGCGGCCCCTTCCTTTTTTCTTCCCATCGCTGATTTTATGATACTATGGAGAGCGGAGGGGATCGACGTTTGATGAACCTACATAAACTGCTGACTCTACAGCGCGAACTCGATGCCCGCATCAAAGCGGAGCACGGACTTCACGGGCAGGATCTTGTACCGAAAAAACTCCTCGCGCTGCAGGTCGAACTCGCGGAGCTCGCCAATGAGACGAGATGTTTTAAATTTTGGAGCAAAAAGCCGGCGTCCGGTCTCGACATCATCTTAGAAGAGTATGTTGATGTGCTGCACTTTGCGCTCAGTTTGGCTCTTGAGCTTGGCTATACCGATCTGCAGCCGGCCGCAGCGGCTCCTGCAGACAGCGTCACGGCGTCTTTTCTCGAGTTGATGGATCGGAGCAGCCGGCTGGCTGCCACGCGCGCACAGGGCGATCTGGAGGCTCTGCTGGCGGGACTGCTCGGGCTGGGCGGTCAGCTTGGCCTGCAGGCGGGCGACATCGAAGCTGCCTATTTGGCAAAAAATGAAGTTAACCATCAGCGTCAGGCACAGGGATACTAACGGGGGTGTAAGAGATGAACAAAACCATCTTGGAGCAAGTCTTGGAAGCCAACGAAGGATTCGTCGAGGAATGGCAGAAACTGCAGGGGCAGAACCGCAAGCCGGTCTCGAAGATCCCGAGCAAGGAGCTGGCGATCTTCACCTGTATGGATACACGGCTGGTCGACTTTTTGGAAGGGGCGATGGGCATTCAGCGCGGCGAAGCGAAAGTGATCAAAAACGCCGGCAACACGCTCGCTTCCCCCTTTGGCGTCGTCATCCGGTCGCTGGTGATGGGGATCTACGCGCTGGGCGTCAAAGAGATCATCGTCATCGGTCATCTCGACTGCGGCATGGCGACGGCGACCGCCGACGGCCTCAAAGAAAAAATGCTCGACCGCGGCATTTCGCCCGATGCGATCAAACTGGTCGAAGGCACCTTGTCGCAATGGGTGGACACGTTCCACCATCCGATTGAGAACGTCGCCGAAGTCGTCAAATCGATCCGCGAAAATCCGCTGATCCCGAAAGACGTGCCGGTGCACGGCCTGATCTTCGACCCGGAAAACGGCAAGCTCGAGCTGATCGTCAACGGTTACGAAGCGGGCGCTCAAAAAGAGATCCAATAAGATCAGCACAGCAAAAAATAACAAAGTCGCCGTTTGGAAAATGTCTCAGATGGTTACGCTACGAAGGAGTGTTTGAGTCTGGGTGTTTACAAGCTCTCTTCATTCCGCTATAGTAGGCAGTGGCGAATGAGAATCATTTTCAATTAAAGGTGATGTGCTATGCTCGCTCAAAAAATACGCAAGGAAGTCGTACAGATGTGCTGGGGTGTCGGCCATTACCGCGAGCCGCAGCCAATCATCGACTGCATGGAACACATTTTAACAAATTGGCCTTACAGTGCGGATGTCGACGTTTTTGTCTCAAAATGGGAGGAAACCGGATGCCATTTGCATACAAAGGCACTTGTCAAAATCGGTTCCGGCGTGTATTCTTTAATTTTGTCGGAGACATGCGAACCCGACGTGCTTATTTACAAGCAAAATGACATCACTTATCTCCTTGCATCGGTCATCGAAGAGACCGAAGAGGAGTTGGCTAGACTTCGTTCCGAGGGCGTTGAAGTGATCGATCCGCTCTCGCACATGCTTCAGGAAATGGAGCAGTTTCACGCTGCACAAGATCAAGAACAGATAAGGGAGTAGATACTTACAATGGCACGCACTACTGGACCGAAACACAAACTCTGCCGCCAAGTTGGCCAAGCTCTTTGCGGCTCCGCAAAATGCCCGGTGCACAAGCGCCCGTACCCGCCGGGTCAACACGGCCCGACCAAGCGCAAGAAGATCAGCGAATACGGCTTGCAGCTGCAAGAGAAGCAAAAGCTGCGCTACATCTTCGGCGTACTCGAGAAGCAATTCCGCGCGTACTACGAAGAAGCTGCACGCCAAAAAGGCATCACCGGCGAAAACCTGCTTCGCCTGCTCAACTCGCGCCTTGACTACCTCGTGTACCAAGCGGGCTTTGCACGCACCCTCGACGGCGCTCGTCAGCTGGTCAACCACGGCCACGTCACCGTCAACGGCAACAAAGTCGACATCGCATCGTTCGCAGTTCGCCCGGGCAACGTGATCAGCCTGCGCGAGAAGTCCCACGATATCGTCTCTGTGAAAGACGCGCTGGCTGGCGTGACTTCCCGTCCGGCTTACATGGACTGGAACGAAAACGCTCTGCAAGCGACCTATGTCCGTTACCCGTCCCGCGAAGAAATGCCGCAGCAAGTTCAAGAATCGATGATCGTCGAATTCTACTCCCGTTAATCGCGGGATCTGGAAAACGCCTCCACCGGGGGCGTTTTTTTCGTTTCTAAGGTATAATAGATTCGATTCGTTTGATGACTGTAAGTAGGGAGTGTTTGATAGATGAGTGAACCGAGGCCTTTTCTCCAGACCAACCGGTTGTCGGTCGCCTCGCTGGTGCTGGGCGCCTGCTCGCTGGTGACGGTGATCATTCCGTTTTTGAACTTTTTCATATTGCTGATGGGGCCGCTCGGGATGGTGCTCGGGTTTGTGGCGATCCGCCAGATTAAACGCAATCCGGAGACGTTGAAAGGCGGCTGGCAGGCGCTGACCGGGATTTTGCTGAACCTGATCTCCGTGCTGCTCGTCGCAGCGATGTTCGGACTCGTGCTGATGATGATCTAAGGATCTAAACTTTTTTGCCAAATCGTGAAGGGTTTCTCCCACAGGGGTTCGTCAATAGGTGTGACTGAACGAATTCTACGGTGGTGCTACGAGGGAGAGGAGGGACCGGAACGCGATGCAGGGGGGAAGCGATCAAGAATTGATACAGCGCGTCACAGCGGGTGACAGCAATAGTTACCGACTGCTCGTGGAGCGGTACCAGACTCTTGTCTACACGATTGCCCACCGCATGGTACGCGACCGGACAGAGGCTGAAGACCTCACCCAGGAGATCTTCCTGAAGGCGTACCGCATGTTAGACAGCTTCCGTGAAGAGGCGAGTTTTAAGACGTGGATTTGCAAGATTGCCACCAACCGCTGTATCGACTGGCGGCGCAAACATGTGCCGCGGCAGGAGCAGACCGCGCAGGTGGAAGAGGCCGAGCGGATTCCCGATGACCTCGATGCATCGCCCGAGCACGTGCTGCTGCGACGGGAGCAGCAGGAGGAAGTGCACGGGATGCTGGAGGAGATGCCGGAAAAATACCGCTCGATCTTGCTGATGTACCATTTTCAAGGGATGAGCTACAAGGACATCGCCGAGGCGCAGGAGATCTCGCCGCGCACAGTCGAAACCAGGCTGTACCGGGCGAAAAACATGCTGCGCGAACGGCTGAAAGGAGGCGGGTCAGATGGAGCACGTATCAGGAGACTTGATTTGGAAGTTTCTAAACGGTGAGGAGCTGCCCGATGAGCAGATCGACCTCGTCGCTTGGCATACGGCCGAATGCGATCTGTGTGCGGAACGCCTTGCCAACATGGCGGAACTCGGCGAGTATATGCCGGAGATCCTGCACGTGGAATCGCCAAGCGCAAGCCTGGTCGACCGGATTATGCTGGAAGTTGAGCAGGTGGAGCGGGAGAAGGCTGCTACTGCCGGTCCCGGCGCTATGGTACCGATGATTCGGAAAGCCTGGGCCAAGCGACTCGAACTGTTTACCCGCCTCGCCACGGCGGCGGTCGTCACCGGTTTTATGGTGCTCGGCACGGCCGGTCAGTCCTATGCAGAGCAAGTCCCGGTGGTCGGCAAGACGATCGCGGCCGTTTCCAACTCCGGAAGCTGGTTCGCGGACGGCACGACCCGCGTCTATTCTGAACTCCATTACCTGCTGAGCGTGGCAAGCTTTGATCTATGGAAATAGGGAGGGACCCATCACATGAACTGCTATTACCACTCCGACCGGGACGTGGAGCGCGAATGCCGCATCTGCCACGAACTGGTCTGCTCCGAATGCGTGGTCCCTGTGGGTGACCATGCGGTCTGCAAGTCATGCATCTCGCAAACGGTGACGCTTGAGGATGCCGGTCTGCTGTCAGATGGCAGCAAGCCGCTGACCAAAGCAGACAAGAAAAAGCAGCGCGCCATCCGCACGGTGCAACGCAAACAGGAAGCGCTGCATACCGGCCATAAGAGCTTTTGGCTCACCACGCTGTTTTCCTGCCTGCCTGGCCTCGGCCATTATTACCTCGGCCTGCAGGTGCGCGGGGTGCAGCTGATGATTCTGTTCTTCGGGCTGATCGTTCTGAACACGATCATGCCGAGCAATTCGCTGCAATTCATCACCGGCATTTCCCTGCCGATCATGTGGTTTTACGTCCAGATGGACGCACATAAATACCGCGATGCGATCAATCGCGGCGAAACGGTGGAAGACCGTCCGATCTACCCGCGCTGGAAAGAGCTGCTCAACATCGCGATGCTCGGCTGGCTCTTTGCGATCTTTGGCGTCATCGCCCTGGCGTACGGCGTGATCGATCTCGCCGGCGTGGGCAACTGGGAGCTGCGGGAAGCGCTGAAGCAACTGGTCTCGGCCGCCCTGTTCCTCGGGGCCGGCTTCTGGATTGTCAAAGGCAAGCCGCTTCCGTTCCCGTCGCAAACCCGCGTAGAAGAGAGTGACAATAGCGGTGAACATGCGTAGAGTTGGAACTTTGACCAGTGCGTGCACGATGCTCGCACTGGGTCTTCTTCTTTTATCCGATATCCTTTGGCAGAGGAGTTATTTCGTATCCGGGCTGAATTTTTGGCCGCTGATCATCATCGGTCTCGGCCTGGAGCTGCTCTGGAATTGGCTGTCGAGCCGCCGCAAGCAGATGCAGGAGCGCATCCGTCTTGACGGGCGGTCGCTGGCGCTGTTGTTCCTCGTCGGCGTCTTCTCGATCAACTTCTACCTCTCCACGACCCGCACGGCGGAAGGGGAGGAACTGCCGCCGCAAAAGCCCTTGCTCACGGTGACCAGCAAAGACATCGCGTTGCCGACACAAGTGGTGACCTTGCCGAAGCAGGTGCGGGAGGTCGTGATACACAATCCGCTCGGTGCGGTCGAAGTGACCGGGACGACGGAGCGCCGGTTGGAGATCGACGCCGTCGCACACGTCTCGATCATCGACGACAGCGCACCGGTCGTCTCAGCGGTCGGGCTGATGCCGTACACGACGGTCGAGGAAGTGACGATGGTCGAAGTCAAACCGCCGGGCGACGACGAGAGCGGCACGATCGACTTGAAACTCCAAGTCCCGGAAGGCATGGTGCTGCGCGTGCGCACCGAGTCGGGCGACGTGCTGGTCAGCAACTACCGGGGCAACGCCGACCTGATCAGCAAGACGGGTGCGGTGAAGGTCAATACGCTCAACGGCGACCTGCTGGTCAATGTGCACAACGGCGCGCTGGACGTGCGTGAAGTTTATGGGAAAGCCGATCTGCAGTCCGGACAGGGCAACATGACGGTAAACAAGATCGGCGGTGACTTGCGCCTGCGCTCAGATGCGGGCAACGCGGAGATCGGACAAGTTGCCGGCAAGCTCGATCTGTATGTCAAACTCGGCAAGATCAACATCAACACGATCGGGGATCAGATCTTGGCGGTTGGCGAATCGGCGGTGTTCAACATTCAGGACCCGCTGGGGCCGCTGGAAGCGACGATCACGGGGCTGGGTGACGTGACGGTGCACGGCGAGGTGCTCGCGCCGTGGACGATCGGCGCCAACAACGGCAAGACGACGCTTGAGATGCCGAAGACAGCTTCGGTCAAATTCTTAGGTGAAACGAACAAAGGCGTGATCAAAGGCCCGACCAAATCGAGCAAAAACGCCGGCACCAAGCAAGGAACTTTGCTGACCGACCAGCTTGGCGACGGCGAATGGCCGGTCACGGTGCGGTCGTATCATGGCAGCATTTTTGTAGATCTGTATTAAAAGGGTCCCCGCAGCAGCTGCAGGGACCCTTTTTGTTGCGGCTGAGAGGCGGACTACTCCGTGATAGCGTCCATCATGGAATCTGCAATCTGCGCCATCTCATCTGTGCTGTTGCCGGCAACGTTGTTGCGGCGCATCATTTCCCAAGCAGCGATCCCGATCCCGGCACCCAGCACCATAGCTGTGACGGTGTTCATGCCGCGTTTGCGGCCCGGCATCATGTCTGTGATCATATCCCACATGTTCATACCACCTCCCGTACTCGTATTTTTTGCGTTTTTTTCGATCTCATACGAAGGAATAATTGGGCAGGCGTAGTATTATAAACTCATATATTAAAATCTGATGATAAAAGGGTTGAGGGGATATGAATAATCTGAATAATGACACGGAGTTGCGCGCTGCGATCGTCCACGCCGTGATCCGGATCAACAACTTGTTGATCAAGCACGGCAACAGCGACAAGCTGGCGGGAGCGTACGGACTGTCTCAGCAGCAATGGACCCTGCTTGGCGTATTGGATCGCAACGGGCAAGGGATGACCATGACAGAGTTGGGGAAAAATCTGTTGGTCACCAAAGCGAACATGACCGGCATGATCGACCGACTGGAACGGGACGGATTTGTCAGCCGCCATCCGGATCAGTTCGACCGCCGTGTCACCAAAGTGATGCTGACGGAGAAAGGCGCGCTGTTCATGCGCGAAATCGAAGGACCCCGCGACCTGTTCACCTCGGAGATGTTTGCCGACTTTACCTCGGAGGAGAGCCAGCAGTTTTACAACTACCTGGAACGTTTCTTCAAAAAACTGGACAGCTGACACCTGAGATAAAAAAGCGGTGCCCAAAGGGACACCGCTTTCGCGTTGCATTCATGCTACAATGAAGAAGTTACGCCTGATTGATCTTCTCGAGCTCGGCGGTCAGCTCGGCGGTGCTCGGCATGCCTTTGTTGAAGTAGCGCAGATTCATGTCTTTGTCGAGGATCAGCACACAGCGGCTGACCATCATTCCGGAAAACGTTGGAACGCCGTATTCGGCGATGATCTTCCAGCGGTCGTCAAAGACCAGCGGGAAGCCGAAGTTGTGCTTGGCGGTGAATTTCATGTGGCCTTCGAACTTGCCGGGATTGATGCCGAGCACAACGGTGTCAAGCTTCTCATAATCGGGTGCTGCATCGCGCGCCTCGCAAAGCTGTTTGCGGCAGCCGGGCGTGTTGTTGATCGGGTAGAAGATCAAGATGACGTTCTTCTTGCCTTTGTAATCATCATACAGGTGGATGGGGCCTTCCGTACTTTCTGCCTGAAAGTCCGGAGCGGTCGCGCCAATCTCTAGCATCACAGTTCCTCCTTGCCGCTCATTTCTTTTTCCATTGTCTCAATCCGCTGCGGACGAGTCAAGGCGAGAAACGCGGGGGAGTGGACCAGCATTTACATACTGAGGGGGTTGAACAAATGAAAGACGCTCGTTACGAATTGCTTGCGAAGAACCTGATGGAATATTCTGTATCCCTGCAGCCGGGCGAAAAAGTGCTGATCGAGATCACAGACGGCGAGATTCCGCTCGCCAAAGAGATGGTGAAAGCTGCGTACGCGGTCGGCGGCATGCCGTTTGTGTGGAACAAAGAATCGCAGATTCAACGCGAGCTGATCCGCGGAGCCAGCGCCGAGCAGATCAAGTTCTGGGGCGACCATGACCGCAAGTTCATGGAGCAGATGGATGCGTACATCTCCTTGCGCGCTTCCCGCAACGTGAACGAATTGGCAGGTCTGCCGTCCGAACAGATGCAGCAGTTTGCAGCGAACTACAGCAAGCCGGTGCACTTCGAAACTCGCGTGCCGAAGACCAAGTGGTGCATCCTGCGCTACCCGAACGAGTCGATGGCCCAGTCGGCGAACATGGCGACGGAAGACTTTGAGGACTTCTATTTTGACGTCTGCACGCTCGACTATGCGAAGATGTCGGAAGCGATGAACCCGCTGAAAGAACTGATGGAGCGCACCGACCGCGTGCACATCAAAGGGCCGGGCACCGATCTGTCCTTCTCGATCAAAGCAATCGGCGCTGTGAAATGCGACGGCAAGCTGAACATCCCGGATGGCGAAGTGTACACGGCGCCGGTGCGCGATTCGGTCAACGGCACGGTGCAGTTCAACGCGCCGACCTTGTACAACGGCCAGACATTTGACAACATCCGCCTGACCTTTAAGGACGGCAAGATCGTCGAAGCGACCGCCAATGACACAGAAGCGATCAACCGCATCTTTGACACGGATGAAGGCGCGCGCTACATCGGTGAGTTCTCGATCGGCTTCAACCCGTACATCGTGAGCCCGATGAAAGACATCCTGTTCGACGAGAAGATCGCCGGCTCCTTCCACTTCACGCCGGGCAACTGCTACGACGATGCGTACAATGGCAACCGTTCCAACATCCACTGGGATCTGGTCTGCATCCAGCGTCCGGAGTACGGCGGCGGCGAGATCTGGTTTGACGACGTGCTGATCCGCAAAGACGGCCTGTTCGTGATCCCGGAGCTGCAAGGTTTGAACCCGGAGAACTTGAAATAGTTCCCAGGGGTGCAGCATGAAAAGCACAGCCCTTTATGGCTGTGCTTTTTTGTATAATAGGGGAAGTGTAAGGAGGCAGGGAGATGAGCAAGGTTGATGTTGATGTAAAAACCGCCCGTGCCGTCGGCGGCCAACTGCTGGACTGGTATGAGCAGGTCAAGCGCGACTTGCCGTGGCGGCGGACGCGCGATCCGTATAAAATCTGGGTGTCGGAAGTGATGCTGCAGCAAACAAGGGTCGAGACGGTGATTCCGTATTGGAACCGCTTTGTCGAACTGTTCCCGACGATTGAAGCGTTGGCCGATGCGCCGGAGCCGAATGTGCTGAAGGCGTGGGAGGGGTTGGGCTACTACTCCCGCGTGCGGAACTTGCAAAAAGGCGCCAAGGTGGTGCGCGACAAGTTCGGCGGGCGCGTGCCGGACACGCCCGATGAGATCTCGACGCTGCCCGGCGTCGGACCGTACACGGCAGGCGCGATTTTGTCGATCGCCTACGATGTGGACGTGCCGGCGGTAGACGGCAATGTGTTTCGGGTGTTGTCGCGGATCTTTCTGATCGAAGAGGACATCATGAAGCCGAAGACGCGGCGGACGTTCGAAGGGCTCGCCGAGTTCCTGATCCCGCCGGGGCGGGCGGCGTCGTTCAACCAAGGCTTGATGGAGCTCGGGGCGACCGTCTGCATTCCGAAGAACCCGCGCTGCCACTCCTGCCCGGTGAAGGAGCACTGCCGGGCGCTGGAGGAAGGCGTGCAGGAAGAACTGCCGGTGAAAGAGAAGAAGAAGCCGCCCAGACCGGTCGACATGACGGCGGCCCTCCTGCGCGACGGCGACCGCGTGCTGATCCGCAGACGCCCCGACAAAGGGCTCCTCGCAGGCATGTGGGAGTTCCCCGGCGGAGAGCGGGTCGAAGGTCTGTCGCTAGAGGACAGCCTCGCTCTGCACCTCAGAGAGGCGTTTGGCGTGACGGTGGAGCCAGGGCGGCTGTTTGTTCAAGTCCAACATACGTTTAGCCACTTGCAATGGGACATGCGCGTTTTTGAATGCGCGATCACCGAAGGGCTGGTGCGCGAGAGTGATGATGTAAGATGGGTGCCGGTGGGGGAGTTGGAGACTTATACGTTCCCGGTGGCGCATGGGAAAGTAGTGAAGGAACTTGGTGGATTAGTATAACATGAATGACCCCGGCACATATGTGCCGGGGTCATTCATGTTGGTAATGAAGTTACTTAGTTTCAACAGGGCTCAACGGACCAATTGGGGTATCAAGTGCATTCTCTTGCGCATCGAAAGTTGCTGTTAGAGCAATTAAGGCAGCGAGGCATAAAGAGAGAGACAGCCATTTCTTCATAAGATTCTTTCGCTCCTTCCGGTAAGTTGTTTTAAGAGTTCTATACATCGCCGTTGAATGGAATAGGCTTGTGAATCTTGACCAGATTCATGATAAGCGTCACAAGCAATTTGCAAAGCATCTACATGATCGGCCACTGAGCCAATTTTATCAAAAATTTCTGCTGATATTAATGCATTTTCGACAGCATCGGAGAAGAGTTCGGACTCTAAGTAGTAAAGGGCAACAGTTTTGAAATATTCGCCTGCTTCTCTGTTGCTTTGGAGGCCTTGTCTTTGAATCGTGATGTCAGCATCGACCAAGTACTTAGAGGCAGACTGCAAGTTTCCCAGACTAATTTCAATAGCAGCGATTTCAGATAACACGATCACCAAGAAGTTGTAATTCTTTTGCTCTTCAAAGGGCTTGATGCAATCTTGCAGTTGCTCGATAGCGAGCTTGGGGTTTTCCTGGACAGTTAGCGTCGAAGCCATGGTGCGTTTCACAATATAAGAATTATGCGTCAGGTTCAGCATCTCAAACATCGTTAAGGCACGTGACATAGTATCGTGGGCAAGTTCATACTCCCGCAGATTTTTGTAGGTAATCCCCTGAGCAAAAATTACCGCAGCCGTTTCGTACATATTCTCTGTTTTGCTAAAAAAATCATAGGCTCGTTCCAAGTAGTATGCGGAACTTTGATGATGGCCCTGAAGCTGTAATGTAATCCCGGTATTATAAGAAATTCGCGCAGCCAACTCATCAAAGAGCGGGAAACGAAGGGATAAACTATCTGCTCTGCGATAATGGAAATTCGCATCCGTAAGATTTTGTTTCTGGTAGTAAGCATTCCCTATCGTATAGTGAATTCGTGCCAGAGTTCGCACATCATCAAACGTTGATGATTCTAACTCCTCAGCCAGTGGAATGAGGAGTTCCAAGATTTCCGAATACCTGTTCTGCAAATACAGACTCTCAGCTAAATCCACGGTCATCTCAATTTGTTGAGCATGTGATAAGTCTTTTAACCCCAGCAAATCTTTCAAAAGTTGCTCAGCCTCTGCTGGTTGCTTGGTCAGAATGTACACTTTGGAAACTTGATGTTTCCAAGCCGTCTCCATTTGATCTACTTCATGCCTCATCAGGTCTGAGAGAGGAACTTGAAGTTTTCTTGCAATATGTTGAGCCAACTCGACAGAAGGGATCCGTCTTTCATTCTCAATCTGACTGATCATGGAGATGGTGACAAATCCGTCAGCTAAGTCATTTTGCGACATGCCTTTCTCGAGACGGAGGCGTCTAATTCTTTCACCGAGTGTTTCATTAGGATCAATTCTCATCATTCAACACTCCCTTTAAATTCAATCGTACAATTTTTAGTATACAGATGTATGTAAAGTTTGGGAATAGGACATAAAAAAGAGGGAGAATCCAAGATTCTCCCTTCTAGCAGCTAATTGCCAAAGAGTTCTGCTTTGACACGTTTTAAGCGTTCGTAGTACACGTACGTGTTGTGGAATCCACGGCGGCGGTTTCGGTTGTTGCCGCGGAAGATGATTACATCGATCCCGACTGTTTGGCAGATCTGGCATCCACAGGCTTCCCATGGGCGTTCCTCGAGGACTTTTCGGTACAGTTCACGATGCACGTCACGGTTTTCTCCGAGTAGGGTGTCGTAGGCAAGAATCGCCTCCAAGGTGGAGTCGAGGTCTCGCTGTCCGGCATCATATTCTCGAAGGTATTTCAAGGCGACGGTTTCCAACTGCTTGAATTCTTCAAATACCCCGCCGTGCTCTGCAATTTGTTTCTTTACGCGGCCAGCCGTTTCTTTGGCTTCAGGAATGCGAATGGCGGTGTAGTGCGTGCCGTCGAGAGCGTGGAAGTTATGACCTGTGCCCAGCCATGCACGGCGCAGTGGCGAAGCGGAGTCAAACGAAGTCACACCGAGTTTGTGGAAGCTTTTCATAATCTCCTCGTCACGCGCTACACCGAACAGATGCATGCGGAAGTTCGGATTATCCATCAGCGGAGCTATCTTCTTAAGAATCTCAAAGATTTTCTCAGACTTCTCCCTTGCCAGTCCACCGATTGCAAAATGCTGATAACCCATGACTTTCAACTCAGCGACAGCATTCGCAAAGGAATCTGGATCCCATCCTTGTGCGATGCCTACAGGTGTGAAGTTGTAATTCCCAGCAGCATGCATTTGAATAAATTCACGAGCGTTGTCCAATGTCAGTCGATAGCGGTGTTGACGCGCTTGTTCATCCCGTTCCCAAGGGCCGACGATCAGATGGTCAACAGAAACGCCGTAATCGTAGCCTAACTCATGATAGTAGTCGAGTACTTGTTGAGTCGTATACGGAGGCGCGTCCTGTTCGATGTAACTGAAGGCACCGCAGTCTCCCATGATCGGTGTGTTTTCAGGCAGTCGCAGGAAATTGCGTATGCCCATTTCACTGATCAATTGACGTTTGCGTTGAGTGGCTTTATCGATGTTTGTTTTTGAGATCAGGACACCGTCATAGTTAGGATTATTGTTGTAAAGTTCATGAGCGTAACGATCACCGAGCAGTCGATCACGTCTCGAATCGGAGTAATCATTTTCGAATACATAGTTCGGATCGACACGATCATCATTCTCGGGGATAAAGAATTTGAATTCTGTTTGATAGTTTCTGGCGATTAAGTCCTCTTCGACATCGAAGGGAGGGCAATAAGTACTGAAAGGCAATAAATTATCAACAGTCGGGCTTTCAAAAATCGCCAATTGATTATTAAAGGCATTCAGTTCCAAGATTGCTGTCCGAGCCAGTTCTGGCTGATCATAAATATGATCCCAACTCACGTCCGGGTGTTCCATTAGAAAAGTGAGCAACTGGGAGAACAGATGTCCTTTGATGCGAATCAGACCAGAGCCAAATTCCTTTGCTTCTTTGGTGCCGATCGCCATCATGTGGTGCCCTTTTTGAAACTGGATGCGCTTCTTGCTGGATTCACCTGCGAAGAAGATCAGTTTTTGATTGTCCCGAATCTTCAAAGGCCATTCGATGGATTGTAAGTACTTGTCGCCCAGCAAGAAAAAGATCAAGTCGTAGTTCTCGATCCGTTCTTGCATTGTTTCCGTGATGGCGAGTTGTTTCGACCAAGATTGTATTGTGTTGCCGGTCATGTCGTTAAACGTGACTTCATACGGGTAGATGCTTTGTTTCTCGTGCAGGACACCGTAACCGGCAGAGAGGATCGCAATATCAACATCCAGGCCGGCTGCGCGATAGGCGCTTACCCCCTTCATCAAATCGACATGTTGTCCTCCAGTGTATAGCTCAACCGCTTCCGTTTTATATCCGGCAAGTGCTTGTTCTTTTTGATCTTTGATATTAGGGTTTTGAAGATCATCGAACAGTAACTGGTTGTGAGGTTTGTATTTCTTTTCGCCCGTGCAGGACGTTACCACTAAAACTCGTTTCGCCAAGTCTATCCCTACTTTCAAACTACGAATCAGCAAATCACTTTATCAAGAATAACATAGACGGTCGGTGCTTTCTATCCGCATGAATAATTGGCAGATGTTAGTTCGATGGTGCATTTTTTCTGTATTGTTTTTATGGTTGTTTAATATGTAAACGATTTGATATGTTGTGTAGGGGGTGAAGGCTTTGGACTTCTATGTTGGCTGGTCACATAGTGATGCCATGTATAGCGATTATTTTCCGGGGTGCCCGATGTTAATCAGCGCAGTTCCTGACAACATAAGACCGTTGCGGAGATTCAAAATCAAACCAAAGAAGTTAATCCTCGATTCCGGGGCTGTTTTCTATGCGTCTCACCCTGAGCGTGCGCGAGTAAAGGACATTTTTAGCCGACAACTTGAGATCCTGCAGGACGGAGCAGCCGACACTGAGGTACGGCTGGTACATGTGGATGAACCAATGTTGAATATGAAACAACTCCGTGATCGGTACAAAGCTATGGAGAAGACCATTTTTAATGCCTACGAGTATATGAACTTGTTCTCTTCAGCTCAACTTCCCCAACAGATTACCCCTGTTGGTGTAATTCAAGGGTTTGATCTGGCGAGCATTCGCTATTCAGTATTGGAACTAAAAAAGATCGGTTATATAAACTTTGGGATCGGATCATTACTTGCTCGCCGTCCACAAGAACAGATCGCATTTATCACCTACGCTGCAGAGCTTGTTGGTGCGGACAAGCTTCATGTATTCGGTGTGACCGGGTTGAAACAAATTCAGAAGATGGTTGAGTTAGGCATCCAGTCCTTCGACTCCACCCGTCCGACGATGGCTGCTGCATTCTTTCAGATCTTTTACAGCAATCCGTTTCGAACTTATCTCATCGACCAATCGAATGTGAATAAGAAGATTACGCGCATCGATTACACATTGCCTTGCGATTGCCCGATATGCCTGGAACGACCCGACGACCTCTTGATACCAACTCCGCGTGACTATATGAAATTAAGGTCGATCCATAACTACTATCACTTGAAAAAAACAATCCAACAATTCCAACATGAGAAGGAGAGGGTCACAAATGCTGTTCCAAATGTGTTACGGTCCTGAGTTGGAATCGATCTATGAAGTGGTCAGGAGATCTCCAGATTGTACTCTTGATGATTTGCAAATGAAATTTCAATACGCAGAAGAGGGGGACATTCGGTCTCTGATAGAAGGGGCGGTTACGGTCTTGACCGATTTGGGTCTGGTTTATGACCGGGAGGGCAAGTTTTGTTCCCAAGGAGATGCTTGGGACGTGATCGATGTCTTGTTGCGGTTGCGGCGAGTAGGGAATGAGTCGGAGGAGGCTACTTTTGATCATGTTTTCAGTCATATGTACTATGAATTGTTTGTCAAGTCTAACACGATGTTTATAAAAAATCTCCATCATCAAACCAATCAACGATTTCCAGATACTTTGGTCGGGAAGGAAAAGGTCAATGCATGGAAGCGAATGATGGAGTTTTTCGGTGTAGGCCACCGCGTCTATTCCGGATTCTATGCATTGCCGCAACTGCGCCTCATGGAGCGGTTTATTGAACGGAGTGGAGAATGGTCGGGTCCGCTGCACCAGTATTGCCAAGAGCAGATCCATCCTGTATTGCCTTGTGTCCACAATGGTGACGTTTTCCGCGGCGTGATTTATGGATTGTCCTTCTTGGACAAGCAAGGTGTGATCAGACTTACGCGAAAGCAGGACTTGCCGTACAGTTCATATGGACCGCAGCATCAATGGAACTGGATTGAAGTTGGGGAGGGCTAGTCGATGATACCGTGTATAACGAAGGACGCAATGAAACTGCTGGTCGGAACTGCGGATGAAAGATACAATTTCTCTCCTGAGTATTTTCGGAGTACGCACTATCCGCAAATCATGCATCGGTATTATCAACACCAATTGATTCAGGAAGTAACAGAGAAGGAGTTGTTCGATGAGTTAGTGCAAGTCACTGAGCTAGGAAATCGCGTTTATATCGTGTTTGGTTCTACAGGAGCAGGGAAGTCGGAATTGCTTTGTTGGCTAAAAGACCAGTGGGAGTTTCAGAAGATCGACCGCCCGGTTATCCGGATCTCACGAACGGAACTAAATCCCCAGGTTTTGATCAACAAGTGTTTTCAAACATTAGGACTGGGCTTGGAGATTGAAATAGATGAAGAACGATGGAATGTCTTGCTGAAAAAACCGATCACCATCGTCAATCAGATCGTCTGGTCAACGTTGGCTGAGTTTTTTGAAACGGATGAACAGATCGTGCCGATATCTCTCTTGATGCGTCCGATTATCGAGCAAAATATCATGGACTTTGCACAACAAGTACGGAAGGGGGATGTAACGAGTCCATTAGAAGTGTTGAGCGAGGAACAATTTCAAGATGCAGTGAACGGGACTACGTTGAACATAGAAGTTGAGTACGAATTGTTTAGACGGTCACTTGTTCAAAAACTAGACCACTTTCTTTTCCATGGAAAAGATATCTTGTCCTTGATGAAACAACTGTCTTCTCTTCTGGCTGAGAAGAAAATACGGCCGTTATTGCTTATCGATGATCTTGTTCAGTCGATTAACTTGTATGCATCGGAACTGTTAGATCACCTGATCACGTTAGAAGAAGGGCACTGGGACGTTGTTGTCGGTCTGACGCCGGGAGCGCTGCAGGACAGTGCGAAAGGGGCAGCGCTCACAACTCGAATTATGAATTTAGACACGATTGATGACAGAGTGAAAAAACTCTGGCTCTCAGACGAAGCAGGGAGTGTTTTTTACACGCTCGGGAAAGAGAATGTGGTTTCTTATATGGAGCGGTACTTGGTAGAACTGAAACGCTCACAAGGGTATGTTTGCTCAACGTCATGCAAAATGGCGAAAGAGTGTTCTCGTTTCCTGCTTGATCCGGCAGGTAGCCTGCCCTTATTGCCATTCAACGAACCGTTTCTGAACCGGTTGTATGACGGTATTCCGCAGGGTAAAGGAAAATTGCGCTACATGATCCTGCACACAAAAGAGATGCTGCGCTTCTTTCAGCAAGGCAATCGCAAGGGAATGACGAAAGTCAATGCGTATGTCCAACGGGAAAAATATGCGGATCATCCAGACCAAGTTCTTAAGCTGCTCGCAGAGTGGTTCGCGGATTTCGAATCATCACAAGTTGTACTGCCCAGGGCTCTTGTGGAGAGATTCGGAAGCAATAAGGAGGAGGTAACGATTCCCATTCAAAATATCAAAATGCAATCTTCTCCGCTAAGGTCAGTAAAGCAGGAAGAGACGCGCGAGCAAACCGACATTATGACGTATTTACGCGATTGGATTGAAGGGGAAAAGGTTAATCTTGAACTGCTGGAACCTGTCCGTGCAGGGATCGCTTCACTGGTGCAAGATACGGTCAAAGCCACATTTGTATCCAGACCGTTTACGTCGCGAACTACCTCTGTTATCCAACGTACTGCGATTGAAAAACGTCTTCGTTACCCTATTGCATTTGCTCCCGGACAAAAGAAGTCTCAGGAGATCATTGTACCCAGAACTACATCTGTTTTTGGGATTGCCGGGTTCCAACAGTTGAAGCTCCAAGATCGCAAAGATTCGTTTGCAGAACTCTCGGATGAGCTTAGTACGGCCGAATGGATTTATCAAGGTGAACTCTTCCAACGAAACTGGACGAAGGAAATGGAACAAGCGCTAGGCATGTCGCTGCCTCAGTTTGTCTATCGGTTTCTAGAGTGGGTATCTCAGTGGGGGATGGTGTCGAATGAGGCATGGGCTGCGAATGTTCGATCACCATTTACTGTCAAAGTCCAAGAGATTGCTGAGTCGATGTTCCATGACTGGTTTGCGTTGCGTGAAAACATGATCGATGCCGACTGGTTAGGTCGGGTAGGCGGAAATCTTGATCTGGAGGAATGGGAACAATTCAAGTTGCAGGAAGGTGTTTTTGAAAAATATAGTGTGGGGGATGAGCCGTTTCAAGTTTTTTTCAATGCTTTGCAAAAAAGCGTCCGAGAGTACCAGCGACAACTATTGCCGTTAGTAGATGAAAAGCTGCATGAAGTGAAAGAGATGCTCCCATTACTGGGAATGATCAATGCGGATCGGAAAGATAAAATCGAGAGCATCATTCAATTTCGGGAGTCGTCTGATCGCTTAACTTTGTCCTTAGCCGGTCAAGTGTGTGAGTTGGACGATTGGCTGAGATTTATCAAGACTATGCCGGAGTATCAAGAAATTGTTTCGCTGCAGGAAATGGTGCGAACTGAGTTCAGTCTCTGGCGAGAGGTAAGAGAGCAGACTCTGGAGTTCTTGTCCCAATGCGGGGTGGAGATGGCGCTGAAAATACCGGAAATTCGTGATCCCTTGTATTTAGAAGATGTACAGCTTGTACAAGGGGGATGGGGTCGAAAGCAACAAGAGCTTCAGCTCCTCAATAAGATTTTGTTGAGGATGACACCAGATTTGGTCGCTGCGCTCTTTCAGAAAGACTCGGATCTACTGTTCAATCTTTCACAAACTCTAACGTTATGTGCGTTTCGTGAGTGTCTTATTAAGTCTCTTGAAGGTAATTATGTAAGGACAAAAGATCTCGCATGCTTGGTGGGACATAGTGTTGTGGATTTTCAGAACTTGTATTTGCAATGGGTGCAAGCAAAGGAAAATCGCAATGTAAGAAATGAGATTGTTAAGTATTTGATAAGAGACCGGCAGTGGTGTGTGGAGGGGAACAATCTTGATGAGGAGGTGCTTTACGCTTATCTCAGGACGGATAGAGATCTAAAAGAGGCCATCAAAGATACACTTACAAAGCTCATTCTAAAGGGTCAAGTAGATGTAGGAGTACATCACATAAGGGATGCAATTCAACAAATATCGGAGAAGTTTCCGAGCATACATGAGAAACTGATTCTGACGATAAAGTTTGACCCAAAAGACAGACTTCTTTAGGACCTCGCAGTTTTCTCGCTATGCATAAATATATAAACGTTGTACATTTGCAAATAGATACCCTACCAGTAACTCATGCAAGTACTTGGTTACGTAGCAACTCATTAATCTCCACCGCCACCCCTCCTTGATTGATCCGGTTGCAGATCGTGCGCAAGTTAGGGTGGTCGGAGCCGATGAGAAGGTACAGGGCAGAGGCATCGGCGAGATCCTGCAGGAAGTCGCGGTGGCTGACCGCGTCGAGCTGGACATGCAGGCGGTGCTGCTGCCCGTCGGGATCAAATTGAACGTTCAGCTCCAACGATCCGTTTTGGCTGTGCACGTGCAATTGCGACTTCACGATCTGCTGACGAATGACATCACTTGGCAAGACACAACCTACTACATAAGGCACGCGCGTGCGGTCGACGATCAGGGTTCCGGCTTCCATGGCTGACACTCCTCCTGTTTGGTGGTAGTATCTTTATCATACAAGGTCTTGCCGGAGCTTTTTTGAACGGCGTCTTAATCCTTTGTAAAACAGGGGTGGAGAGAATGGAAGTGCGCGGTTTTTTTGAATACAAGCTTGAAGAAGGAAAGCAGGAAGCCTATCGGGAACTGATACCCCGGCTGCGCGACAAACGCACGCAAGCGGGGCTGATGAACTATAGTGTCTGTGAGAGCGTCGACCAAAAAAATCTCGTCGTGGAGACTTTTTTGGCGCCTTCGATAGAGGAGTATCGGGACGTGGAAGCGAAACTATTGAAAGACCCGGAAACGGTTGAACTTCTGAATACGCTCGATACATACATCGTCGGGGGGGCTGCTGCGAAAAAGGTGTGGTTTTTTGCCGAACTGAATTTTTCGCAGGGCAAGGGAACACTGTAAGGATAAGAGAGAGGGGTGAGCATCATGATCTCTGTAACACAGATCGCCAAAGAGAAGATTCAAGAGATCCTGGAGCAAGAACCGCAGGGCACTGTCATTCGCGTCAGTGTATCGCCTGGTTGAGGCGGCATGCGCTTTCGCTTGGCTCTGGATGAGTCAAAAGACTATGACAAATCGGTGGAGGCAGAAGGCATCACGTTTGTGATGGACCCGTTTGCTGTCGCGCTGATCGAAGGCATTCAAATCGACTATGATGATATCGTCGAAGATGATTTCATCATTAAGAATACAGCAGGTCCAAATTCGTCTTGCTAACTTCTTCATAAAGGGGACAACGCCGCATGGAAACTCCGGTACAAGTCAATTACGATATCAAATCGATGGAGCGCTGCATCTCGGCAACGTTCGCATTCGGCCAGACTTCGATGAACAACGCGTACTTCTCGATCTACTTCATCGTCAATAACGCAGGGATCGTCGCAGTGTACGACAAATCCATGCCGCTGCAAGGCGCAGAAGCAAACGCCAGCAACGAAGTGCCGTTCGTTGACCAGTTGAAGACCAACTCGATCAACCTGAAGCAAGGCACCAACAAATACGAAGTGCTGCGCTACATCCACGATGAGCTCCAGCGCATCGGCGAGAAACTGCAGCGCGACGGCCGTCCGCTGAACGACTCGGACATCGGCAAGCTGATGACCAAGATTGCGTCCAAGTACGAAGGCAACCCGGGCGTTACTCAATAATTGAGTCACGCAGTAGCTGTCTAAGAGAAAGATCTCCATACGTTGATATGATCCCCTTTAAGTAGACAGTAGGAAGCAAGCCCCCTACTATTTGAAGGGGGTCTTTTTCTATGGGAAAAATTCGAAGAACCTATTCCAAAGATTCGCCCGCTTCTTGGCGTTCAAGCGGGAGATAAGGCGGATCACCAGCGTCTTGCCGCTTATAACCAAAAGAAGACGGAGAAGAGGATCGATCTGCAACTGATGAATCGCGAGCTTGAGCAGTTGGCGAAAGAGATTAATCAAGGGATCGATCACACCAAACATTGCCCGTGCGGAGCAGCGGCGCATCGAGGATGAACTGAAGGCGGCGATTGCGTACATATCCCACGATCTGCGCATCCGATTACTTCGATTCTCGGGTATCTTCAACTACTAGACTCCGAAGACACGTCTCCCGAACAGCGCAGTCAGTATCCTTCGTCCGTTCGAAGCAGCGCCTCCCGACTCAAGGTCTTACTCGAAGATTTCTCTGATCTATCGAGGATCGAAGCGCCCGACTTTCCTCTCAAAGTGGAACGGGTCAAGCTGAATCATCCGACGATTGAAGTGCTGATGAGCCCCTATGACCAATTCCGCCAACAGTGACGTGAATCAGTCTTGGCACTGTCCGACCAGGAATTGGTCATCCTCGCCGATCGACGGCGGTGAAACGGGTCATCGAAAATCTTGTGATGAACGCGCTGCATCATTACAAAGGCAAAGTATGGGTCTGTCTCCGTGCAATTGACTGTTCGAAACATGGTGACACAGTTGGAGGAACGAGATCTTCAATTGCTGATTGACCGCTTTTACAAAAGTGACAGCACGCGCTCCGGGCGTGGGCAGGCCTTGGTTTGTCGATTGTGAAAAGCTTGATGAACAAAATGCTGGGAATGTGCAGGCAGAACTGCAGGCGGATGAGTTGTCCATCCGCTTTGAATGGACAACAACAAGTTGAACAATCCGAACTGAATGAAATTGGGAGAATCCTTCTCTTGAGGTAGGATTCTTTCTCTAAAACTAATAATTTTCACCTATTTAACATACCTACTATATCAACGAAATCAAGTTGTTTTGTAGTATAATGTATTGCATGAATGTCGCGATTGATACCGGGAAATGAGGGTGAACATGCAATGGGGAATGGTGTACGTGTAGGTTCCTTTGTCAAAGTTAAGCATTCTCAACTTGGCATCGGCAAGATCGTGCGTGTCTTGGATCATCATGAAGTCATTGTAGAATTTTTTCATTCCATCGCACAGCAGGAACAGCAGGTCGTGTTTGGTTCCGATATTTCGAGAACGTATATCGAAATGCAAACCAAATGTTATATCTTTCTTGAGGGCGAGAATCGCTGGGTGACTGGGCGTGTCAAAGGGTATGTCGACGGAGAGTACGAGGTTGATTTTCCGGACAAAAACTCGTGTTATGTAGCGGAGCGCCATTTGCATGTCCGTTGTTACGCCCCTCTTGAAGACCCGACAGAGGTATTGGTAGAAAAAGGGCAGGAGACTGCCTTTTTCCATATACATCGCTCCAGATTCTATAACACGCTGTTGGATCAGCGTGCAGCCGCACGCGGGATGACAGGTTTAGTATCTTCCAACATCGAACTGCTTCCCCACCAGGTAGAAGTGGTTCGACGCGTCTTGGAAGACCCGATTCAAAGATATTTGCTGGCCGATGAAGTTGGGCTCGGGAAGACGATAGAAGCGGGCATAATTTTGCGCCAATATCTACTGGACACTCAGCACGATAAAGTCCTACTGGTTGTGCCAGGCTTTCTGTTGGACCAATGGCAGCATGAGATGGATACCAAATTCGGTTTCGCTGATTACGAGGATCGGGTGGCTTGGGTCGAACAGGAACGGCTCCATCTGGCGTTTGAGAACTCGCCCCCTTCTTTTGGCATGGTAATGGTGGATGAGGCGCATCTGCTGGCTGCCAAGTTAAACTCAAACGTTGAACAAGAGCGTTCCGAGTTTGAAACGCTTCGTGAAATCTCACAGGCTACGGCAGGGCTGCTGCTCTTGTCTGCCACACCGGTACTCAACAATGAGAAAGAGTTTTTGGCGATGCTGCACCTACTCGATCCGGAGACATACAGTTTGAACGACATGGATTCGTTTAAATTGCGTTTGGAGAAGCGGCAAGAAGTAGGGCGATTCCTGCTGTCCTTCCGGGAAGACAAGCCGCCGGTTGTCCTTCAGCGTGCATTGCCCAGATTGCAGGCAATGTTTCCCGAAGATTCCATCTTAAAAGAACTGGCGGATAAATTGGAAAGCTGTTTATTGGAGGAACCAACAGATACGGATCGAATTCGAGAATTGATTCAACAGATCAGAGTGCATCTCTCGAACACGTATCGCCTGCATCGGCGCTTATTGCGAAATCGAAGAGAAGTTCTCGACGATCTGTTTCCTTACGGCAGAGCGAATTCGAAAACAGATATAGAGTTTGATATGGATGTCCGGATCGAAAATGTCGCCGACCTGCTTGAGGACTGGAGAGAATCTGCTTGGGCGAGCGAGCGGCACAATTGGGAGGACCCGGACGTAAAGACCACCGATCTGATGCAAGTCTATTTGGCGATGGTTGAGACATATGGCAGCAGCTGGCGATTGTTAAAAGAGGTGCTGCAAGCCCGATTGACGGGCAAAGCGTCTGCCCAACTGCAAACAGACCTCGGAACTGCGGGGGGTGAAGCTTTGGTCAGCGCCCCCTCCTTCCCCGAAGAAGAATTGCTCCTCAAAAACATGATCGATGCGCTGGATCAGCCGTCCGAAGATGAGCGGTTGGAAGTTTTGCTATTTCGCTTGAATCAATTGCTCAAACAGACGCCCACATCTAAAGAGGGCAAGAAAATTGTGATTTTCTCACAGTTTCCCAGCGTATGCCGCGAGATCCTGGAATACCTGCAAAAGCTGATGGGGGCACACGCGGTCACAGGCTGTCACGGGGGGGTGTCACGTGACTTGCTGGAGAAAAACATCGCAGCTTTTCAGGAAGATGCGGAATGCCTCATCATGGTATGCGACCGTTCGATTGAAGCAGGGCGCAATTTGCAATTTGCAGACGTTTTGATTCACTTTGATGTCCCGTTCTCCCCGAACCGGCTCGAGCAGCGAATCGGGCGTTTGGACCGCATCGGAAGGACGAAGCCGTTCCGGTCTTATGTATTTGTTGGACCGGATCACGCTCACTCGTTTTCCTACGGATGGTATGAGGTTCTTCAAAAAGGGCTCAAGATCTTCCAAACATCTGTTGCCTCTTTGCAGTTTTTTGTGGATGAAAAGCTGCCGGCGTTGCACAAAGCCGCCTATCTGTCCGGAGTAGCAGGGCTCCATCGCGTGCTCGATACGTTGGCGGGCGAGATCGTAGAGGAACAGCTGAAATTATCGGAGCAGTATGCGTTGGATGGAATTGACGCGCGCGAACAACAAGCATCCGATTTCTTCAAGTCCCTTTTCGAACACGAGGCGACCGAAGAAACAATCGAAGACGGGATTAACTCTTGGGTGGTAGATACACTGGATTTTTCCCGAATTTCACAAGGTGCCAAAGGGGATATGTTCCGCTATCAGGCCAAACGCAATAAGACATTAGTTCCGGCCAGATATTTGTCACCACTGCATCTCACATCAAGTGAGACGATGACATTTCGGCGCAAACTGGCCGCGAGCGGAAGCGGTTCGCTCTTGCGCATTGGACATCCTTTTTTGGAGCAGCTTGCCGCCTATTTGGACTGGGATGACCGTGGACGGGCATTTGCGATCTGGCGGCAGGTACCGGGCTGGGATACGCGTGAAGGCAGTGAATGGGCTGGTTTCTGTTTTGAATTTCTGGTGGAAGGCGAGATTGCAGAAGCGGAGCACGTGTATCAGAAGCGTGCGATCCCTTACAGCTCCAAAGCTTTGCAAAGAAAAATGGATCGCTTTTTCCCGCCGCGTTTAGAGAAAATCTTCTTAGATCTGGACGGGAGACCTGTTGAGGATCCGCAACTCTTAGAGCACCTGCAAAAGCCTTTCCAAGAGCGGGAATACGGCGGGAAAGACACAAACATCATCAAAGATCGGCTTGAGGTTGTCGAACAAATTATTTCGAGCGAATATTGGCCGGCAACCTGCTATCACACGCGCGACCAGGCGGAACGGCATTTGAGAATGAGCGATACCATGCAGAGTTTTTGCCAAGAGACGGCCCGGCGGGCGACTGCTGATTTGGAAATGTTCAGAAGAAACTTGGCTGCACGTTCCAGAGTCATGGAACTCAACCCGGACATTTCGTACGGGGACCTGCCGGATTTAGAACAGGAACAGGAGATTCAGGAAACTTTGATTCGAGGGATACTCAACCCTCGATTCCGGTTGGATTCTGTCGGATTCTTTGTCTTGTCAGGCCGAATATTGAAAAAGGATCGGGTGACCGCTCGTGGATGAGTTGCACGTGCTTCAAAACGCGGTTTGGAGTCAATCGGTATCCGTATTGGATCATCGTGCCGTGGAATCGCTATTTTTGAGACGATTGATTCTGGCTAGGAAAAGTCATCGTCGCCCTGCTCCGCTTGATCTGACCGCCCTGGTCAGGTCTGCTTTGCGCTTTGAATCGGAGAAACAAGGGCATCCCCAAATGCTGAAAGTGCCGAAACAGCTCGGATGGCCGAATTTGGAACAATGGAAAGCAGCGGGGATGGAACTCGTCAATGAACTTGAAGACGGTTATGTAATAAAAGCGAATCCTTGGCGGCCGGACTGGCTCCGGGGGTCTCAGCTTAACCCGCCGGATACACCTTTGTTTCAAACGACAAGCAAGCGAAAAGAGCAAAGTGTAGGAGGAGATCCGTTTCTCCGGAGGATGAATCTTCATAGGTACCGTTCAACAGCCCAAAGGGATGCCATGCGCTCCGTATTGACGATGCCTCCCGGGAGTTCGCTACTGGTAAACCTGCCAACGAGTGAGGGAAAAAGCCTGTTGGCGCACATGCCCGCACTGCTCGATCAGGAATCGGAAGAGTTGACCGTCGTTGTGGTTCCGACGGTCGCATTGACGATTGATCAAGGGAGTCGGATTGAAGAGTTTATCGGTCACCCAGCCGCTTATTTTCAAGGAAGCGGGCGTGAGGCCGTCAACCGGGCGATTCGTGAGCGGATTGAATTGGGCACACAGCGGATTCTGTTTACATCACCTGAAAGTTTGCTCAATTCTCTTCAATCGAGTCTTCATCAGGCGGCGGAGTCTGGATCGATTAAGCGTATTGTGATCGACGAGGCGCACATCGTGGATGCTTGGGGAGATGAATTCCGCTCCTCTTTCCAAGAACTGGCCGGGTGGCGGCGCGGTCTGATGCGGGTATGCCCTGCGATCACGACCGTGCTATTGTCCGCAACCGTTACGGAGTCCTGTCTGTACACGTTAGAAACGCTTTTCGCTTCGCCTGAACCGCTGCATCAACTGGCATCGGTGCGACTTCGGTCGGAGCCTTCCTTTTGGAACAGCTGTTGTGCAGACGATGTGATCAAGCAGGAGCGGCTGATTGAGGCGATCAATCATTTGCCGAGACCCTTGATTCTATATACAACGAAAGTAGAGGACGCGGAATACTGGGCAAGAACGTTGCGGGAAATGGGTTACTCCCGCTTGTCCTCCTTCACCGGAAACACCAAATCTGAGCAGCGGGAGCACCTTCTTGAGCAATGGCGAGAGGATGAACTCGATGTTATCGTTGCCACATCCGCATTTGGGCTTGGTGTCGATAAAACAGATATTCGGGCAGTAGTCCATGCTTGTGTCCCGGAAAGCCTTGATCGTTTCTACCAGGAAGTCGGGCGGGGGGGACGGGACGGCAGGGCCTCCTTATCCCTGATGCTCTACACTTCACAAGATCTGCAGATAGCCAAGAGAATGAATTCCAAGAAGTTGATCGGTGTCAAGCGCGGATTGGAACGGTGGACGCAGATGTTTCGCAGCAAACAGGAAATTCCCGGAGCGCCCCGCACCTACCATGTTTCCACCGATGTTAACCCCGGCAACAAAGGGAAGGATCTCGACATGAACAACATGCGCAACCAGGCTTGGAATGTTCGAACCCTGACCTTAATGGCTCGCGCAAGATTGATCGAGTTTGACTGGGAGGCAACGCCGCGTAAAAACAGCAGTCTGATCCGAATCCTCGATGCAGATCATCGCATCGCACGGTATTGGGAAGCGCATGTAGGGAAGTACCGTGAGGAGAGTATTCGTTCGGACAAGCGCAATTATCATCTCATGCTTGAAGTTTTGCGCGACAGGCGCTGTGTGTCCGCTTCCTTGCAGGACCTGTATACCATCTCTGATCGGGGGGTTCGGGTGACGCCTGTTTGCGGCGGTTGCGCCCATTGTCGAAAAACGGGAGCGGAGGTTTCAGGCCTTGCGCCGAGTTCGCAACTGGTCCGGTGGGATACACCGGAGCAAACACAAGACTCCTATTTGATGACCAACTTGGTTGGGGAGAACGGCAGACTGGTCATCTTTTATGATCGGGAGCACCGGAATTTTTGGAAACTAATGCGTTGGTTTGCCGACCAGGGGATTCGTCATTTTGTTGGCGACGCTGACTTTGTAACGGAATTGAGCAGCCAGACATTTGCGAGCAAGAAACCGGTCTTTTCGTCTGAACTGTCGCGGACGCCGCGACGCAGCGATTGGCCAGAAGTTCCTACAGTATTGGTTCATCCGTCCGATCCGCAAGCGTTTCATCCGCAAATACAATTTGCTCTTCAAGGTGACCTGCAATGCAGCATTTGCGTGTTCCTGCTGCCTAAACATTTGCCTGATCCGCAGCATCCGAACCGCACATATCGCGATATCACGATGCTGAGATCCTATGAATTGGAAGCTTTTCTAACGGAGGTTCGTCTATGAGCTTACTTACCCAAATCTACGCGAGTCCAAGCCGAATCACCGCGGCGTATCGACTTTTGCTGCATACGCCGGGGCAGCGGCTCCCTCGTTCTGTCATGGAGCAGTTGCTGTCCCCAAAGTCTCTGGCCGCTTATTCACCCAAGGAAAAGGTGCGGACGGAAGAGGAAGAAGAACCGGCGGAAATGGTGAAGCATGTCCTAAATGAATTGGAAACGCTTGGTGTTGCCCAAACCGAGGGGGATGATATGGTCTTGTCGCCAACTTTGGAAGTAGACCTGCGCAATCCCCAAACGGGAGACCAGCTGTTTCCATTGGCGTTGACCGACTTGATTTTCTCAAACGAAAACGACAAAAATCACGATATTGCCATGCTGTTTGCCTGGTATTTGACGAAGGATGTCCTCGATGCGCCTAGCAATTGGGATGAATGCGAGGCGGAGTTGCTGAAGCAGTTAAAAAACGATCGTCTTTTACTCACGAACAATGCTCGTTACGGGCAATTTGAAGACTGGATTTGTTACTGCGGATTGGCATGGACGTATGGTTTTGAATTAAACAGAACGGCCCGCTTGATGCCAGACCCGACACGGCACATCGAGTATTGTTTGCCACGCATTTTTCAGGAACAGAACACGTTGCCGATCCAAGAATTTATGAATCGTTTGGCGGAACTGAGTCCGGTATTTGAAGGGGGGAGCTTCCGCAAACGACTGGAGCGCGATTACGAAGTTGGCGTTCTTCTCGACAAGCGGCTTTCCTCTGTCACTTCCTTCACATTGCATCGGCTGCAGGATGAAGGGGTTCTTGAATTTATGCACGAGTCGGATGCTCCTGCCATGTTGGTGGCCGATGATAACGGATACCGTTCCATCACTCACATCACTTGGCATGGCCAGAGGGGGTAAGGTCGATGGCTCTCAGTATGAAAGGAAAGGTCTGCTGGAACCAAAAAATGCTGGACCGTATCTTGGACACCGATGCGCTGCAGGTATTTGACCATCTATTTTCCGCGACGCACCACCCGGTCAAAATGTATCGTCAGATGGCAACTTCCACGCAGCAGGGAACCGGGACTGTTTTCGAAGAGAACCAGTTTCTGCAGGAGTTTTTGGGGCAGGAGGATTATATATTTGTTGCGATTTTAGGAGAATCGGGTGTAGGCAAGTCGCATCTGATTCGCTGGGTGCACGCGCAGGTTCCCGAAACGCCGCAACGCCGTGTGCTGTTAGTGCCAAAAGGCTCCAGTCTGAAGCGGGTGATCGAGTTGATCCTGCAGGGGATGGAGGGGCCAAAGTTTGATCAATATCGCGAAAAGCTGAAACATTCGTCGGCTGCTTTCACGATGAAACAGGCACGCGAGATGTTGATCGATCACATCGCTTTTTCCATCAGCGAAAATGGGCAACACCGCATGCAAGATTTGAAGCCGATGGAGAAGTACTTTGCGGAACAGCTGCCCGCTCTTTTTCGCGACCCGCATTTTCGTTTGATTTTTCTGGAAGACGGAGGAATCATCGATCGCTTGACCGACCATATCGCCGGTGATTCACAAGATGCGGAACGACGCGAGGAACGGCGGACATTTAAGGTGGAAGATTTGCCGATGCGGGCTTCGCACATTGAGAAGGCCAGCGCAGCGGCACAAGATATTTTCACCTTTCTTTTGGACGATGAGGCTGCAAGAGATGAAGCGATTGAGTGGATCAACAAGAATTTGGATCATGCGATCGCTCAAATGCTCAGTTTTAACGGATCTGATCTGATGGAACTGATGAAGGATGTACGGGAGGAACTGGCGCGTTTAGAGATCGAACTGGTATTGCTGATCGAGGATTTCGCTGTCCTGCAGGGGATCGATTTCCAATTGCTCGATGCCTTGCTTACTAAGCCCCGCGGCGACGGTGACCGTCTGCTCTGCAACCTGCGCGTGGCGATGGCCTGTACGACTGGTTATTTTGGTACGCTTCCGCCGACGGTACAGCGCCGAATTGAGTTTCGGGTAGACTTGGACATCTTAGAGGACGAACAATTAATTTCCGCCCGGGAGATTGAAAAGTTTGTCTCTCGCTACTTAAACGCCTTGCGTGTCCCGGAATCGACCATCAAAACCTGGCATGCTGAGCAGATTGCAGAGGGAAGCGTACGGGAAATGCCCTCCGCATGCAGCGGATGCAAATTGGCGGAACAATGCCATGGCGCATTTGGCGCCGTGAACGGCATTGGACTATATCCGTTTAACCAGGTAGCCATTCGGACGATGTATGAGCGTTTGCCGGACAGCAACAAAAGCCGGTTCAATCCGCGTCTGATGATCAAAGATGTGTTAAAACAAACGCTGAAAAACTACGGTCAGCACATCGAACAAGGCAACTTCCCGCCGCCGGCGCTGTTGACAACGATGGGGGGAAGAGAACGCAAGCGTCTGGTGCCTCGCGTAATCAATGAACTGGTTCGGCAAGACCGGACGCATGCGGATCGGCGTGAAGTCATGCTGGAATTGTGGAGCGACACGGAGATGCTGATCGATCTGCATCCGGTGATCCATGAAGCATTCCAATTGCCAGTGCTCAGGAAACAACCGTTCGAAAAGATTACGGATGAGCCTGCCTCCTTGCCGGAGAAGGATTCAATTGCCGTAAAGCCGTTGGATGGCGAACCCGCGGGGGAAGCGGTGAAGAACGAAGCGAAGCCTTCAGGTTCAGTTGCAACAACAACGAATGAAGAAAAACTTCCGCCAAAAGTTCAAATGCGAATCGATGCTTTAAATGATTGGGAGAAGGGCATGGCTCTTCCGCAAAGTGTTACACAAGATCTCCGCGACTTGCTGTATCCGATGATCAATTTCCGAATTGACTGGGACGGTGCGATGCTGCAAGGCTCATGGGTTCGTGCTGCCCACTGGCTGAAAACAAGCATCTCGTTTATCGGACAAACCACGGAAACGCGCTCGAGAACGATACAACTCCGACTGCCGATGCAGCAAGAACAAGAGCGTGAAACTGTGCTCGCTCTGCAGGGGCTTGTCTATTTTGAACATTACAAGCATTGGAGATTCTCAAATGGTCTGGAGTATCTGCGGTATGTATCCCGTTATCTGGAGATGTGGAGCGCCGAAGTCCTGAGCCAGTGCCAAACATTAAAGCTTGCAGATGGAAAGAAGTACGACCCGGTTTCGCGTGCTGTTGAAGTGCTGGCGCTGGGAGCGAAAATGTCCGGCGAATTTCCGGCGGGTGCGGACCTTGTCGGTCAGGTCAACAGTCTATTTATGCCGATGCCTCAATCCTCTCAGTACCGCTCCCAACAATGGAATGACCTGTACAACTCGTTGCGGGACCTTCAGGCAGAAGCCGTTCATCTGCTGGCGGTTCATACGGCCAGTAACAAAGGCGGCAAGTTGAATTATAAGTTTTTGGATGTCACCCAAGTGATTGCCGTGTTGGATACGCTTCGTGAAAAAGGCTTTTTGCATCATGGTATCAACAAATCCCCTTCGATCCAAGCATTCAAAAAGTTGGATACGATGTATCAATCGCTTTATGCGACACTGCATCCTGCAATTGATGCGGAGAGCCGGCATAAGCTTGCCTGGCATAAGGAAATGGTTGCGATTGCAGGCGAACAACCCGATTTGGCAGGTACCAGCCGCGATGTGATCGAAGCCATTACCAAAGCGGAAGGTGAAGGCATGGCCGTCACCGGCATGGAGACATTGCAAAAGCAGGCTGAATCTTTCACAGAGATTTCTATACTTGAATTCTGGCTGCAAACGGCAGCAGGCTTGGAGCGAGACCTCTCAGTGTTTGATCGGTTGGATGCCTTAGCCTCGCTTCCTGTTCGGGAAATGGGAGAAGTGGAGATCTTCGTAAAGTCGGCCGACAAGTTATTGAATGAATCGATCGATAAGATTAAACAAACAATCGGCTTTGTAAAGCCTCCAGGTGAATTCCGTTCAGCAGCAGTTCTAAAGCAAGAGATTGCCAACACGTTTGAAGAATTGCTTCGCTTGGTAAAAGGGATGGATGAGGAGGTCGCAGAATGAGCAGCGCCGCCAATGCACTGAAGGAGAAGTCACGCTGCATCGTCGTATTGACTCAGCAATTGAAAGATGCGGAACAAGAACGCGCAGACGCGGAAAGGTATAAGACCCGTCTGGATACGATGACCTCTTGGAAAAATCAATTGCTAACCCGCACGAAGACGCTGGCGATGTTCCAACAGCACGGAATCTCAATTGAGATTTCCAATCGAGAAGTAAAAAAACTCCAGTCACTGCTGCAGCGTCTGCAGGAGGGATTTGCCGCAAACAACGCTTCGATCATTGATACCGACACGATGAACACGGTCGGCTTCGGGGTAAAAAGCTTCGTGAGATCGTTTGATGATTGTATAAAGGATGCATGGGGGTCGTATACGAAACAGAAAGTTCCCCAAATATCAGATTCGTTTTTGTCAGCGATGGAAAATGTGAAGTCGTTCCAGCAGGAAGTGCAGACAATTCGAACCTGCAAGAACCAATTGACGCCTCTTTCGCAGACTATGCCAAGAACCAAGACAGACTTGGAGTTGTTCGAGAGGCATCTCTCGCGGATGAATGAGGCGTGGGTGAAACTATCCTCCGACAGTGTGCCGGATGAAGTTCTGGATTTTCTGAAAGCAGCCGGTACAGGCAGTGGGGCGAGCCTCGACAGTTACACCGATGTTGTAAAGGAATGGTTGAGTAAAAATAATGTCCAATCTCAACTCAGCATCCGGATTTCCACAGGAGGGACGGTGTAATCGTAATGACGCTTCAGGAATACGCAGGGAATCTGCTCAGTTTCTTAGAGGAAGAAGAAGCGAAGTTTCTGTCTTGGGGATATGTAGACGGTGGGTTTACGGAACCGGACGTTCATGATAAAGCGTATGAGTGGCTATCTTTGCAAGAGCAATCGGAATGCCCGCATTCGGTTGAGGAACTTATCGATACGCTTTCGAACCAGAAGATGCTGTTGGAATTAAACATGGGCGGACGTACCATCTGGCGGACGAGGATGGCGGAAACCGTCCGTCTGCTTGCCCGCCTGAGACAGCGTTTTGATGAAAAGGACTGGAATGTGGCGCCTACACTTGTCTCTGACTTTCGCTTTGGGATTCGGAAACGCCGGTACCCGGAGCGAAACATCACAACGGAGACTGTGATTGAACAAGCGAAACGTTCGGGTCTTGCCTCTGAACAACTCGAGATCCTTGCCACCTTGCTTTCCCGTGGTGAACCGGACAAGCCGTTTTTGTTGTCGCCGTTTCAAGTTCGTGCGGCCATGCGGATGTTTTCCAGTATTCGAGAACGTAAAAGCCAAGGGATGATCGTTTTGGCCAGCACAGGTACAGGCAAAACTTTGTCCTTCTATCTCCCGGCTTTAACCTCTATTGCTGATCAGATTGAGCAACAGCCCAAGCCCTATACAAAGGCGATTGCGCTTTATCCGCGGAGTGAACTCTTAAAGGATCAGTTTATGGAGACCTACGAAGAGGCGCGGAAACTGGATGCACGATTGAAAGAGACTTCCGGACGCAAATTGCTGATTGGAGCTTTCTATGGGGACACTCCGAAAAACCATAAACAGATAAAATGGAAGGATGAGCAGCAATATCAGGGATACCTCTGCCCTTATTTCATCTGCCCGGATTGCGGGTCGGAGATGGTGTGGATAAAGCAGGATGCTGTGAGGGGATATGAAGCTTTATCCTGTACCCAAAGAAAATGCGCCAAGAGGATTGAATCGGATGAAATCGTGCTGACGCGAGAGCGGATGAGAGACAATCAGCCTGATGTACTGTTTACCACCACCGAGATGCTGAATCGCTTGATGAGCAACAAACAGTATCACCGTGTGATCGGCATTGGCGCGGAACACCCGGTTCGTTTCATGCTGCTCGACGAGGTGCATACGTACACGGGTGTGCACGGCGCGCAGGTTGCCTTGCTGATCCGCCGTTGGCACAATGCGGTCACCAAGCCGGTACACTTCACAGGCTTGTCGGCAACCCTGGAGGAGCCCGTTCAGTTCTTTGCTCAATTGACGGGTCTCGGGTTGGAACAGGTGACTGCAGTCGATATGCATGATGATCCGCTGATTCAGGAAGGGCGCGAGTATCAATTGATCTTGCGCGGGGACCCGACGTCAAACGCATCGCTGCTCTCCACCACCATCCAGACGATCATGCTGATGCGCCGGATGCTCGATGTGGATTGGGAGAATCCGTCGAATGGCTGGAACGGCAAACGCGTTTTTGTATTTACGGACGACTTAGACGTTACGAATCGGCTGTATGATGATTTAAAGGATGCCGAAGGACAAGACTCGAGACGCAAAAAGGACACTTTGGCGCGTTTGCGTGACCGAAACAAGCATGCCATGCCACACGAGGAGTCTGAACGGGCACAGGAAGGGCAACTCTGGGACTTTCCATTGGAAATCGGGCACGATTTATCTCACAAACTCGACATTGGACGCACCAGTTCACAGGACAAAGGCGTGAATCCCAATGCCGATGTTATTGTTGCTACGGCTTCGTTGGAGGTCGGGTATAACGATCCATTTGTCGGGGCGGTGATTCAGCATAAAGCTCCTTTGGATATGGCGTCTTTCCTACAGCGAAAAGGTCGGGCAGGACGTAAGCGGAGCATGCGGCCCTGGACGATCACGGTGCTGTCCGACTATGGCAGAGACCGAACATCGTACCAATTCTACGAGGCGATTTTTGATCCGAAACTGCAGCGGCGCGATCTCCCGATCCATAATCGCTATGTTTTGCGCATGCAGGCTGTTTACTGCTTGATGGACTATTTGTCCGAAGTGATTGAGGTCAATAATTCAAATGTCTGGTTCAATCTGTCCCAACCGGCTTCAGGGGCGACTGATTCGAATGTCCGAGATTGGGCGGAGAAAGTACAGAAGTTAATCGCGGATACAGTGGCAAGTTTGTTGGACCGGCCTCATTCGCGTGAGGAGTTTAAAACGCATCTTCGTGCAGCCTTGAATATCTCGGATGAACAGGCGGACGCGCTGTTTTGGGAGTCGCCGCGTTCTCTCATGCTTCATGTGTTGCCGACGATGCTGCGCCGTCTGCGCAAAGGTTGGAAACGATACGATCAAAGCATGGAATTATGGGTGTCAGACTCTCCGCTTCCGGAGTTTATCCCGTCGACGTTGTTTAGCGATTTGAGCTTGCCAGAAGTCTTGATCGAATTGCCATTAGATTCAAAACGGAAAAGTGGAGGGGAAAGGCATGACATGCAGATTCTGCCTGCGTTGAAATCGTTCGCGCCGGGACGCGCTACTCGGCGGTTCGGCATCCACCGCAGTGGAGTAAGCCATTGGGTTCAACCGCCTTCCTTTGAGAACACAGAAGAGGCACAGTATCTGGAGATGCAGGAATTCTATCCAGAAACAGAAGAACTGGGGGAGTACCAATATGAAACGGACGGTCGAACAGTATCGGTTCGTGCCCTTCGTCCATTATTGATCAAGCCTGCTCTGGTGCCACGAGAAGTCAAAACAACTTCCAATGCGTTTCTGATCTGGAAAACGCAAATTTTTCCAGCCGTTTTGCTCCGGCAAGGACCTGACGTTGCATCGGGTCTATCTGCAGAACTTCCCGCAGGATCGCCGTGGTTGAAATATGTGCAAGGGATTCAGTTTTATACGCACACCGATCAATCCCCGGTGACCGTCCGCCGCTTTGCTTTGGGGTCGGACGCTACGATTCGAATGAAAGACGGGAAAGAGGTGATTTCTCGCATTCGCTATTCTAGCGAAGAGCAGCCTGTGGCGCTTGGGTTTTCGCAAGAAGTTGATGCAATCCGGATTCAGTACCAACTGCCGAACAAGCCATTGCTGCTCCCGGGAGAACACGACGAAGCCACGGTTCGTTCTTATCGCACAGCGCTATTTCGCCACTTGGTGCGGCAAGATGAACGGCTGTCTAAGGTAACGGATATCTTTGCGCGTGACTTGCTTAGTGAAGCTTATCTGGACGGGTTGATCGCAACGGCAAGCAAAGATCAATGCTCGTTGGTAGAAGCCAATTCCAAATGGAATACGGCGAATTGGAGAGGTGGACTCGATAAGGTCTTCGCGGTCGTGCTTCGATCTGTTCGGCTCGATGAAGCGGCAGATGGGGAGCGGGATGACGATTTGGATGAGGCGGATGATGAGCTGCTTTCTCGGTCGCATCAAAGGATGAAGAAGGTACTGGAACATGATGTTGTCTTTGTGGTGCTGCATGAACTGGCGACCGTTTTATGGGATCGTCCAGACCATCGTTGGCAAGAGTGGGCTGAGCAGCGATGGCTGGCTACATTGGGGGGCGCAGTACTTCAAGCCTGCAAAGAACTCGCTTCCGAATTTGGCAGCGAGGATTTGCGATTAGATATAAGTGGGGGGAGTTCGCCGCTAGGAGGAGCGGAGAACCCTAATGAACGGCATGACATCTGGATTACTGAAAATACTTCAGGTGGCGGGGGCGTAATCGAAGAGGTGATTCGCGGGTATCAAGAAGATCCGCGCCGTTTTTTTCGATTGGTTGAAAGCGCACTTGGCCCCTCAGATTTTGAATTGGCAGACACTGAATTGTCTCGTACGCTGCATCTTGCAATTCACGATCAAGAAACGGCAAACCTTCTCGAAGAAGTGCGGTTGGCGGAGAACTATCGAGAGCAGGAACTTGCTTTGCAGACCTTGCAAAATAATCTGCAAGACAGGGGAACGCTTACCACTCATACGGTGATGAGTTCGATTTTCAATCGAATTCTCAAACCGGCAAGCTCCAGGCAATCCGACCAACTTTTGTATGACCTGATTGAAACATGGAACGCGGAAGAAGCCCGGCTTGGCGTAGAACTGGATGCGCGCGTATTTGCGTACGTTGCCAGTGCAAGTTCGCAAATCTATGACCGTTTTCAGGCAGCCCTCGCACACATCGATTCCAATCTGGTTGACGATGAAAATTGGCGCTATCAGTTGATCTACAGCTTGATCTGGGCGAGAGGAAACTCAATCCGCTCAAAGAACCTCAGTTCGTATAATCCATATGTGGAAGATATTCAAGCGGAGCGAATGCTTCTGTTGCGAGATGTCTCCGGAGGGGTGACGGTCGATCTCTCTGACCCGGACCGTATGAAGAAAATCGGGGATGCGCTGCTCAACTGCGGGACTGTACGATTGCGCGCGTTATTGTCCCAACATGAAGAGTTGCGTCATGCGATCCTTCAATTATTGGTCAATCCGATTGAGATCGAGTACCTGCACCTCTATCCGCGAGTCGAAGGTTTGCAGCGGGAAGGCGATCATTACCTTGTGGCGCTTGATTTACGGGAGGCGATTCAATGAGTGAATATCAGCCCCGCATCATTTACACCCATAACTCAACACGAGAAGCAGGTGAACTGCTGCAGTCCTTGTTTACCGCAGAGTTGGTACGGCCGAGCCGGTCACTCTGGCTCGTCTCACCGTGGATCTATGACATCGACATTCTGGACAATCGGGGCGGTCAGTTTTTCACCTTTGAACCACACTGGCCGCATCGTAAACTCAGATTGTCCGAAGTTATTTCGCGCATGGTGGAAAACAATACACATGTTCACATCATATCCAGAGATAATGTTTACACGCGCCCCTTTTTAGCGTCGATGCGCGGGCGTTTTGGCGACAATGATCCAAGGCTGATGATGAAAACAAGCGCATTGCTGCATGTGAAAGGGCTGCTTGGAGATGGATATTTTCTGAGCGGCTCCATGAACTTTACGTACTCGGGAATCACGATAAACGAAGAGAAGATTCATTTTACTACAGATGCTGCTGAAGTGGCGACCAACCGCAACCATCTCGAAACGAAATGGGGGGGAAGCATCCGATGAGCAACCCCCGGAAAGATTGGTTCTCCCGTTTTTACGATCCGGCTTTTAACGGTATCACGTTGAAAAGGCTTGAACAAAATGAGTTGATGTACTTCACGAGCCGGATTGCCCAAGATCCGCCGCAACCTACAATACTGCCCTTTAAACCGCTCGACGGTAACAGGGTCTATTGGTACGGAGTCGCTTTTTCTGAGGAGGACATGCAATGGCTGGGAGAGCAATTGCAGAGTTTCATAGGAGTTTCATATTCCGATTTTCAAGGACGGCGTGCAGTTCCTAACCCCTCACTTGCTTTTGATCAGATGGTCAATGGGCTGACAGAAGGACGATACTATCGGTTTCATGGGAACTCGGCGGAAATAACTGCCACTGTGGTCTTGATGGGTCAACTCTGGAGAAAGGGAAAATCCTCCCAGAAAGTGGATGTCTCGAAAACGGTAGGGCGGTTGTTACGGGACTTCTATGTGGCGGTGCAAGTGGGACAGCGCTCGTCGGCAGAAGAGTTGCTGAACGAATTGAAAGCCCGCCACTACGTAAACGCGGACAATCTCCTGTTTTTGCGGGTTCATATGTTGACCGGAATGGAAAAGTGGGATGAAGTGGTGCAACTCCGTCAGATGGGTACATTGTTGGCGCTCAAACGTCCGCAGCGTGTGACAGAATCGTTGATTCAAGCGGTGTACCATCATTTCTTGGCCAAGTGGGAGCATCAGCCCGCAAAAGTTCTGGATGTGTTTCGTGATGAAGTTTGGCCGCAATTTGGTGCCCTTTACACGCATCGCGGGCAAATGCAAAGCCCTGAAGCGCTGAAAAGTTTCATGCTGCGCGCGGTGGCAGTACAGCCTGTTCAGTTGCTTTTGTGCAACGAAATACTTGCGACCCCCAGTCTTGATGCCAAAGACAGGCAGTTCCTTGAAGCAGTGTCTCAATTTCTGCCTCAAGAGTTGCCCCCTCATCATATGACCGAAATGGAGAAAGCGCAGGCAGACTTCAGCATCGGTTCCTATGAATCGGCACTGCGATGGTTGAAACCGACGCGGTGCAATCTGGAGGCGGTTCAGTATGGCATTCAGATTGCCTTTAAGCTACGCACGACTGAAGCGCGCGAATATGTGTCAGAGATGATGGGGCAATTGTCGGTAGAGGAACATCAACAACTGAAATCTTCGAAGACTCTGCAGAGCCTCCTTGAGCAAATTTTTCCGGCGAATGATACGGAGGAAGAAGCGCCTCCTTCTGGCTGGCTTGACTGGCTGGAGCGTGTGGAAAACCAGCAACAGGTGAAGTTTTTTGATTTGGTGTATCTCAACCCTGCCGATTGGCCTGAGGGAGAACTGCTTAATTCGGCCGATCATATGCAGCGTTTCATTGACGGTATGGATCGTTGTTTCAACAAGAAGGAGACGCAAGACCTGGTATTTTCAGCCGTGCCGCATGCGCTTGAGCTGCTAAAACGGGATCCCCGCTGGCCGAATGAACGACTTCAGCCCGTGTATTTGAAGCTGATTGAGTGGATCATACTCAGCACTAATGGGCATGTCAATGATTTCTATCTGCTCTACGAGTTGACGGAGGGGCTTTTAAAAACAAACATCAGCGATTCGGTATACGAAACAGTGTTGTACGCCGCCGTCGACATGTTTACGGATTACGGTGATTTCCCGCATCTCAACTGGGCAATGGAATATCTGGAAATGATTTTTCTCAACCAGTGCCCGAGACGTGAACTTCGCGTAGAGTATCTGCAACTCATTACCGAGAAGTTTCGGCAATACAAGCGGCATGTATCTTACACGCAGTGGGAGTTGTTAAAACTACTGTATCAGGATTTTGGGATGGAGGCCGCGTGGCCGGCACTGGTTCAGGAATTTGACCTTGACAGAATAGACTTGAAACGGGAAGTGTCTATTTGGGCCAAGCTTTCCGGACGGACTGTCGGGCTGTATACGTTAACCCGTCAAGTCGCCCGTAAGGTGGAATCTATGATCCAGTCCCACGCGCCTGACTCAAAATTTATTGTCGACCATTCGAAGGTCAACACGGCTTCTCTGGAGACATTGGCAGATGCATCGGACCTGTTGATCATCTCGTGGCAGAGTGCCAAACACGCTGCGACAGTCTCACTTGCAGATCGTTATTCGACCAGAGGCAGGCAACCGATTTATCCAGAGGGCAAAGGCAGTTCCGGTATTATTCGTGCCTTGCACGAGTATTTAGAGCGGCATGACCGGTAAGGAAACTGAAAAGAGGTTCTCTGGAATTGTACGGGAGCCTCTCTTCGCTCCTGACACAGAGTCTGAGGGGGAGTTTGAGATGCACGATTAATTTATCGAAACAACACGCCAAGAAGTGTTGCGTTTGCTTCAAAAGCAGCAATCATTTTGGGAGGAATTGAAGGCAACGCCAGATTTGTTGAAAGATTCGAAAGGGAAACACAAGCGCAGCCTTACCTCTGCACAGACCGACCAATGGCTGGAAGCTCTGTAGGGGGGATTTTATTAAGCCGAACACTTGGAGAGCGCTTACGGGGAATTGCCTGACCTTGAGCAGCATGGGGGGGGTCGTCGATTTCGCGGAAGAGGCGATGGGGAAACGATGGCAGAAGTATATCGAGGATGCTGTGGAGGTTCAGGAGAGCGTACAAACCTTATGGGAGGAAAGCTTGTTTGGCATACCGCTCAAAGAAGTCATTCAAACCGCGCATCATCATTCTGCACTGATCAGTTTAAAATCAGCCGTGTCGAAAATGGCTGATTTCGACCGCCTAGTAATCCGCTATCTTGATCTTTGCCATAATGTAATACATAAAGGGATCGAAGAAATCCAAGGACATATCAAAGCCCATGAAGATGATCTTCGACTTGTGGGAACAGCTGAGCGGGAATCACGAAAGATGGCGGAGTTAAGCATTCAAAATCTGCAGGAAAAGGTTTCTGAACTGTTCTAAAAAGGAACTCAGAATCTATATGATATAATTCGTAAACTGTTTGCCGAAGGCAAAAAACAGGAAAAAAGAGCATTGGCACTGGCCCAACCGCAGCAGAAAAGCTTTCCATCTTTTGGGGTGTTCTAAATAATATGAGCTCCTCCACGGAAAATCAGGGATTCAGGTTTGACCCAAACGGGCAGAATAAATTCCAGAAAAGGGAGCACGTTCGTGCGTCATTTGAATCATCACGTAACGTGTTTCCCTCAATTTGTGCAACAAACCATTGACCGGCTGCTCGAACGACTTGATGGAAACATCCATCCTGAAGCCATTTTACACTCAGACCAAGGCGAACACTATACCCATCTCTCGCTTCTTGAACGGATCAGGGAAGCTGGTTTCAAACAATCAATGTCCCGCAATGGGAACTGCTGCATTTTGATAACCAAAGCACCAGCTTTTCCAAGGAACCGGTCAATGTGAGCTTTGATGAGGAGAAAGTCGCATTTATCTGCATTCTCTCGAATTTGTCGATCCTCCTCAGAACCTAGCCACCGATAATAGCCGCTCGGGCTGACGCCATACAGTTTGCATAAAAGTCGTGTCATTCGTTTCAAACCATGCGTACGAATCGTAAGATTGATGAGACTATTGCGCTCGAAGGGTGTCAGCGTTTCCTCTCCATAGCATCTCTTTCGAGCGCGTCGAGCTTTTTTAAGAAATTGTTTTCCGCCTCAAGCAGTTTGATCCGCGCTTCCGCACGTTTTAGTTTCTCTTCTGCTGATACATAAACGGCTGGCTTTCGCCCCCGTGCTTCCTTTTCCGCATCTCTCTTCGAGAAGTCCTGCCTCCCCATGAGCTTCAAATACATCATGCCAACGCTTAAGGCAGCTCTTTGGCTTCTGATGACCAATGGTGTCCAGGTCAAAGCCTGCATCGAGGAAAATATCTATCGTTTTTTTACCATATGCATACGCTCTAACGGCAGCGATCTTGAACGATGGCTAGTAAGTAATACTTTTGTCCGTTACATATGCCACATTCGGGTTTGCCTCAAGACGCCGCATCTCATGGTCGGTGAATCGATGTCTTTTCCTCATGTTCTGAACCTCTCGTTCTTTTTCGATAGTCTGATTATAAACAGAAATGACCCACAAGAAATTCACTTTTTTCAAAGTGTCCATCGTGTGGGTCACAGTTCTGATCACGTTTGGAGGTCTCTTTCTTTTCCAGTCAGTTGTCTGAAACTTAATTTCTTTTTCTGCGTATAAGGTTGTATAATGTTGTAGAGATATTTGAAAGGAGTGTCATGTCATGAATCCGTCTTATTCCGGAAGTCGTACGGTTGGCATCAATCGCGTGCTGCCGATGTTCTTCCTGAGCCTTCTGTTCGCATTGATTGGCACAATCGTAGGCACGCAGGTGCCGACCGCGCTGTTCCTGCCGCTGGCGATTGTTGAAATCGGGATGCTGATCGTGGCGATGTTTATGCGCAAACGCCGCGTCGGTTACACCTTCCTCTACCTGTTCACCTTTATCAGCGGGATCACGCTGTATCCGGTGCTCGCTCACTACACGATGGGCATCGGCGGCAACATGGTGATGGCCGCATTTGGCGTCTCCACCCTCGCATACGGCGCGACCGCTCTGTACGCTTGGAAATCGAAAGCTGACTTCTCGTTCCTCGGCGGCTTCCTGATGGTCGGCCTGATCGCGTTGATCGGCCTGTCCCTGTGGAACATGTTCTTCCCGCTCGGTGGCACGATGTACCTCGGCTTCACGCTGCTTGGCATCTTCATTTTCATCGGCTTCACCTTGTACGACATCTCCAACATCGCACGCCACGGCGTGCCGGAAGAGATGGTGCCGATGGCGGTGCTGAACTTGTACCTGAACTTCATCAACCTGTTCCTTTTCGTGCTGCGTCTGTTCGGCATCAACTTGGGCTCGGACGACTAAGTATCAGTCCGCAACTGTAAAAGCCTCGTTCAATATGAACGAGGCTTTTTTTTATTGACTCCATTCTATTACTACTGATAGGATTCATATTAAGAAAGTCATAGTATTTAAGGAGTTGAGAGTACACGTGCTGGTCCAAAATGCCACGAAAGAACGAGTTTCCGAGATTCCTCTGCTGACATTGCCTGTGGATCGCCCGCGTCCTGCAACCGCTGTTTTTCAGGAAGCGGAAGTGCGGTTTGCACTGCCGGGACTGTTTTCGCAAGCGCTGACCGTAGCGTCCGCCCGTGAAGGGGTCACTGCCTCCGCTCTGCTTTTGGCGTCCTTTCAAACGCTGCTGGCCCGCTATTCGGGCCAGGATGAACTGCCGATCGGCCTGGTCGATGCTGCTGGAAAAGCGCGTCTGCTGTATGGCGAACTGAGCTTCGAGCAATCGTTTGCCGCGCTGCTGAAGTCGGTGCAGACTGACGTAGAGCAGGCGCAGTCGGCAGCAGTTGTCGCCGACGCGGCCGACCTGCAGGTGCTGGCCGCGTTGGACGGCGTGCTGCCTGAGGCGAAAGGTTACGATCTGGCGCTGATCTCCCGTCAAGAAGCGGAGGGGCTGGTGCTCATCCTGTCCTACAACGCCGAGCTGTTTGCGCAAGAGACGATCGAGCGCATGGGCGGTCATTTCCAAGTGCTGCTGCAGGCAGCGTTGACCGACAGCCAACAGCCGATCGGCGTGCTGCCCCTGATCACCGAAGCGGAGCGCGAGCAACTGCTCAGAACGTGGACGTCAGGTCCGGCCGTTCCTCTAGCTCATGATGTGATTCATAAATTGTTTGAAAAGCAAGTCGAATTAACACCGACGCGCACTGCGCTGCGCTTTGAAGGCACCAGCGTGACCTATGCTGAACTGAACGCCCGCGCCAACCAGTTGGCACGCGCGTTGCGGAGCCAAGGGGTGCAGCCGGAGCAGTTGATCGGGCTCTGCGTCGACCGCTCGGTGGAGCTGCTCGTCGGCATCCTCGGCATTTTGAAAGCGGGTGCCGCCTATTTGCCGCTCGACCCGTCCTATCCGGCGGAGCGTCTCGCATATATGGTGGAAGATGCCGGCGTGCAACTGCTGCTGACGATGGAACACCTGCAAGATGCGGTCACCGTGCCGGTGGAGCGGAAGATCTGCTTCGATCGCGACTGGCCGGAAATCGCCAAGGAAAGCACAGACAACCCGGATTATGAGGTCGAGCCGGACAACTTGGCATACGTAATTTACACGTCCGGTTCGACCGGCAAGCCGAAGGGCGTCATGATCGAAAACAGCAGCGTCTGCAACATGTCAGCGGCGCTGGCGGAACGCTTTTTCCTCGATGATAAGTCGGTCATGCTGCAGTTCGCCGCCTTTTCGTTTGACGCGTCGGTCGCGGAGATCTTCCCGGCGCTGATGCACGGCAGCACCGTGCTGCTGGCTCCGAAAGACAAGATCATGCCGGGGCCGGGCCTCGTGGAGCTGTTGAACGGCGAGCAGGTCTCCCATGTCGCTTTGCCGCCGTCTGTGCTGGCGCTGCTGCCGGAAGACCAACTGCCGCACTTGCAGGTGGTGGTGTCGGTCGGGGAAGCGTGCACGGCGGAACTGGTGCGGAAATGGTCTGCGTCCACCCGTACGTTTGTCAACGGCTACGGTCCGACGGAAGGCACGGTCGGCGCTTTGATCGGCGTCTGCCAACCGGAGGAAGCGGTGACGGTCGGCCGTCCGTTGATCAACGGTATCGTCTATCTGCTCGACCAAAACATGCAGCCCGTTCCGGTCGGCGTGCCGGGCGAGATCTGCATCGGCGGGGCGGGTCTCGCGCGGGGCTATCTGGGCCGCCCGGAGCTGACCCAGGAAAAATTTGTGGCCAATCCGTTTGCTGACGGCATCGCGCCGCGCCTGTACAAGACGGGCGACTTGGGCTGCTATCTGCCGGACGGACGGGTGAAATACATCGCCCGGATCGACCATCAGGTGAAGATCCGCGGCTTCCGCATCGAGCTTGGCGAAGTCGAGTCGGCGCTGCTCGCCCATCCCGACGTGCTGTCGGCGACGGTGATCGACCGCGAAGATACGCCGGGCGTCAAACGCCTCGCAGGCTATGTGGTGCCGAAGGACGGCGCGGCGATCTCGGTGCGCGACCTGCGCAGCTATCTCGCCGCGCGCCTGCCCGACTTCATGGTGCCGACCGCGTTTGCCATGCTCCCCGAACTGCCGCTGACGCCAAACGGCAAGATCGACCGCCGGGCGTTGCCGGTGCCGGATGCGGCCGACCGCGCGCTGCATGATGAAGCGTACGTCGCGCCGCGCAACGAGGAGGAAGCGGCGCTGGCTGCGATCTACCGCGACGTGCTCGGCGTGGAACAGGTTGGCGTGCACGACCACTTCTTTGAACTGGGCGGCGAATCGCTGCTCGCCACCAAAGTGGTGGCGCGCGTGCGCGAGCTGTTCGGCGTGGAGATGCCGCTGAACACCTTGTTTGCGAAGCCGACCGTCGCCGAGCTGGTCGAAGAGCTTGCCGAGCTGCGCAGCGCGCCGGTCGAAACGCTCACCCCGCTGACCAAGCGTCCGCGCCGCGAGCGCATGCCGCTGTCGTACGCACAGGAGCGCATCTGGTTCCTGCGCGAGCTGTTTCCGGACAACCTGTCCTACAGCGCGTCCTGCCTGCTGACGTTCAAAGGCGAATTTGACGTGGCGGTCTTGGAGCGCACGCTAAACGAGATTCTGCGCCGTCATGAGATCTTCCGCACGACGTTCCAGGCGTATGACGGCGAACCGGCGCAAGTGGTCATGCCGTATGAGCCGGTCAAACTGCGCGTGCTCGACCTGCACGAGCTGCCGGAAGCTGAAAAGAAAGCGCAGATGGACGCGGTCGTCGACGTGGAGATCAAAAAGATGTTCAAGCTCGACGAACTGCCGATGGTGCGCTGGACATTGTTCAAATTGGAAAAAGACGTGCACACGCTGCTCCATGTGGAAGACCATCTCGTTCATGACGGATTCTCGTTCTCCGTCTTCCTCTACGACTTCGTGCATATCTACAATGCGTACCTGACGGGTGACGCATCGCCGCTGCCGGAGCCGGAGATCCAGTTCGTCGACTTTGCCGACTGGCAGCGCGAGATGATGGAAGGCCCGGAAGGCGACCGCCAACTGGCTTATTGGAAGGAAAAACTGGCCGGGGCGCCGGAAATTCTCGAACTGCCGCTCGACCATCCGCGTCCGGCGGTGCAGCGCTTCAAAGGGGCGGCGTTCCGCTTCCAGATCCCGTACGAAGTCTGCCAGGGCGTTCGCGAGTTCTCGCGCAAGAACGGCGTCTCGCTGTTCATGACCTTGATGGCGGCGTACAACGTGCTCTTGTACCGCTATTCCGGTCAGGAGGACATCCTCGTCGGCACCGGCATCGCCAACCGCCGCTTGAAAGAGACGGAGCGGCTGATCGGGATGATCGTCAACAACGTGCTGCTGCGCACGCAGCTCGGCGGCAACCCGACGTTCAAAGCGATCGTCGAGCAGGTGCGCCAGGCGTCGATGGAATCGTACGACCACCAGGACGTGCCGTTTGACAAAGTCATCGGTGCGCTCGGCATCGAACGCGACCTGAACCGCAACCCGCTGATGCAAGTGATGTTCTCGATGCACGACACCCCGATGCCGGAGCTGGAGATCCCGGGCGTGGAGATGTTCATCCACGAGGGGCTGAACAACGGCTCGGCGAAATTTGACATGAACATCATGGTCATCCCGCGCCACTCGAAGCGCCTTGGCGTGCGCGGCAAAGGCGAGCTGAAAGACGAAGGCATCACCGTGAACTGGGAGTACAACTCCGACCTCTGGGAAGCGGACACGATCGACCACATGATCCAAAACTGGATCAACCTGCTGCGCGGCGTCATCGCCGAGCCGGAAGCGCGCATCGGCGACCTGCCGCTCCTGTCGCAGCAAGAAGAGCGCAAACTGCTTAGCGATTGGAACGACACGGCGGCCGACTATCCGGCCGAGCTCTGCTTGCACCAATTGTTTGAGGAGCAGGTGCAGAAGACGCCGGACAACACCGCCGTCATCTTCGGCGAACGGACGCTGACTTATGCCGAACTGGATCGTCAGGCCAACCAGCTGGCGCACCACCTGCGCGCGCTTGGCGTCGGCCCGGATGTGCCGGTCGGCGTGACGGTGGAGCGCTCCGTCGAGATGGTCACCGCCCTGCTCGCCGTGCTGAAGGCGGGCGGCGCCTACCTGCCGCTCGACACCGACGCTCCGCCGGCCCGCAAGGCACAGGTGCTCGAAGACGCGCAGGCGCCGGTCTGCCTCTCGCAGTCCAGCTTGACCGACAAGCTGCCGCAGGGCGCGGTCCGCTACGTGTTTGTCGACGGGGATGCGGCGGAGATCGCGAAACATCCGGTGACCAAGCCGGACGTGGACGTGCAGCCGGAGCATCTCGTCTCGATCTACTACACCTCCGGTTCGACCGGGAAGCCGAAAGGGGTCTGCTCGACACACTTCGGCTGGGTCAACCGCATGAACTGGATGCAGCGCCGCTACAGCTTGCAGGCGTCCGAAACTCTTTTGCAAAAAACGACCTTGACCTTCGACGATGCGGCGGTGGAGTTCTTCTGGCCGCTGATGGTCGGCGCCCGCATCGCGATGCTGGAGCCGGAGCTGCACAAAGACCCGCTGGCGATCATGGACGCGGCGGTCCGCTATGAGACGGCCGTGCTGCAGTTCGTGCCGTCGATGCTCTCCCTGTTCCTTGACGCGGTCACGGAAGAGAAGCGCGCGCAGCTGAACGCGCTGCGCGTGGTGATCTCGTCCGGGGAAGCTTTGCGCGCCGATCTCGTCCGCTCGTTCCTGCACAGCTTGCCACAGGCAGGACTGTTCAACCAGTGGGGCGCGACCGAAGTGTCGATCGACTCGACCTGCCACGAGGTGACCGAAGCGGATGCGCACGAAGAAGGCATCGTCTCTGTCGGTCGTCCGATCGACAACAACCAGGTCTACATCCTTGACGGGCAGCTCAAGCCGGTGCCGGTCGGCGTGCCGGGCGACCTCTACCTCGCCGGAATCGGCCTCGCCCGCGGCTACCTGAACAACCCGGAGCGCACGGCGGAAGCGTTTCTCCCACACCCGTTTGCGCCGGGCGAAGTGGTGTACAAGACGGGCGACCGCGGCTACTACCGCGCCGACGGCTCGATCATGTTCCTCGGCCGCCGTGACGATCAGGTCAAGGTGCGCGGCCAACGCGTCGAACTGGCGGAGATCGAAGCGGTGATGGTCACCCATCCGGCGGTCAAGGAATGCGCCGTCGTCGCACACAAGCGTCCGAACGGCTACTATGTCGTCGGCTACTACGAGTCCGAGCCGGGCCTGACCGCGTCGACCGAAGGGCTGCGCGAACACATGCTGGCGCTGTTGCCGGAGTACATGGTTCCGGCGCGCTTCGTGGCGATGGACGCCCTGCCGACCACCGTCAGCGGCAAGCTCGACCGCAAGCTGCTGCCCGATCCGGGCGAAGATCGCCCGGACCTCGAAGGGGCGCTGATCCTGCCGCGCACGGAGACGGAGCGGACGATCGCGAACATCTGGCAGGAGATCCTGCGCCTGAAAGAGGTCGGCGTCTACGACAAGTTCTTCGACCTCGGCGGACACTCGCTCGATGCGACCCGCATCATGTCCCGCGTCAACCGCGAGCTCGGCACTGCGCTGCCTTTGCGCGCCTTGTTTGAGACGCTGACTGTCGCCGGCCTCGCCAAGCGCGTGGATGAAGTCCGCAACAGCGGTGCGCAAGGCCGGCTCAAACCGGTCAAAAAAGCGCCCAAGCGCGACCGCTATGAGCTGTCCAACGCCCAGCAGCGCTTCTGGTTCGATTATGTGATGCATCCGGAGTCGGCGTACGGCCCGCTGATGGTAAGCGAACTGCATGGCGCGCTCAACGTCGAAGCGTTCCTGCAGGCGTATGCACAGCTGGTGCAGCGCCACACGATCATGCGCACGACGTTCCTCGAAGCGGAAGGCGTGCCGTATCAGGTGGTGCGCGACGACCTTGACGTGCCGTGCAGCTTCGAAGACCTCTCGATGCTGTCCGAAGCGGAGCAGCAGGCGAAGCTGGCCGAGCATCTCGGCCGCGTCTACCGCACGCCGTTCGACCTGATCAACGGCCCGCTGTTCTACTCGGCGCTGATCAAGCTGACCGGGACGAAAGCGCTCTGGGTGCGCTCGACGCATGCGATCGTCTATGACGGCTGGTCTTCGAACGTCTACATGAACGACTTCGCCGCGCTGTACAGAGCGGCGGTGGAAGGCATCGACCCGGAACTTCCGGATGCGCTGCAGTATGTGGACTACGCCGCGTGGCAGACGCTGTCGCTCGCCGACGGCGACATGAACGAGCAAAAGGCGTACTGGCTGCAGCGTCTGGCCGGTGCCGGTTCGCCGCCGCAGCTGCCGCACGACTTTGCGCCGGACGAAGTGGAGCGCCCGGAGCCGATGCTCACGCGTCACACGACGGTCGAGCCGGAGCTGACCGCAAACGTGCGCAAGCTTGCGCAAAAGCAGGGCACCACCACGTTCCTCGCCGTCGTGGCGGCGTTCAACATCTGGCTGTCCCGCGTCTCGGGCACGACCGACGTCGTGGTCGGCTCGCCGCTGACCGGCCGCACCAACCCGGAGCTGGAGCCGGTGATCGGCGTCCTCGTCAACCCGGCGGCGCTGCGCACCGACTTGTCGGGCAACCCGAGCGCAGAACAGGTGATGGAGCGCACGAAGACGATCGCTCTGGAAGCGTACGCGAACCAGGATTATCCGTACGACCTGCTCGTGCAAGACCTGCGCCCGCACCGTCCGGAAAGCGATCCGCTCTATTCGATCGTGCTGGTCGGGCAAAACGTCCACACGGGTGGCTTCAAGCTCCATGACCTCACTGCCGAGCAGTTCGCCTATGAAGAGCTGCTCCGCGACCAGATGAGCCTGAATGAGGAGCGCTACCCGTTCGACCTGCATGTCGAAGTGTTTGAAAAAGGCGACCATCTCTGGGTCCGCACCAACTATAACAACGCAAGATTCACCGTCGACACGATCGACCGCCTGCTGAACCAGTTCCTCTATGTGCTCGAACAGTTTGTCACCGAGCCGGAGAAACGGCTGGAGCAGTTTGAGCTGGAGCGTCTCGAAGACACGCTCGACGATCTGTTCTAAGCGCTTGCCCACCTCGTCCCCGCCGCTTGCCGGGGGACGAGGTTTTTGTTTTATCAGGCGTCCCTCTCGCATAGGATCTTAGTAATTCATTTGGGAGGGACGAGAAAATGCGAGATACGATCATGCAAGGTGTCGCCAAAGGCATGTTCCCCGGCGCGGTCGTCTGCGTGGCGCGCAACGGCGACCCGCTGTTTTTCGAAGCGCACGGCGAGTCCGACCCCGCGCAGGGGCGCGCCATGTCGATCGAGACACGATTTGACATCTCCACGCTGACCAAGGTCGTGGCGACGCTGCCCGCCGTGCTGCGCACCGTGCAGCTCGGCAAATGCACGCTCGTCGACCCGGTAGCCCGTTTTCTGCCGGAGCTGGCCACCGGCGTCGACCGTCATGCCAAAGGACAGATCACCTTGTTCCACCTCTTGTCGCACGCGTCAGGTCTGCCGGCGTGGAAGCCGCTGTTCCTCGAAGCGCGCGGGGTAAAAGCGTATCTGCGCGCCATGGCCGACACGCCGCTGGAAGCGGTGCCGGGCGAGCGGCTGATCAACAGCGACCTCGGCTACATGCTGCTCGCCTTTGCGCTTGAGCGGATCTGGGACCGCCCGTTTGCGGAGGTCTGCGAACGGCTGGTCTTTGGCCCTCTGGAGTTGTACCAGACCTCGTTCGCCGAAGGGGACGGCCTGCCGCCGGAGTTGTGCGCGGTGACGGAGCCGGGCAATGAGCAGGAGCAGCGGCGCGTAGTGGCGGCAGGCCGGCACGCTTCCTTTCCTTGGCGTGACCACGTGCTGTGCGGAGAAGCGCAGGACGGGAACGCCTTCTACGGACTGGATGGGGTCGCCGGGCATGCCGGGCTGTTTTCCACAGCGCTCGACCTGACCCGCTATGCGGAGATGTGGGTGCGCAAAGGCATCCACCAGCGCCAGCGTTATCTGGACACCACGCTGGTCTCGCTCGCAGTCAATTCGCACGCCGTCTGGCAGGGGCAGCGCTTCGGCCTCGGCTGGGAGACGGCTGCGGCCGACTGTCCGGCCGGGGAGCGCGCGCCGCTCTTGTCCTACGGCCAGCTCTCCACGACCGGCTGCTCTCTGTGGTGCGACCCGGTGCGCAAACTTACGTCAGTCATCTTGACGAACGCTGCGCAAGGCAGCCAAAGCGACGGCTTGTACGACTGGACGCGGGCCGTTCACAAAAGGGTGTTTAACGACTGACCGGCAGCCAAAAGGGGACGGCAGCCAGGGCTGGAAGCGGAGCTGGCGAAGCAGGAGATTCACAGCCTGTTCTCGATCGCCCGCGCCAAGTCGTTCGGCATGAACCGGGTGCCGCGCATGTGTAAAAAGAGACTCTGTCCTAGGCGGGCAGAGTCTTTGCGTTTTTCCCCGGAGCAGGCGTTCGTCCACGCCGTTTTGACTGTGCAGTCATATGCTTTACTATCCGGGAAAACTGCGGGGAGGTGAAACTATGATCCTGTATACTGCCATGGGCGATTCGATCACGGCCGGGCTGAACGCATCTGCCCCGTCCTTGGCGTACCCGTCATGCATCATGCGCAGCCTGAAAGAGCGGGGCAAAGAGGCAAAGCTCGGCGTGATCGCCCAGAACGGCTGGACGAGCAGCGCGCTTCGCTGTGTCGCACCTGAGGCGGCCGGGCTGCTGCACAACTCGACCACCATCACGATCTGGATTGGTGGCAACGATCTGCTGCAGGCCGCAGCCGGCATCGTCGTCGGGGGGCGTCCCGTGCAGACGGCGATCGCAGGACGCTTAGCAAGCTACAGCAGCAACATGGAGCGCATCGTCGCCTCCGTCCGCCAGCACAGCAAGGCTTGTATCATCCTCTGCACCCAGTACAATCCGTTCCCCAACTCCCCCGTCGCCGTCGAAGGAGTCGCCGCCCTCAACAAGAGCACCGCCGACAGCGCCAAGCGCCTCGGCACTGAGCTGGCACCCGTTCACGAATGGTTCGAAGGCAGTCAGCCTGCGCTGATCTTCGGGTACCGCAACGGCCGGATTGAAGACGCTTTGCGCCCGTTCCGCCGCCCGATCCACCCGAATAACGCCGGTCATGCTATGATCGCCCGCCACCTCGCTTCTTACATTCGGTAGTTTCATCGTGTTATAATATAATAAATCAAAATTCATCTGAGTCGAGGTACGCCTGTGAATACGAAACCGGCCAAACCAACCACACCGAAAGCCAAGTCCAAAACCAAGCCGACGAAGATCTATGAAGAGGTGGCTCGCCACATCAAGCGGATGATCGAGGACGGCGTGCTCGCCCCAGGTGACAAACTACCGCCGATGACCGAACTGGCCAAACAGTTTGGCGTGTCCCGCGCGGCGGTGCGCGAAGCGTTTTCTTCACTGGTCGGCATGGGCCTGATCGACCTGCGCCACGGCGAAGGCACGTTCGTGCAGCGCATCGACGTGCAGACGATGATCATCGAGCCGATGAACGCTGCGCTCCTGCTTGGCCGCAGCAACCTCCGCGACCTGTTGGAGATGCGCCGCCTGCTGGAGACCGGCACCGTACAGGCGGCTTGCGAGCGCCGGACGGAGGAAGGGCTCCTGCGGATCAAGCAGGCGCTGGAAGGGCAGGAGACAGCCCGCCATACGCTTGAGGAGCAGGTCGCCTGCGACTTGCAGTTTCACATCGCCATCGCCGAAGCGTCCGGCAACAACGTGCTTCTCAACCTGATGAACACGCTGTCCGAAGCGCTGCGCAGCACCTTGCGCGCCACGCATGAGACGGCTGCCGACCCGGAAGCGTCGATCCGCGAGCACCGTTTGCTGTACGAAGCGATCGCAGCCGGTGACGCAAAGCGGGCCGCCCTGCTGATTCATGCCCATCTGGAGCACGGCGAACGCCAGATCCTGGTCCGCAAAACATAAAAAGCACCCGCTCGCCATCGAGGAGACCGGGTGCTTTTTGCTAGGTATAAAACGGGGGCAGTAGGAAACGATTAGGAGGATCAATCTTGTAGGAGGCTCCTATGGACGCACAGACCACAACCCGGCGCGCGCACCGCAAGAAATCGCTTGCCGCCAAGCTGAAGCGCTTGTTTTTCATCACGCTCGGCTCCTTGCTGGTGGCGGTGGCGCTGGAGATCTTCCTCGTCCCCAACTCGGTGATCGACGGCGGGATCATCGGCGTTTCCATCTTGCTGGCCTATTTGACAAACACGCCGTTTGGGATCTACATGATCCTGCTCAACCTGCCGTTTTTACTCGTCGGTTACAAACAGATCGGACGCACGTTTGCGTTTACCACCTTGATCGCCGTGATCCTGATGTCCGGTTTCGTGACGCTGTTGCACGGTGCACGTCCGTTTACAGACGATCTGCTGCTCGCCACCGTGTTCGGCGGTGTGGTGATCGGCATCGGCGTAGGCACGATCATCCGCTACGGCGGGTCGCTCGACGGTACGGAGATCGTCGCCATCCTCGTCTCGCGCAAGTCGGGGTTCTCCGTCGGCGAAGTGGTGATGTTTTTTAACGTGTTCATCCTCGGCAGCGCCGGATTTGTCTTTGGCTGGGACCATGCCATGTATTCGCTGATCGCTTATTTTATCGCCTTTAAAATGATCGACATCACCATCGAAGGACTCGACGAATCGAAATCGGTCACGATCATTTCCGACTATCCGGACGACATCTCCGAAGCGATCCTCAACCGCCTCGGGCGCGGTGTGACGCACGTGTACGGCAAAGGCGGCTACAGCGGTGAACCGAAAGAACTGCTTTACGTGATCGTCACCCGGCTGGAGGTTGCCAAGCTGAAAGACATCGTACTCGAATACGACCCGGCTGCCTTTATCGCGATCGAGCATGTCGCCGACGTGATGGGCGGACGCTTTAAGAAAAAAGCGATTCATTAAAGTGACCGTTTTTTGACAAAAATGCCCCTGTCCTCCTCATGGAACAGGGGCTGTTATTTATGTATAATCAAAAGAAAACCTGTTGCCGGAAAGGCAACAGGGCGGATGTCAGATTCGTGGTGTTAAAACAGTTGGATATTATCTTGAAAGAGTTCATTGAGCTTTTCTTGATAAATGGAAAATAATTCGGAATGTTGTTGCAATAATTCCCAGTTGTCGAACAGATCACGGTTCTCTTGATAAAAACGATTCTGTTCGAGGACTAAGTTGTGGTCACGCTGCATGAACGATTTCAGTTGTTCAGATTCAAGGGCAACAGACTGTGTGAATCCAATGCCTTCCGCGTTTGACATCATGTCAGGCACGTTCAGCATGACAGACATCGAACCGGCGAGTACGCCTAGCATCAATGAAACAGGTAAACGGAAACGCACAATTCTCTCTCCCTTCGGCAACCCGGCTGCCATGGCGAGTGGTCACCCGCTGTAGGCCCGCAGCTTTGCGTCCCGCCCTTTCGAGCGGTTTGCCATTTCGTGTGGATTTTACAAAATTCGACATATGATAGATGATTTTTTATACTATGACTATGACGATAGTTTCATAGTAGGATATAATTAAAGCGAAGTCAAGACATCAGCAGGACTTATTGCCTATGATTTAGATGATTTTATTCTTTCGAGAATCGATTCAATAGTTCTGGAGTACCAAATTTGATTTAAAACATTAAATCTCAGGGATGATTCTGATTTATAGAGCGGAAAAGGGGCAGGTAGCACGATGGGAACTGAAGAGCGTAAAGACAAGCTCCGCTCCGCCTCACAAGAGGCAGGATTTTTTGAAGCGCTTCAGGCTGTCGAGGAGCAGGCAGGGGCGCTGAGCCTGCCGACCGATGCGGAACGGTTAGCGCCGCGCAGCATCAGGGCGCAGGTGGTCAAAAAGCATAGTGCGGGCTGGAAATTGCCGCGCTGGCTCCTGATGCTGATCGGCGCATCGCTGCTAGGCAACATCGGTCTCGGCGCCATGTATTTCCTCAAGCAGGGAGCCGCTCCGGCGCCGGTTGAGCAGCCGCCGGTCGTTTCCGAAGACGCGGAGGAGCCGGCGAAACCGGCCGATGCGGTGACCACTTTTTTGCCAAAGACGGTGGTCTGGAACAAGAAACAGCTCGAGGAATTGTCAGAAAAAGAGCGCCGGGACGTGGAAAGTCACCTGGCGGCGATGCCGACGGGGCGGTATTTTGTCTCCGGTTTTTTCAATCTGCTATTTATCCCCGGCGACAGCAAATTGCAGATGGACGATACCGGTGCCGTCAGCGTAAAGATGTTTTTGTACAACGGCTATTTGCGCAATTTCACGCCGAAGCGAATCGTCCTCAGCGCCTACTATTATGAAGGCGTGGTTTTTAACGGAACGATTGAAGGGCCGCTTGACGAGTGGCTGCCGGGCGAAGTGCGGATGCTGGAGATGAGGTTTGCCCCAGATGAAGTCAAAGACCCGAAGCTGGTCAAGAAGCTGATCGAATACAAGGCGGAGCAGGACAAGCTGTCGATTCAGGCGCGTTTTGTGGTCGATGAACCGAACCTGATGAACCCGCTCGTTGCCGAGCCGGTCTGGATGTTTTTCAACACGCATACGGCTGTGACCGGAGCAGGCAAATAAGGAGGTGTAACCGGCATGTTAGGCTATCTGTGGAAAAAGTACTACAATGCCGTTAAGAAACGCCTCGGCTTGTTGGTTTTGATCGTCGGCTTTGCGGTCGGCACCTCGACCTACCTGAGCATGTTCGTGGTGACGCCGACGTACAAGGCGACGACGGCGCTCCTCGTCAACACCGACCCGACGATCTCGGCCGAATATCTGCTCAATGAAGTGTTGACCAACCAGAAGGTGATCAAGACCTACAATGAGATCATCAAAAGCCATCTCGTGCTGCAAGAGGTGATCGACAAGTTGCACCTGCAGATGTCGCCCGATGAGCTGGGCACGAAGATCAAGATCGTCAACAACACCGACTCGTCGATCTTCACGATCACCGTCACCTATCCGGATCGGGAAGCGGCGATCGTGATCGCCAATGAACTGGCCCGCGTGTTTACGCTGAAGATCGGACAGCTGATGCAGGTCGACAATGTGGTCGTCGTCGATCGGGCGACGATGCAGACGTCTTCGAAAACGGCTCCCAATGTAACGATGAACGTGGCGATCGCTCTGATCTTGTCGACGATGGCGGCGATCGGCGCGTTTGGTGTGCGGGAATACCTCGATCCGACGATGAAGAGCCGCGAGGAGATCAAGTTTGAGACCGGGCTGGCGACGATCGGCGAGATCGGCACGTGGTCGCCGAAGCGGCGCTGGTGGGGGCTGAAACAAGATGTCGCAGCAGCAAGCGAACTGCCGCAGCTGAAGTTGAACCCGACGAAGCGCAACCGTCGCGTGCTGGATGGCTATCAGCATCTGTACCGCAACCTGCTGCCGGTGCTGACGATGGAAGATGTGCGCACGATCGTCATCACCTCGACGCACGACAAGGAAGGCAAAACGACGATCTTGACCCACCTTGGCATCCTGATGGCGCAACATGGGCACTCCGTGCTGCTGCTCGACGCCAATGCGGAGCAGCCGGTCTTGCACGGCCTTGCGCCGGGCGGGGGAGAGGCGGGCTTGTGCGATCTGCTGCTCGGAGCGGCAGAGCTCGACGAGACGATCCGCCAGTCGGTGATCGCAGGCCTTGATGTTTTGCCGCTGGGCCGGGCCTCGCTGCAGGCGCTGCGCTCGGTGGCAGAAGGGCGCCTAACAGACGTGATGCCGGTCTTGCGCGACCGTTACGACATCATCCTGATCGACAGCGGATCGATGAACTCTTCGCTGCTGCCAAACGCTTTGGCCCGCCATGCGGACGGCGTGCTGTTCGTCATCAAGAGCGGCAAAGTCGCCCGCGAGGCCGCCGCCACCGCCGTAGCCGGCCTGCGCCAGGTAAGCGCCAAGATCCTCGGCGCCGTTCTCAATAAAAACGAAGCGAATTCCAAGCGCCCGCCGTTCTTGCTGGAGCGGGTGCTGCAAAAGGATATCGAGATGCATCAGGGAGAAAACAGCGTTTCTAACTAGGCCGCCCAGCCTGCCGGAGATTGAGGTCACAGAGGTAACAAGTTGTGTGCATGAAAAAAGGGACTCGGAGATCGAGTCCCTTTTGCTTTGCTAGTTGGAAGGAGCGCCGCAAGGTGCGGCGTTGCAGATCGCGCGGTACATCGCGAGGAAGGTGTCGCGCTCGCGTTCCAGCGAGTAATGATCGGCGATGGTGCGCAGCGACCCTTGGCTGAGCTTCGCGCGCATGTCGGGGTCGGTGACGAGTTGGACGGCCTTGGCGGTCAGTTCCGGGCCATTGTCGTAGAGGAAGCCGTTCACACCGTCCCGGATCAGGTCGCGGTTGCCCGGCACGTCAGAGGCCAGCACCGGCTTGCCGATCGACATCGCTTCGAGCAGGGCGTGGGAGAGGCCTTCGGAAGAAGACGTGTTCATCACCACATCGGCCGCCCGGTATAGATCGGCGATCTCTTCATACGGCACCGAGCCGAGGTAACGGGCGAACGGGCTGCCGGCAAACGCGGCATCGACTTCCGCTTTCACCTTGTCATCGAGCACCGGGCCGACCAGTACAAACCGCACCTGCGGCAACTGCTCATACGCTTTTTGCAGCGGCTCGAACGCGTCGAGCGGGCGCTTCACAGGGCGCAGGCCGGCGACGAGCAGGAACAGGAATTCGTCGTCCGCCAAGCCAAAATCGGCCCGCGTTTTGCCCGCCCCTTGCGGCAGGTCGATCCCGAGGTTGATCACCTGTGACTTGGCAGCCGCCGACGGGCGCAGCGTCGCGAGGCGCTCTTTCGCTTCTTCTGTCAAGAAGACGATCGCCGCCGCGTAATCGACCGCTTCGGTCATCGTTTCGGTCGTGTCGGGATGGCCGAGATGCTCGTTGACATCGGTGCCGGTCATCGTCAGCACAAGCGGCTTCTTGTGGCGCTTAGCGTCCTTGACGATGTGGCGTCCGGTCACATAAGCGTTGTAGGAGTGTATGATATCGGCCGCCGCATAGTCCGGGTCGGACACTTGGTCGAGCGGTTTGATCGTGATGTCGATGCCGTACGGGCGCAAGTTGCGTTGCAAGCGCCCCGAGTAAGTCCAATTGCCGCCGGACGGCTGGTTCGGCGGAAGAACAATCAGGATGTTCATGGGGATCGTTCCTTTCGTACGCTAATGCTACTACTTTACCCTGACTTTCTGTTCACTACTGTCACCTGAACTACATTTTTTTCGTTTTGCCGCGATTTCGGGCCAACTTGTGATATGATGAAAACATCAACTCCTTTTTCATGAACGAGGTGAGAAACATGTCACTGTGGTTTCAATCACCGATGCCGAAGAAGGCCCAGGTGTTCTTTTTCACGTACGTGCTGCTGATCATGACGACGTTCGCGCTGGTCGGGATCACCTTCTCGATGTTCCATTACGCGCTCGCAGGCGTCTTGCTCGCGGCTGCCGTGCTGATGACCGGCATCGGTTTCATGATTCGCAAGCGCGTGCTGCGCAGCATGGGCGTTTTTGACCAAACCGAACAAGCGTAACCTGCCATCCGGCTAAGCCGCTTTCCTTAGGAAAGCGGCTTTTCTTTTTGTAACCAGAAAAAGCACGCAGTCCGTTTCCGGATGCGTGCTTTTGGCGTTGCCTTTAGATGATCATCTGCGTGATCGACTGGTTGATGATGTACGGGCCGTACTCGAGGAATTCGGCGGCGTGGGCGGCCAACGTTCCTTTGACGAACAGCTCGGCGAAGCGCGGCGGGAGCAGCTCTTGCGCCTCTTGGAACACGCTCTGCGCCAGCTCCACATGGCCGAGCTTGAGGTGGCAGAGGATGATCGACTGGTAGGTCGAGGTGAGGCGCAGATCGCCCGTTTCGCGCTTCAACTGCAAGATGCGCTCATACCAGTGCAGCGCGTCTTCGTAGCGCTCCATCTGGAAATAAGTGCTCGCCAGCGGGCGAAGTGCGATCTCGGCGTTAAACGAGTCAGCGTGCGTGACGCAGATCTCGTAGGTGCGCTGGTAGGCGGTGACGGCGTCTTCATACTCGCCTAGGCGGTTCAGGATGTTGCCGTCGAAGTAGAAGAACTCTTTTTTGAAGATGTCCGGAATGTCTTTGACCGACTCGCCGACCGTATTTTGCCAGAGGTCTTTTGCCGCCTCGTAGTCTTTGGCAAAGTAATGCAGGTAGGAGATGTTGATCGACAGGTTGTAAAACAGGCGGAGCGGCAGTTTCGGATCTTCCAGCTCTTTCATGACGTTGCCTTTGGTCATGTGCGAGAACGGCTTGATGCCTTCGTACGCCGAGTTGGCATATTCGAGCGCCAGCGGGATGTCGCGATCATGCAGGTAGGTGACGTAGGCGAGGAAGTTGTACAGCCAGCAGCGCTCATACACCGTGTCGAAGTCGCTGCGCCCCTCGGTGATGCGCAGGCCTTCATGCAGGAACTGCTTGGCGATGTCCCAGCGCCCGACGCGCTTGCCGTAGCAGAGGGCGAGCAGGTGATACGCTTTGGTGCGGTCGGCCATGTTGCCGGCGTAGTCGTGCATCAGCGTAAAGGCGTGGATCGCTTCCGGATACATCTCCATAAACGCGAGGGCGACGCCCTTTTTGCGCCAGACGTGGAAGCGGATCGCGCGCTCGTCTTCGGCAGACAGCTCCGGCAGGTGGGCGAGCACCGCATCGCCGAGCGTCAGCACGTTGTCGAGGCTGTAGACCGACATCACGCCGTCGAGCTTTTTCTTGATCGCTTCTGCATCCCAGAAGCCGTTTTGCAGCTCGCCGATCATCGCGCGGATGTGGTCGACAGGCGGATCGCCGTCCAGCGCCAATGCCGGTGCGGGTACAGGCGCCGTCTTCGAACCGATCAGTCGCAGCGGCTGCAGCGCGTCGGCGATCACACAGAGCAGTTTTTCGATCGACTGGCCGGTGTCGGAGGTGACCGGGCGGCCGTCATGGTCATACGTGCCTTTTTGCAGGATCAGCACGATGCCGTCCGCTTTCAGGTTGTGCAGCAGATGGTACAGAGTCTGCAGGCTGAGGCGGTCGGCATGCTGCACGTCGTGGATCGCGATGACCAGCGGCTTCACTTGGGCCAGCTCTTTGAGCACGAGCGCGGCGAAATGCATCAGCCGGAAGCCCCACTGGATGTCGCGGTTCAAGCGCAGTTCCGACCACGAATAAGAGACGTGAAAGACGCTTTGCTTGCCTTCGTACGTGTTGGGAAACAGGCCGTTCACTTCGCGGAAATAGTCCTGCTCAACCCACTCCCATTGCGACCAGATTGCCCGCGTCTGTTGCAGCAGCTGGCGGATCGGGCCAAACACGTTGCGGTCGAGCAGCGGCAGGGTGGTGCGGAAAAATACGCCGTCCATGCCGGCAAATTCGGCAAACACAGCGTCGAGATCGGACGGCTGTCCATTTTCGACCCAGATGGTCTTGCCGGACGACCTGCCTGCAAACAGCGCGTTGACGGCGGCGGAAACTTCGGTCGAGATGATTTGATCCAGCATCACGTTCATGCAGCGTACCTCCTATGCGATCTTGCGTAATGGGGTGAAGAAAGAAATCAGACCTGAGCCGACGATCATCGCCGTGGCGAGCAGGTAGGTGATCACCGAGCCGGAGCTGAGACCGATCGTGATCCCGCCGACTACACCGGCCAGCGGAATGCAGCAGTTGGAGATCGAGGTGATCGCGCCTTCGACACGGCCGAACATCTGGTTGTCGATGTTGCCTTGCTTGTAGGCGTTCAGGATCACGTTCATCACGACCACGCTGCCAAGCAGAATGCCAAGGCCAAGCCCGGTGGCGATCCAGTACGGCACCAGGGCGATCAGTCCGCCGCCCAAGCCGCCGCCGAAGATCATCATGAAGCTGAGCAGAAACCCGCGCCGAAAGCGTTTGGTCAGTTGCGGCGTGATCAGCGCCCCGATGATGCCGAAGATGCCGACGGAAGAGAAGACGAAGCCGACGCGCCACTCGTTGGTGCCGAGCGTGTCGCGCAGGTAGAAGATCAAAGTGGACATCACGAGGCCGAGGCCGAAGTTGGCGAGCATCGAGATCGCACCGATCGCGCGCAGGTCGATGCGGTTCCAGCCGTACGCGAACCCTTCGCGCATGTCCTGCCAGATCGTCTTCGGCTCCTGTCCGCTGGCGTCGGGACGGGGAATCTTGCCGATCAGAAGCACGCAGAATGCCATCACGAGGTAGGAGAAGCCGCAGATGAAGATCGACAAGGGCGTGCCGATCGCTGCCAGCAAGGTGCCGGCGAGGATCGGACCGAGCAGGCGGACCGTGTTGTCGACGAGCTGCAGCTGGCCGTTCGACTTGATCAGCTGCTCTTTGTTGACGAGGTTCGGAATGATCGCCGACATCGAAATGTCGACGAAGAAGGAAAGCGAAGAAATCACAAACGACAGCACGAAGATATACGCCATCGTCAAAAGGTCTGCCCAGTAGAGCAGAGGAAGAGAAATGATCAGTGCCATACGTGCTATATCGCAGACCATCATGATCATACGGCGATCAGAACGGTCGATGATCACACCGCCAAGCGGCAACAAGAGGATGAACGGCAAGGTCTCAAACGCAAACACCGTCCCCATCTGCACGGACGACCCGGTCAGGTCATAAGCCAGCCAAGGCAGGGCGAGCAGATAGATGTTGTTGCCAAGTCGTGAAAACAAAAGGCCGAACAGCAGGTAATAAAAACGGGCGCTGCCAGGCTTTGGCTGAGGTTGTGCAGGCTGTGTCTGCAAGTTAGACATACAGGCCCTGCCCCCTCAAGGTCTCTTCGAGGCGCGGGATGAACTGGCTGAAGCCGGGCATCGCACCTTGTACTTTCTGACCGGTCGACAGCTGAATCGCTTCTTCTTCTCCCGGTTCGATGATCAGATAACCGTCTTCTTTGAGCTGCTTCATGTTGCGCTGCATCGCAGGGCGGTTGAGCATGTGTTCGTTCATGTTCGGGCAAAAGACGACCGGGCATTTCGCAGCCATCGCCGCGGTGGAAAGCAGGTCGTCGGCGATGCCGTTGGCGACTTTGCCGATGATGTTGGCGCTGGCCGGGATGATCACCATCAGGTCGGCCCACGAAGTGAGATGAATGTGCGGAATTTTAAATTGGTCGGTCGAGTCGGTCGACTTCAAAAATACGTTTCCATCGATAAAATAGTTGACCGTTTTGCTTTGCAGCATCGCCGCCGCGCTTTCGGTCATGATCACGTGGACGCTGGCGCCCCAGGTGCTGCGCAGCGCGGCCAGATAGTTTTGAATTTCAACGGCGCCGATGGAACCGGAAATGCCGACGAGTACTTTTTTGATGTCCATAAAATCCCCTCCGTGTATGGAAGAAAAGCCCGGATGGCAGCATCCAGGCTTTTCAAAGATGCATGTTATGAGTCAAGCAATTAGCAAACCCAAACTTGATCGTCCATGCTTGTCACCTCCGAACTGCGTCATTTTATCGAATCGAAGCAAGGAAACTAGCAGATGAAGATCGGATCGGTTACTACGATCATTGGTGGTCACCTCCGCTTCAAAGTATCTATCGACATATCGCAAACTAGCAGATGAAGATCGGCTCGTAGGACGCCATGTTTGTCACCTCCCAGTCAGATTTTAGGCCAAGTTGGAACTAGCACAGATAGACCGGATCACGCATGTTTGTCACCACCTTATATTTATTTAAAGCTCCTGTAGATATAAATACCACACAACTTCTCAAAATCCTACCGTAAAATGAAAATATTTTGAAAAAGTACAAAAATGAAAAATTAAAGCCTGGCTTCGCAAAAAACCAGGCTTTTCGGACCTGAAAACTAGCAAATCCAGATGTTGATGTCGCCGACTGCGATGTTGCGCTCCATGTCTGGTCACCTCCCCCCTTGGGAAATGAATTAATTAATCATGTTCTAATAAATAAATTCTACACAACAAAATGAAACTCCTGTCTGTAAGCGTTGCTGAAAATAAAAAAAACCGCCGCTTCCCAAAAGCGGCAGTTCTCTGGTACTGTGGACGGTGATCTTCGTGATGGTTTGTTTAGTCATAGTGGAGGGTGGACGGATGGTCGTAGTCGCCGCCGTAGACGGGAATTCCGCCGCGCGACTCGATCTCCGCCAGCACTTTTTGCAGAATGGTTTGCCCTGCCGCATTGAGGCAGCGTTTGAGCTGGTTCATCGTATCTTGATGATAAGCAAGCTCTTCGAGGGTCCATTTTTCGTAAGGAACGTCTTGCAATTCATTGAGTGTGCGTCCAACGTACATTCGCGTCACCTCCTGCAGTAGCTAGGATGTGCCGCAGGGAGATACACTATCCCAAAGGGGGAAGCAGATGTGATCACCGTAACCGACCGCGCCAAAGCGGCGCTCTTCGCCTACAAGACGGAAGGTGAAGCGCTCACTTTGCGCTTCTATATCGAGACAGAAGGCGGCTGAAGCGCGACGACCTATTATGATTTGGCTCTGGATGAGCCAAGAGCAGACGATGAAGTGATCGACGCAGGTGACGGCCTCCGGGTCGTCGTGGACAGAAGTTCCTGGTTCTTCGTCGACGAGCCGCTGAAGATCGACTATGATCCCGAAGAGCAGGTGTACCGCATCCGGGCGGCCGGATTTGTGATTCCAGACAAGATCCGGCTGTAAGCACGCAGGCGATCTGGCGGCCAAACGATGAAGAGCGACCGTCTGGTTCGCAGCAGGATCGCGGCAACGTGCGGATTGGCCCATGAAAAAGCGGTGTGCAGGGTTGTCCTGCACACCGCTTTGGCTGGTGCGAGTTAAGCCATGATGTGGTAGCCGGCGTCGACGTGGATCGTTTCGCCGGTGATGCCGCTCGCCAGGTCGGAGGCGAGGAAGAGTGCGGTCTTGCCGACTTCTTCTTGGGTGATGTTGCGGCGCAGCGGGGATTTTTCCGCCACTTGCGGGAGGATCGACGTGAAGTTCTTCACGCCGCGAGCAGCCAAGGTGTTGATCGGGCCAGCGGAGATCGCGTTGATGCGAATGCCCGCCGGGCCGAGGTCGTTGGCCAGGTAGCGCACGCTGTGCTCCAGCGCTGCTTTCGCCACGCCCATGACGTTGTAGTTGCCGACGATGCGCTCGCCGCCGATGTAGGTCATCGTGATGATCGAGCCGCCTTCTGTCATCAGCTCTTTCGCCTGACGTGCGATCGTCACCAGCGAATAAGCGGAGATGTCATGCGCCAGATGGAAGCCTTCGCGGGACGTGTCGACAAACGTGCCTTCGAGGTCTTCCGCTTTTGCGTATGCCAAGGAGTGAACGACCCCATCCATCGTGCCCCATTGTTCCTTGAGTTGCCCAAACGCAGCGGTGATCTCTTCGTCGCGGGTGACGTCGACCGAAATCATCGGCGAACCGGGCATCGTCGATTCCACAAGCTTCTGCACGCGGGATTCCAAACGATCTCCCTGGTAGCTGAACGCGAGAGTCGCGCCCGCTTCGTGCAGCTGTTTCGCGATCGCCCAAGCGATGGAGCGGTCATTGGCAACGCCCATGATCAAGAACTTCTTACCGGCTAACAGTTGGTTCATATTCAATCTCCTTTGTGAGTAGAATGCACTTTTAGTACCTAGTACTATATTGACTGATTTCCGCGCAAAGGACAAGCCCCGCCTTTTCCATATTTTATTCGCAGGCGAAACGAATATGAGGTGAAACTCTTGCCGCGTTCGCCCGTATACTACCTGCAGACCTGTGTGAGAATGCTGTGACAAGGAGAGTCAGTCTATGGGATTTTTCGATAAGATCAAAGGGATCTTCGGTGCTGAGAAGAAAGAGTTGGAAAAACGCACCCTGGCAAATCTAAAGGTTGGCGATATTGTCTCCTGCGACCTGACCGATTATGAAGTCGAGGGCTTCACCGTCTATCGCGGCGGCCCCCGCCAGCGCATCGGCTACCTGCTGAACGATGCAGGGCGCAAGCGCTTCCTGCTGGTGGAAAGCCAGGAAACGGTCCGCGCGTACCTGTACGATACGATTCAGGCCCGTCTGGAGAATCCGGACGCGGTCAACTACGAGATGATCTACGACGACGAGTCTTATTTTGAAAAAGTGCGCGGGGAGTCGAACGTGAACACGGTCGGCCACAGCGCCTTTAACACGGTCGATCCGGTCTACTGGTGGATGCACGTCGCCGACAGCGGACAGGCAATGCTGATCGAATGGCAAAACGGCGAGACGATCTTCCGCATCGGCGCACCGGTCAAGCCTGAACACATCACAATCTTCGCAGCTTCCTAACCACATGGAGCAACTGATGAATAAGAAACGGGAAGAGGGAGAAAGATGAGCAACTGGGGAGTCATTCAATTTCTGGCCGGGGTGCTGCACCCTGTGCTGACCACGATCGAAAGTTTTGTCCATGACTGGGGTCTGGCTGTCATTTTGTTCACGTTGTTGGTACGTATGATTTTGTTCCCGTTTTCCGTTCGCCAGGCCCGCTTCGCCTGGAAGAACCGCAAGTTTTCCAAAGCGATGATGGAACTGCGCAAAAAGCTGGGCGACAAGCCGGAGAAGCTGCGCGAAGAGACGACCAAGCTCGCCTTGGAGCACAAGTTTAACCCGTTTGGCGCGATCGGCACGGCGATTTTGCAAATGCCGGTCTTCGCAGCCGTCTATGCGCTGTTCTACCACTTCGGCAGTGACATCACCTCGTTTCTGGTGCCCTGGTCGTCGGCGCTTGGCGTGAGCGACCCGACGCACGCCATGCCGATTCTGGCGGCGCTGTTTACCGCAGGCGGCGCGCTGGTGCCGCTGATCCAGCCGGAAGGGATCGAGCAGGCCGCCATGCTGAAGAAGATGACGCCGATGATGATGATGCTGCCGATCATGCTGTTTGTGCTCTGGAAAGCGCCGGTGGCGATCTCGCTGTACATGAGCACCACCGCCGTCTGGGGGATGCTGGAGCGCACGTTTTTGCGCAGCAAGTTTGCGGTGGCCCGCTTCCGCCTCGACCCGGATGCCATTTTCTCGGGCGGGCAGGGAGGAGTCCCCGCCTCAGAAGACGAAACAAAAAAAGCGTAGCCTTGTGGCTGCGCTCGTTTTTTTACATACGCAAAATTCGCATTTGTGATCAAAGGAGAGGGTAAGATGCGTTACACGGTCGTTCCGATCATCCGCGATGAGCCGTTGACTTTCGGCGCACAGCATCTGCCCCTCGACGGGGCGGACGGCGAGCAGTGGAAAAAAGCGGTGCAGAGTCTGCATCCGCGCCTGTTGCCATCCTTGAAAGAAAACGCCCTGCTTTCGGAGGAAGATAGCGAGTTCTGCGCGGCCGGCGGCATTTTTGATTACGAGCGGGGCCGGGAGCTGGTCATCGACGGCACCGAGCTGCGCTTGTCGCACTGTGCGGAGAACTTTTTCGACTTTTTGATGTCACCTGAAGACTGCCTGCGCGTCTTGGCGGAGCGGCAGGAGCAAGTGCAAGCGATCAACAGCACAGAGCAGCAGCGTGACCGCCTGGCCCTGCTCACCGCTTGGTGGGAGCAAGGGTACCGCGTGCTGATGCTGCAACATCAATGAGTGAGGAGCGTGAGCCTGATGACTGCACCTTCTAATAAATTGTACATCAACGGCAGCTGGCTTTCGGCTGCTGACACCTTTCCGATCCTCGACCCGGCGACGGGAGACATCGTCGGCGACGCGGCGGACGGCGACAAGGGCCATGCTTTGCAGGCGGTGGAAGCGGCCCACGCCGCTTTTCCGGACTGGTCGAAAGCGACAGCGCCGCGCCGCTCCAAGCTGCTCTACCGCTGGTATGAGCTGATCCTCGAGAACCGCGACGAGATCGCCACCCTGCTCACCTGCGAGATGGGCAAGCCGTTTCCGGAAGCGAAGGGCGAGGTGAGCTTTGCAGCCAACTTCGTGCTCTGGTATGCGGAAGAGGCGAAGCGGATCTATGGCGACACCGTACCGTCCAATGAGCCGAACAAGCGGATCACCGTGCTGCGCCAGCCGGTCGGAGTCGTCGCAGCGATCACCCCGTGGAACTTCCCGGCGGCGATGGTGACGCGCAAAGTCGCGCCGGCGCTGGCTGCCGGCTGCACCGTCGTGCTCAAGCCGGCCGAGCAGACGCCGCTGACGGCGATCCGCCTGGTCGAGTTGGCCGCAGAAGCCGGGTTGCCGCCGGGGGTGATCAATCTGGTCACGACGAGCCGTCCGGCCGAAGTGGGCGAGGTGCTGACCACCGATCCGCGCGTGCGCAAAGTTACATTCACCGGCTCGACCGAAGTCGGCAAACTGCTCTATCGTCAGGCGGCCGACACGATCAAGCGCGTCTCGTTGGAGCTGGGCGGTCATGCGCCTTTTGTCGTGTTTGAAGATGCGGACATCGACCTCGCTGTCCAAGGGGTGATCGCGTCCAAATACCGCAATGCGGGGCAGACCTGCATCTGCACCAACCGCGTCTATGTGCAGGAGAGCATCGCCGAGATCTTTGCCGACAAGCTCGCCGCAGCGGTCGGAGAGCTGCGCGTCGGCCACGGCATGCGCGAAGGCGTGCACATCGGTCCGCTGATCGACGAGCACGCCTTGGCAAAAGTGGAGCGCCATGTGCAGGACGCTTTGGAGAAAGGCGCGACGCTTTTGACCGGCGGACGGCGGGAAGGCGACAAAGGCTACTTTTTCCAAGCGACGGTGCTGAACCACGCGACAGAAGAGATGCAGATTGCGACCGAAGAGACGTTTGGGCCGGTCGCGCCGCTGTTCACCTTCCAGACGGAAGAGGAGGCGCTCGCCCGCGCCAACAACACGCCGTACGGGCTGGCCGCCTATGTGTTCACCCGCGACATCGGGCGCGTCACCCGGATGCAGGAAGGGTTGGACTACGGCATCATCGGGATGAACGACCCGGCGCCATCTGCGGCGATCCAGGCCCCGTTTGGCGGGTTCAAAGAGAGCGGTCTCGCCCGCGAAGGGGGCAAATACGGCCTCGACCCATTTTTGGAGACCAAGTACATCTCATTGGCGTTTTAAAAGGTGTGGGGTTCAAAAGGCATGAAAAAACACTCTACGCAGCGCTGCGCAGAGTGTGAATGGTGATCTCCGGTCGGGTGCCGAGGCGGACGTTCAAACCGGCTTGGCCCATGCCGTCGGAGATGTAGATGTTTTTGCCTAAGACGTTGTGCGCGCCTGAGATCACGTTCGACTTCGGCAGTTCGCCCATCGGGAACAGTTTGAATGCGCCCGGGATCTTGAACTGGCCGCCGTGCAAGTGTCCGGAGAGCATCAGGTCAAACGGGTGCTCTTCCATCTCCAGCACGATATTCGGGTCATGCGACAAGACGAGGTTGATCCCGTCTTGCACGCCGCGGAACGAACGCGGGATGTCCGACTTGCCGAGGCAGAAGTCGTCGATGCCGATGATGTTCAGGCGTTTGTCGCCAAACAGGATCGACGAGGACTCATTTTCCAGCACGTTGACGCCTTTGGCACGGATCATCGCGCCGAGGTCTTCGATGCGGTCGCCGAGGTAGTGGTCATGGTTGCCCCAGACCAGCCAGATGCCGTGCTTGGGCTGCATGGCGACAATCGCGTCAAGATAGAGCATAAATTTGTCCAGATTCTTATAGTTATCCAGATAATCGCCTGTCATCACGATCATGTCCGGATCGGCGTCGGCGATCGCTTTCGTCAGGCGGGCCGGAGAGATCGACTGGCGTTCCATATGCAGATCGGACAGCTGGACGATGCGCAGCTCCGCGAACCCGCCGTCCTTCTCCAAGGTCATCTCGACTTCACGGATGACCGGGCGGAACGTGTTCCAGTGCGCATACGACAACAACAAAGCGATGGCCACAGCCACAGCCACAATCATCAACATGAACAACATCGAGAGTCACCTTCCTTCGCATGTATGAGTTTGGTTGGTTCATGTTATGTCAACAAGAATTGATTCTAGCATGGAGTCTATCAAAAGATCGACCCACAAATCTTGGAGGGGAAGCCCGATGAAACAAGTTTGGATGCAAAGCTACAAGCACGATGGACGCGAGCACCGCAAATGGGTCAAACTCTACGAAGTGCCCGGCGAGCCGGGCGTGCTCTGGATCGACCCGGACACGCCGGTGATCGAAGCGGACGGCTCCGACTGGTCTTCGCCGTTCCCGGTCATCTACTGGGTGCATCCTGAGAAGTGGTACAACGTGGCCATCCTCTGCAAGGAGACGGGCACCGGGTACTATTGCAACATCGCGTCACCGATCGAATATGACAGCGAGCACCAGCTCTATCGCTTTATCGATTATGACGTCGACCTGATCGTGAGCGAAGACGGCGTTTCGGAAGTGGTCGATGAAGAAGAGCTGACCGAGCACGCCCACGCCATGAAATACCCGCAGGAAATCCTGCACAAGATCGCCGAAGCGACCGCCGAGCTCGTCGCGCTGTTCGAAGCGCAGGAAGGCCCGTTCGATCCGGAGGCGCGCAAACGCTGGACGCAGGCCTGGCTGGACGCGGTGAACTGATCCATGCATGAGAGGCCGCCTCTTCACAAACACTAGCTCTGACAAGCGAGGAAGAGGTGACACTGACATGGAATTCGTCGACAAAAAGGTGCTCGTCGCGGCGTTCCCGAGCTATCAGAACGCGCACGAGACGATGCAAAAGCTGCACCGTGCAGGCATCAACGACTTCTCCGTCCTGTACCTGCAAAACAAAGGCGATGAAAACGGCGACGGCGTGGAAGGCTTCTACCCGACGATCACGCCAAACATCCAAAGCGTGATCGACGGCCCGGTGCAGGGCGAGATCGAAGCGCCGCAGCTGAACGTGTTGCCGGGCTACCAAAACCAGCGCACCCAGGTGGGCATCGAAGACCGCCTCGAATCTTACGGGATCCCCGAGTCTACCGTCGATCAATGCACCGAGCAGATTCAGCGCGGCAACGTGCTCGCCGTCATCCGGGACAGCGGGCGCATGGACAATATCGCGCAGCTGCTGAAAGCGGACTGCGAGTATGTTCAACTCGTGTAAGAAGGAGCCAGTAGGAAAAGCCTGCCGATTGCGGCAGGCTTTTTTTGGGTATAGTAAGCCTGACAAAGGAGTTGAACAACATGCACAAATTCAAAACGATGTTCGCAGCCGCAGCGGCCACCGCGCTGATCCTGACCGGCACCGCACAGGCGGCCGACCCGGCGGGCACCCAAGACGTCCCGGCAACGCATCACGAAGGACACGACCATCACAAGCAAATGCACCAGCACAAGCACCTGACCGAAGAGCAGAAACAAGCGCTGCTCGACGCAGGCATCGACCTGAAGCAGCTGCATGCCAACCATGACCAGATTCGCGCCGAGTTCGACAACCTGCGCGCGCATAGCAAAGCGATTCACGAGAAGGTGGACGCTTCGAAAGACAAGAAGCTGCAAGAGCAAGTCAAAGCGGACCTCGAACCGTTCCGCACGATCATGGGTCAGCTGAAAGAGTCGAAGCAGGAATACCGCGATTTGAAACAGGAGCTCCGCGCAGCAGCCGACGCCAAAGATAAGGCGAAGATCAAAGCGACGTTCGCCAAGCTCCAGACCAACCAGCAGCAGATCGTCAAACTGCTGCAAGCGGCCGATAAGGAATTGCAGAAGGAATTGACCAAGCTGAAGTAAATTTGGCGACATTGGCAGCTGATCCGTTCTTGGAATCATTCTGAACGCCGTTCAGGAGATCAAACGCTCACATGCAGATGCAAGTAAGCCGATCCTCTTTTGGGTCGGCTTTTTAATGTCTAAATTATGCACTGATTAATCGGATGTAAAGTTGAAAAATAAATTCACAATCTAGAAAAAGTTGTACAACTCTTCAATAGAAAAATAAGATACAATCTATTTGTTAGTAGACTCAAATTGGAAGAAAGGAGGTAGACCCGATGTCGAGAGCGTCTTGGATACAGAACCGCATGTTGCACATCAGTTTGTGGCTTGTCCTGTTGATCGGAGCGGGAATGATGATATGGCCCGCGTACGATGAATGGAACCAACAGCGCAAACAAGATGAGCTGCTGACCGTTTGGACGCAGGAACAGATACAAGAGAAACCTTCTGCAGCGAACGATGCTCCGACCGCATCTGCACCCCAGTACAAGAACATCGACGGGATTCCTGTGATGGGGGCGATCGTGATCGAAAAGATCGGTCTGCGTGAACCATTGCTGCAGGGCGCGGGGCCGGAGCCGCTGGATCTTGGCATCGGGGTGCTGGAAACGACGAGTTCTCTTGCTGATACGGATCATTTAGTGCTGGCGGGACATCGCAGCCTAAAGCCGGGTAAGCACTTTAACCGTCTGGGGGAGTTGGAGCGAGGCGACAAGATCGTCATCGAATCGTCGAAAGGCACGTTCAGCTACGGGGTCGAACGTTCCTTTCTTGTGGAGCCTGATGATCTCAGCGTCTTGACCGCGAGTTCGAACGAAGCGGAATTGACCTTGATCACATGCCATCCCATGCGCAACCCGACTCATCGGTTAATTGTTAAAGCGACCCTGCTCAAGGGGTAAAAGTGAGGGGTAGACATTGTGAAGAGGAAATCACGGCGCCAGGTGGCGCTCTGGATGCTGATCTTCATGCTCATCATCCAAATCGTCGCTCCGGGCAGCATCATCGCCGCCGGGGAGACGGATGGCTTGGATCTGAACATCACCGCATCCAAATCTGTCGTTGATTCAGGCGAAGTATTCGATTACAAAATCTCATACAGCGCCTCCAGCAACATTGCGAATTTTACCAATCCGAAGATTCGGTTTGTTGTGCCGAGTGGCATGACGTTCGCGTCTAAGTCGCACAGTGCGGCGATTACCAGTTCGTACAACAGCATTACGAAAGTTGTGACGTTCAATTTTGCAGGCAACACCTTGCCGGCCGGATCGAGCGGTGAGTTGACTGTCCGGGCATATTTTGACAACTATGTGACTCCGGACGGCACGACAGCGACGACGAAGGCCACGTTCAACGCAGAAGTCAACGGCACTCCGGTCACGCTGGACTCCGACGATGTGACGGTCACTTCGAATGGCGAGGCCAGATGGACGATTAAGAAGACGAAACACCGCCCGGTGCCGGAACCGTACAAAGGGGCTAACGTCGAGTATCAAATCGAACTGAAGGATAACTTCCCGACATCAAATGGTCGCTTGAATTCCGCCAACATGGTCGTGACCGATACGCTGCCGGATGACGCGACCTTCGTATCCGCGACTCAGGGCGGCACGCTGGTTGGAAACACGGTGGTCTGGAATCTCGGGGACCTTCAAAAAGGGACGTACCTGCTGAACGTCACCGTCAACTATCCGGCGTCGTTCCCCGACTCCACCGTCACCAACCGGGTTGAAGCAGCGTTCACGCCGCTCGGGCAGCCCCGAACCAGCGTGAACGGTGAGGTCACGCATGGGTTTGCAACCCAGCCGGTCGACAATGGCGTTTTGATTGAAAAGTGGGTGGATCCAAAGCTGAGAGAACGTTCACCGGGTCAAGATGTAACATTCTACATCTCCGAGTTCAACTCGAAGGCGAACATACCGCTCACCAATGCCATCATTGAAGACATGACGCCGACACATACGTCGGCACAGTCGACGCAAATCGTACCGATCGACCTCCAATTGAAAACGGTGCGAACGGCGATTTTCAAAGATATTCCGGACTATGATGTGTACTACTCGACCAAGGAAGACCTTGGAGTCTGGAAGCTTTGGCAAAACGTAAGCGGGACGGCATCCACCACGCTGAACGTGGCAGATCTCTCGCTCGCAGCCTCGGACCGGGTCGCTGGCGTGCAGTTCCGCTTCGCCACTGTACCGATCAGCGCCTTCCAGAGCACCAATTTTGATCTGGTCTATCACATTCCGGAGACTTTCGTGGTTCCAGACATCAACACGAACGTCGAAAACATTGCGAAGCTGACCTATAGTTTCAATGGCGATACGAAAACGATGAACGACAATACGTATGTTTACATCGTCGATGACCGTCCGTTGCTCAATATGGAAAAGAGCAGCAACAAGAAGGATGTTCGGCCCTTGGACGAGATCGAGTATACGCTGAAAGTGACGAATACGGAGTTCACGAGTAAATCGCTCGACAATCCCTCGATCGTCGACCTGCTCCCGGCCCAATTGGAATACAAGCCGGGCAGTTGGAGCGTGACGACAGCCGGGGTGCCTGCGCCGCACTTTACGCCGACCGCTGAGCCGGATGGCACCACCACGCTGAATTGGTATTGGGATGCTTCGAACCCGTACATTCTCGCCAAAGGCGAAGAGGTGACTATCAAGTTCACCGCGATCGTCAAACCGGGTGCGCCGAAAGGAGACCTGATCAACAAAATGCAGGTCAGGTCTCCGCATTACTTGAACGACTCGGGATTCAAAAATATGGGCTGCAAAACCTGTGGGTCGAGCGGTTACTACACAGTAGAATCGCAGGCAAGTGTCAGCGTCGACGAAACGACCGCTCTGCAATCGGAGCTGCTGATCAAAGGCGAGCTCGACAACGACTGGAGCAAGTTCCCGACTGTCGGCAGAACCACGCCGGGCGGACGAACGATGTATCGTCTGGAGATTCAAAACGTGGGCAACGTGCCGACGAAGAACTTGAAGATCGTCAACAAGTTCTCGCGCATCGGGGACACCGGGGTGCGGGTGTCGACTCCGCGCGGCAGCCAGTGGGGCCCGCTGTTGACCGGTGAGGTCACAGTGCCCAACTATGTGACGGTGGCCTATTCCACGACGCCGAATATCACGATGGACTCGAACGGTGTTGACACCGGGGTCTGGCTGGCAACGCCGCCGGCCGATCTCACGTCGGTCACCGCGATCAAATTCCAATTTGATCCCGATTTCATCATCGACCCGCTGAACATGACGACGCTCGAGTGGCCGATGGTAGCGCCGGTCGGCGCACCGACCGGCGGGGAAGTGGCGTGGAACTCCTTTGCGTACAAGATGAACAAAGCGACGGGCGAGTCGCTCCTCGCTTCCGAACCGCTGAAGGTCGGCGTTACCATCCTCTCCTCACCGAAGGCGAGCATCGGCGATTTCGTCTGGTATGACCAGAACGAGAACGGTGTGATGGATGGCGCGGAGACCGGCATCAACGGCATTAAACTGGAGCTGCGCGACGCGGATGGCACGAAGATTTCGGAAACGATGACCGGGAATGACTTCAATGGCAACCCGGGTGCATATCTCTTTCCGGATCTCGATCCGGGCGACTATGTGGTAGCTGTCGTGCCGCCTGCTGCGTATGAACCTGACAAAACGGGCGTGATCACGCTGGCTGACGGCGAACAGCATCTGAACGCCGATTTCCCGCTCGTCCCGAAAAAGGCCAAGCTCGGCGACACCGTTTGGTTCGATGCTGACGGTGACGGCGTGCAGGATGCCGGTGAAAACGGCGTGAACGGGGTGCTGGTCTCCCTTTACAACAACAGCGGCACACTGCTCACCACGACGACCACCGCAACGATTGGCGGCAAGGACGGCGTGTACCTGTTCGAAAAGCTGAATCCGGGCACCTATGAAGTTCGCTTCACCTTGCCGGCACCGACAAAAGCGTTTACCACTCCGTCGACGCGCACTGTGACTCTGGCGCAAGGCGAGGAGAACATGGCGATCGACGCAGGCATCAACGACGTGCCGAGCGACGCGTCGATTGGCGACTTCGTCTGGGAAGACAAGAATAACAACGGCATACAAGATCCTGGCGAAAACGGTGTCAACCTGATCACCGTCGAGCTGTATGACGATCAGAACAACCTGATCGCCACGACGGTCACCGCTGACCGCGCAGGCGCCAGCGGCTACTATTCCTTCGAGAATCTGGCTGCCGGCAACTACTACGTGAAGTTCATCTTGCCGTTCCCGGCAACGAAGACCATGCAGGGCGCAGACCGCAGCGTGGACTCTGACGCCAACGCGAACGGCCAGACCAACGTGTTTGCCCTCGGGCAAAGCGAGCATCTCACCGGCATCGACGCCGGCTACTACAAAGCGCCGGTCGTGCCGCCGGTCACGCCGCCTGTCGTGGTTGAGCCTGAGCTGCCGAAGGGCAGCATCGGCGACCGCGTCTGGATCGATGCCAACAAAAACGGCGTGCAAGATGCGGATGAGGTCGGCCAAAACGGCGTCACCGTCGAACTGTACAACGACAAAAACCAGCTGATCGCTTCGACCGTCACCCGCACGATGAACGGCAAAGCGGGCTGGTACCAATTCGAGAAGCTGGCGGCAGGCAGCTATGAAGTCCGCTTCGTGCTGCCGTCGGCAACTGTTGAATTTACCACACCGGGCATGGGCGCATCGCGCAGCCTCGACTCGGATGCGAATCCTGCCACCGGCCGCACCGGACTGTTCGTGCTCGGCATCGGCGAAGCAAAGACTTCGATCGATGCGGGTCTGATCGAGCTCGGCCTGCCGCCGGATAAAGGTGAAGAGCCGCCGAAACTGAAACTCGGCAAGATCAGAAGCTTTGTCTGGTTCGACGCCAATGCCAACGGCATTCATGACCCGTCTGAACAAGGCATGGACGGTGTGACCGTCGAACTGTATGACAAAACAGGCAAGCTGATCGCCACAACGAAGACCAAGATGTTCATGGGCCAGCACGGCTTCTATGAGTTCCTTGATCTTCCGAAAGGCGAATACAGCTTGAAATTTATCGTTCCGGCCGGTTACGGCCTGACCAAGGACGGCGTGGGCTCGGACCCGAATGCGGACTCCAACGCCAAACCGACCGGCTGGACTGCTCCGGTGACGCTCGGCGAAGGGGAGACCAACCTTTCGATCGGCGCGGGTCTGGTCAAAGCGAAGAATCCGTCACCGGGTCAACCGACCGGCCAACCTTCGCAGCCGGGCAAACCGAACACGGGTGAAGGTTCGAAGCCGCAACCGGCACCGGGAGGAACGCTGCCGCAAACGGGTGAAGAGCCGCCGATGCTGCCGTGGGTCGGGCTGGCCTTGTGCCTGCTGGCCGGCGGAGCGCTGCTCTACCGCAAATACGCGTAACGAGAATCGCTGCTTCTTCGTTTTCTGCGAAGAAGCAGCTTTTTTATGATATACTTGCTCTTATGACCAACTACTAACTCGGAGGGATTCCTTCATCATGTCCACACTCACAGGCAAAACAGCACTCATCACCGGCGGTTCTCGCGGCATCGGCAAAGCGATCGCGCTGAAACTGGCCAGCGAAGGCGCTGATATCGTGATCAACTTTTTCCGCAACCGCAAGCCGGCCGAAGAGACCCAGGCGCTGATCCAGAGCATGGGCCGCAAATGCCACATCATCAAAGCAAACGTCGGCGACCTCGACAAGATCCACCTGCTCTTCGACGAGATCAAAGAGACGATGGGCGGCCTCGACATCCTGATCTCCAACGCCGCATCGGGCGTGCAGCTCCCGGCGATGGAAGTGGAAGAAAAGCATTGGGACTGGACGCTGAACATCAATGCCAAAGCCCTCCTGTTCCTCGCCCAGCAAGCGGTGCCGCTGATGGAAGCGCGCGGCGGCGGCTCGATCGTGGCGATCTCTTCGCTCGGCTCGCGTTTTGCTCTGAAAAACTACACGGCGGTCGGCACGTCGAAAGCGGCGCTGGAATCGTTGACCCGTTACCTTGGCGCAGAATTGGCGGCGAAAAACATCATCGTCAACGCCGTCTCCGGCGCGGCGGTCGACACCGACGCCCTGACCCATTTCCCCAACCGCGACGAGATGATCAGCGATGCGATCACCCGCACGCCGGCCGGTCGCATGGTCACACCGGAAGACATCGCCAACTCGGTGCATTTCCTCTGCACGGAGCAGTCGCGAATGATCGTCGGCCAAACGCTGATCATCGACGGCGGCTATTCGCTGATCGGCTGAGGTACATTTGACCTGCACCCCGTACTCGGCTAAACTGAAACCAAGAAAGCTACCTACGAGGTGATTCTCATGCTTACCGAAGCACTTTTCCGTTCCAACGAATTTATGGTCATCCAGGCGGCGGTCGCAGCGGCTAACTTTGCCATCGGCGCGTTTACCATCGAGAAGCAAGGGCAGGAAGCGCTCGGCGACACCGAGCGGGCCGCTCGCATGCAAGGCGCGATCGACAAGGCGAAAGCGGACCGCAAGTTCGCATTGTCCCTGTTTGACACCCATCTGCGCGGCGAGTTCAACACCGAAGAAGATTTTAAAAAAGTCCTCGACATGGTGCACAACTACAATTCGCTGATCGACCATTCTCTGATCAACTCCCGCGCGGCCTTCCTGCCGCTCGGAGCTGTGCCGGAGATGCGCAAAGACCGCTTTGAGGAACAGTAAGACCGGCCTGCGGGCTGGTCTTTTCTCTTGTCTAGCAACGGGCGAAATGATAAACTACCACTGTAGTTAGAAGAGAAGGGAAAGTGGTGCAAATCCACTGCAGCCCCCGCTACTGTAAACGGCGACGCACTCACAGATGCCATTGTCCGGGTGACGGATGAGAAGGTGTGAGCACGCGGCAGACCCGTCAGCCAGGAAACCTGCTTCTAACAAGTCCCTTGGTGCTTTCGGCGGGAAGGTACAGGAACCAGGCTATTTTTTGCATGGATTGTGATGCCCAAATACCCTGCTCCTACGACACCGTCAACTCCCGGCCCCCAAGGGCGGGAGTTTTTATTTTTTCGATCCCGAAAGGAGATTATGAAGATGAAAAAACGTATCGCGAGCCTGTTGCTCGCGACCGTCTTGCTCGCCCCGCAAGCATCCGTATTTGCGGCGGACGATACTGCGACGGTAAAAGTCCGCCTGGCCGGCCTCAATGGCGACCACAAGGAAGTTCTCTTGAATGTGGGCCAGTCCTCTTTTAAAAACAACGTCGGTGAAGTGATCACCATGCAACAGCCGACCGCGATGGGCGCGTTGATGAAGCTGCTCGCTCAAGACGGCACAACCTACGAAGCGAAAACGCTTTCATTTGGCTCTTATATCACCAAGGTTGGCAAGCTCGCCGAAAAAGAGCTCAACGCCAACTCCGGCTGGTCGGTCTGGGTCAACGGCAAGCCGCCGGGCGTTGCTGCCGAAACGTTTGAACTCAAAGACGGCGACGAAGTGGTCTGGGGCTATTATGACTACACGCAGACCCTGTTCCCGGAAGTCAGCTTCTCGACCAAGTCCCCGACCGTCGGCACTCCGTTCACCGTAAACGTCACGGCGGAGCAGACCACCTATGACGCAGAGTGGAACCCGATCATCTCCACCGTCAAGATCGACAAAGCGGACGTGCGGACTGCATCTAATGGCAGCAAGCTCACCGAGACCAACGCAGAAGGCACGGCGACGCTGCAAGCGGATCAGGCCGGTCTGCTGCAGCTCTACATCGACAAGACGGACAGCGTGACCGGCGTGCCGCAGTTGTTGCGCACCGGCACCTTGAACCTGCTCGTCGGCAACCCGAACGCATTGTTCGACGATCTCGGCAGCTTCAAGTGGGCGGAATCTTCGATTCTCGACCTGGCGAAAAAAGGCGTGGTCAGCGGCAACGGCAACGGTCAATACGAGCCGAAGCGCGCCGTGCTCCGCTCCGAGCTGGCAAAGATCCTTGCGCTGGCAGAAGGCGACCTGAACTTTGGCGGCACGAAGTCGTTCTCCGATGTCAAAGCGACGAACGGCTACAAGACGTTTATCGAAACGGTGGTCGAGCGCGGCTTGATGAGCGGCGACAAAGCGGGCACCTTCCGTCCGAACTCCGGCCTGACCCGCGAAGAGCTGGCGGTCGTCCTCGTCAACTTCTCCGGCGTCGAGCTCTCGAACACCAAGAACCTGCTGCCGTTCTACGACCGGAACAGCATCAGCGGCTGGGCACAGCCGTACGTGAAGACGGCGGTCGATAAAGGGCTGCTGGCAGGAGACGCGGAAAACACCTTCCGTCCGCATGACGTCGCATCCCGCGCGGAAGTGGCGACGGCGATCGTCAATGTCATCAACAAACAAAGCAAATAGTACGCTGTACGGGAGAGGCTCAAGATGTTGAGCCTCCCCGCTTTTTACAACGGTACGAACGGAACAGGAGGAACAGGCACCATGAAGCTCACTACACGCCTTGGACTTTTTCTTGCGCTTGCCTTCTTGGTTACCGCTTGCGGCAGCGCAGACGAATCGAAGCAACCAGAATCCGAGCTGCCGGAACAGGTCGTGCAGCTCCCGGAGCAGGAAATGCTCCCCAAGAAAGCGGAACAAACAGGCCAAGCCGAGGAGAAACAGCCTGCCGACCGGAAAGACGACGCCAAAGAGCCGTCAACCGCGCAGGGCGCAGAAAAACAACCGGAGCAGCCAAACACCGCCACCCCGTCCGTGAAGCCGGGGGCGAACCCGCCAGCGCCTGCTGCAGGGACGCCGTCCGGCGGCGGCAAGACGGGCACCGGCGGTACGGCCGGCACGGGAAGCGGGGCGGGAACCGCCAAGCCGGCCCAGCCGTCCACTCCGCCGAAAGCACAGCCGGCGGGCAGCTTCAACATGTTGGTCACACACAACTTTGGCGGCTCGTCCGTCTTCAGCCAGAACCTCAACTACTACAAAGGCAACTCTGTGATGGATGTCATGCATGCACATCTGGAAGTGGAGACCAAGTACGGCGGCGGTTTTGTGAACAGCATCAATGGCGTCGCATCAGGCTATACGGACAAGTCGATCTTCACCCGCAAGAAGCGCGACTGGTTCTATTACGTCAACGGTTCGGTCGCAGGCGTCGGTGCGGATGCGTACAGCGCGCAAACGGGAGATACGGTGTGGTGGGATTACCACGACTGGTCGGGCTCCGGGTCGAACACGCCGAGCGTCGTCGGCGCGTACCCGCACCCGTTTACGGTCGGCTACAACGGCTCACGGCCGGGCACGGTGATCTACTACAGCGGCAGCCATGCGGACGATGCCAACCGTCTCGCCACCGCCTTGCGCGGCTTCGGAGCGGGCAATGTCCGCACCGCTGCGTACGGCAACCAGAACCTGATCGAAAACACCACCAACGTCATCGTGCTTGGCACTTGGCCGGAGCTGCAGGGCCAGTCGTCGGTGCAGGATCTGTTCAGTGCGCCGACCCGCACGGGCATCTATGCCCACATCGAGAACGGTGCGGTGCAGATGCTCGACTACACCGGAGATGAGTCCGGCCAGACCGGCCAGGCGCTGATCGCCGCGACCGGCACCGGCAATGGCGACACCACGCCGACCTGGCTGCTGATCGGCATGGACGAACCGGCCCTCGACGCGGCGGTGAACACGCTGGTCAGTTCCAAAGGCAAACTTCGCGGCAAGATCGGCGTCGTACTGAGCAACGGCGCGGCGGTCGGAGTTCCGGTCGCACCATGAGGCTTGAGCGCTTTCATGCCGCCACGCTCGCCGTCTATCCGCTGCTCCTGATCGTGCTGGCGATGATCACGCCGCATCCGCTGTACCTCGCCGCGCTGCTTGCTGTGACCCTGTACGCGTTGCGGGCGGGCGGGGGAGCGAAATCGATGTTGCGGATGATGCGGTTCACCTGGCCGTTTTTGCTGATCATCCTGATCCTGAACGTGCTGATCTCGAAAAACGGGGCGACCGTGCTCTATGACGGGCCGCGCCTGCCCCTGTTCGGAACGCTCCGGATCACGCTGGAGGCGGTGCTGTTCGGCCTGATCATGGCCTTGCGCCTGTTCATCGTGTTGGCCGCCTGCAACCTGTACATCGTCTGGCTGTCACCCGACCGCGCGCTCGGTCTGATGGCAAAGTGGGCCGGCCGCTCGGCGGTGGTCGCGATGCTCACCGCCCGGCTGATTCCATATCTGTCTGAGCAGGCGAAAAGCGTCGGCGAAGTGATGCAGACGCGCGGTGTGCGCTTTCAGGAAGGCAGCACCCGCGAACGCCTGCAAAAACACAGCCGGATGCTGAACGTCCTGCTGATCTCGTCCCTGGAAGGGTCGTGGCAGGTCGCCGAAGCGATGGAAGCGCGCGGCTTCGGGTCTCGTCACCGCAGCTCGTACTCGCGGGAACGCTTTGGCGGCAGCGACTGGCTGACGTGGGCGGTGATGCTGGCGGCGCTTGCCGTCCTGCTCCTGCTCGCCGACCTCGGCGCTGCGGCGTACGAATTCTACCCGCGCCTGACGCCTTTGCTCGCCGAAGGAAGCCTGACCTGGGGCGGAGCGCTGCTGCTCGGCGCGCTGCTCGCCACCGTGCCCCTGCTGATACAAAGGAGATCGAACTAGATGGCATCCGCAGAGATTCAACTGACCAATCTAACCTACTGCTATCCCGATGCAGACCGCCCTGCGCTGAACCGCCTGACCTGGGGTGTGCAGCGCGGCGAATTTGTGGTGCTGGCCGGCCCGTCCGGCTGCGGCAAATCGACGTTGCTCCGCGCCTTAAACGGTCTCGTGCCGGAGTTCTACGGGGGCAAGATCGCCGGGGCAGCAGCGTTTCGCGGCAAGAACTTGTCCGAGTTCCCGGAGCGCGGCATCGCCCGGCACATCGGCATGACCTTTCAGGATCCGGAGAAGCAGCTCGTGATGACCGAAGTGGAGCGCGAGATCGCGTTCGGTTTGGAAAATTTGCGCGTGCCGCAGGCGGAGATGCGCCGCCGGGTCGCGGAAGTGATGTCGTTCTTCGACCTGACGGCGCTGCGTCGCCAAAAGACGGACGACCTGTCCGGCGGCGAGAAGCAAAAAGTTGCCATCGCATCGGTGATGGCGCTGCAGCCGGACGTGCTGCTGCTTGACGAGCCGACTTCGCAGCTCGACCCGGGCACAGCGCAGGAGATCCTCGATCTGATCAAGCGCTTGAATGAAGAGCTCGGGATCACCGTCATCCTCGTCGAACAGCGGCTCGACCGCGTGCTGCATCTCGCCGACCGCGTGACGGCGATGTACGGTGGGGAGATCGAGTATGACGGCGACCCGGCCGGGTTTGCCCGCCATGCGGCCGATGTGCGCCCAGAACTGCTGGCTCCAGTGACACGGCTGTTCGTGGAGGCGGGCTCTCCGCATCGCCCGTTGACGGTCAAGGAAGGGCGGCAGCTGGTCACGTCAGCGTTTGCGCTGCAGGAGCCCGCACCGCCGGTTGCGCCGCGTGGCAGCAAGCGGTTGCTGAACTGGTTCAGCCCCCGCAGCAAAAGCGAGACGCCGGCGCTGGTGGCGAAAAACGTGCGCTTTGCCTATCCCGAAGGGGAGGACGTGCTGAAAGGCCTTGACCTCGAGATCGGCAAACGGCGCCTCACCGCCATCCTCGGTGCGAACGGCACCGGGAAGAGCACGTTGTTCCGCCAGTTTGCGGCGCTGATCAAGCCGACAGCGGGCCGCATTGAGATCAACGGGCGGGACAGCCGACAGTTCGACCCGGCCGATCTGGCCGGGGAGGTTGGCTACCTCTCGCAAAACCCGAGCGACTATCTCTTCCACGACACGCTATGGCAGGAGTGCCAGTTCTCGCGCCAACTGATCGGGCTCTCCACAACAGGGGAGGAGGCGGAGCAAGAGATCGGTGCAGTGCTGCGCTCGCTGGGCCTGTTCGGGCACAAGGATCGCAATCCCCGCGACTTGAGCGGAGGTGAGCGCCAGCGTGCTGCGCTGGCCGCCGTGCTCGTGCAACATCCGCAGCTGCTCCTGCTCGACGAGCCGACGCGCGGGCTTGATGCCGGGCAAAAAGACAGCTTGGGCGCGTGGCTCAGCTCCTTTCTCGAGCAAGGGGGGACGGTCGTCCTGATCACGCATGACGTGGAATTTGCGGCCGAGTACGCCGATCAGATCGTGCTGATCGACGACGGCACGGTTGCGGCGGCAGGCCCCCCGCAGGAAATGCTGACCCGTGGCATGTTCTACGCCCCCCAAGTCGGCCGCGTCTTCCGCGGCGTCGCCGAAAACATCGTCACCTTGCAAGACGGAGTGAAATTCCTCACGCAAGGAGAGGAACGCCAATGAAGCGGAATCGAGGCGTCTTTTTCAAGTCTTTGGCTGCGGCCCGAAGGTTGACCGATGAATGGCGTGGAGGGATGATTCATGAAGCGTAACGGCATATCCTGGCTCCTGATCCTCGTCGCCGCCGGACTTGCATTTTTGGCCTATGCGCTCTGGCCGACGGAAGACCTCAATTGGGCGGTGACCTCATTCGTCCTGCTCTTCCTCGGCCTTGGCTTGTTCTACTTGCGCTTCGAGCGGGCGAAAGTCTCCTCCAAAGAGATGGCCTTGATCGCCTCGCTGGCGGCGCTGGCGGTCGTCGGGCGAATCATCTTCGCTCCGTTTCCCAATTTCAAGCCGACGACCTATTTGATCCTGCTCGCCGGTTTTGTGTTTGGCCCGCGGGCCGGGTTCATGGTCGGTGCGACGGTCGCGCTCGTTTCGAACATGTTTTTCGGGCAAGGGCCGTGGACGCCGTGGCAGATGATGGCCTGGGGGCTGGTCGGGGCCACGGCGGGGCTGTACGGCAGATGGCGGGGCGAGAAGGTGCATCCGCTGGAACTCGCCGTCTTCGGCGCTGTCTGGGGCTTCCTGTTCGGCTGGATCATGAACGCCTGGGTCTGGCTGACCACTTTTTTCCCGCTCAACTTTACGACCTTTGTCGCAGCAAACGCCGCTTCGTTTTGGTTTGACGTGTCGCACGCGGCGGCCAACGTGCTGTTCGCGCTGCTGCTGACCCGCTCGTTTCTCCCGATCCTCTACCGGTTTCGGAAAAAACTTACGACGATCTCGCTGGAGGTGCAGACTGATGAAAACATCCAACACTAGCAAATGGCTTGCCGGTGCGCTCGCCGTGGCTCTGTTCGCCGCTCCGGTCAGCACAGCCCAAGCGGCGACCACCGCGGAGCTGACCGGCGTCCGCGACGGCGCCCTCAACTACCTGCGCGGCAAGCTCGCGCAGAACAATTTCCGCTACGTCATGGACTGGCCGGCGCTGACGATCTATGCGGCCGGCGAGTCGCCGACCGGCGCCAGATGGACCACTGCGGCCGGACAAAACGGCGTGACGTGGCGCGAAGCAGACCTCAAGAAGAACCTGAACATCACCGACGCGACCACCGACTTCGAAAGCACCTTGCTCGGCGCGCTCGCCGCCGGGAAGAACCCGCGCGCCTATGGCCGCCGGGACCTCGTGCAGGCGGTGGTGTCTGCGCAGCAGGACAACGGCAAGTTCGCCGACACGATCTACGGCTTTGGCGACGACCTGCTCAACCCGCACCTGTATGGCATTATTTCGCTGTACGCAGCGGGCGTGGAGATCCCGAACAAACAAAAAGCGGCCGACTACCTGTTGTCCAAGCAGCATGCGGACGGTGGCTTCAACTGGTCGAACGGCAACCCGCGCTCCGATGCGGACGTGACAGCGATGGCGCTGATCGCCATGAAAGCGCTGGGCTTGGAGCAAAGCCACGCCAGCGTCCAAAAAGCGCTGGGCTACCTCAAACAAATCCAAAGCGACTTCGGCGGCTTCAAAAACGAAGGCGTGGAGAACCCGGACAGCTCCTCGATCGTCACCGAAGCCTTGCTGATGCACGACATCGATCCGACCTCATGGAAAAAAGGCTCCGGCGATGTCATCTCCAGCATGCTGGCCTTCCGCAACGCCGACGGCGCCTTTGCCTACGCAAAAGGCACCGCTTCCAACATTCTCGCCACGCAAAACGTCGCGCTGGCGCTGTCCGACTACCTCAAGGGGGAGTCGGTCTACGAGCAACTGCACGACCAAAACGCCGGCAAATCGGGCGCGTGGAAGCCGCTGTTTGCCGATCTGCCGTTCTCGCATCCGTATTATGAGGAGAACATCGCGCTGGTCAACCTCGGCGTGGTCGTCGGCCACACGAACGGCACGTACGGCCCGAACGACAACGTCTCCCGCGAGCAGTTCTCGACGATCCTGGTCAACGGCCAGCACCTGCAGGATCAGGTCGGCCCGAAGATCACGAGATTCCGCGATGTGAAAAGCGACCGCTGGTCGAACCCGTACATTGCGGTCGCGTACAAAAACAAATTCATCTTCGGCACGTCCGACACCACCTTCGATCCGGCCGGGAATGTGACCGGGGCGCAGGTGATGGCGATCCTCGTGCGGATGCTGGGGTTGGAGAGCGAGGCGCTGGCCCGCCCGAACCAAAAGAACTGGTATGACGGGCACATCCAGATCGCCAAGGAGCAGGGGTTGTGGTACCCGGCATTCGATCCGAAAAAGAATGCGTCCCGCGCCGAAGTGGGCTATGCGTTCATGCGTTACTATGACGCGGAATATAAAAAGGGAGCGTCCAACTAGGACCCTCCCTTTTCTTCGTGGATGACGGGGCGATTACTCGCTCACCCGTTCAAGATTGCCTTGATCGTCCATTTTAAAGCGCGGTTTGTAGCCTTGCTGTTCCAGTTCGAGAATCTTTTTTGCCCGGTCCATGATCTCGAGCAGCGCTTTCGAATCTTCGCCGAGCAGTTCGTTCGCCGGGCGGGACAGCGTTGTTTCGCCGCCGCGCAGCAGGCTGTTTTCTTCGGTCAGGGTATCGACTTGCTCCTTCAGCTCTTCGACGCGCTCTTCGAGCTTGCGCGCTTTCTCTTGCAGATTAAAAAATTCGCGCTCATGATTTTTCAGCGCGCGGATGATGCCGTCGATCGAGGGATCTTCGAGGTCGGGCCCGTAGGCGCGGCGCTGTTTGGCTTGCTGGCGGATGGAAAGCCTTTCTTTCTTGGCCAGTTTCGCTTCTTTGATCTTGTCTTCGTACGTTTTGCGCACGACGCCGTTCCAACGGTAGCCGCAAGCGGCCGGCGTGCGGCCCAGCAGATTGGCCGACTCTACGAATGCGTTCAACTGGGTACTGCCTTCTCGTATATGACGCAGAACGATCTCGGCGAGTTTAAGATCGTCCTCGGGTGTCCATGCGTCAGAACGTGTGGTCCAACGTTCTACAGTTTCCATCAATATCGCCTCCAAACTCGTATATTATCTGTATGTCCCGCAGTTGGGAGATTGATACACTTTCATCCACGAAATTTAGGTGACTACTCCATTCATATGAAAGACTCTGCGCATTCTGTCACTTTTCTTAGTGGAAAACGAGAAAAAGTTTTTCTATACTTAGGACTAGAGGAGGGGTACCGATGAACGAAGCTGCACGAAAACTGATTGCCCTCGACCTGGACGGGACGCTTCTGACGAAGCAAAAGGTGATCTCGCCGCGCACCAAACGGATGCTGGCAGAGGCGAAACAACTCGGCCACCACGTGGTGATCGCAACGGGACGCCCACCGCGGGCAAGTCTTAACTACTACCATGAACTCGGTCTCGTCACTCCGATGGTCAACTTCAACGGCGCGCTGGTGCACCACGTCACCGATGAAGCGTGGGGCCACCATCATTTTCCGCTGGACCGCGAGACGGCGCTTTGCGTGATCGACATCTGCGAACGCTATGGCATCCACAATGTGATGGCGGAGGTCAAAGACGATTATTACCTCCAGCAGCATGACCATCAGTTCCTGAAGATTCTCGCCGACGGACGCGAACCGCTGGGCATCGGCGTGATCCACGACCTTTTGCAGGATCATCCGACCTCGCTGCTGATCCAGGCGCAGGAAGCGGGCATCCCCGAGCTGCGCAAACACCTGCGCGAACATCACGCCCACGTCGTCGAGCACCGCTATTGGGGCACGCCGTGGAACGTGATCGAAGTGATGAAAGCGGGCGTGAACAAGGCGACCGGCCTCTCGCTGATCGCCGAGAGCCTCGGTGTGGCACGGGAGCAGGTGATCGCCTTTGGCGATGAGGACAACGACTTCGAGATGATCCAATACGCGGGCACCGGTGTAGCGATGGGCAACGCTAACCCGGAATTGAAAGCGATGGCTGACGTCATCTGCGACACGAACGACAACGACGGCATCGCCATGATGCTGGAACGGCTTCTCTGAGGAGGAGCCTATTTTTTATCGGGCGGGTGACCAGCCTGTAGGCAGGCGAATATCTTGGGCAGAGAAAGATCTGTAAGGAGGAGGTCTCTGCTCATGTATCACGGCATGTATTGGCCTGTTGAATATGCCCATTTCGTGAGGAACCCGCAAGAGATGTCAGTGGCTCCGTTTGCCGATCGGAAGCGCTTTTTGCAGCTGGTGCTAAAGGCGATCTACAACGAGCGCGAGGCGCAGCTCTTGTACCGCGACCTCGAAGTCCGCGCCGTGACCCCCTTTCAAAAACGGCAGATCCGCCATGCCTACAACGATGAGGTGAAGCACGAGCGTCTGCTCAGCCATCTCTACCACACCTTGACCGGCCGACAGCCGCAAGTGGCCTATCCTCCGCGTCCGGAGATCCCCGACTTTCAGACGGCGCTGCGCGGCGCTTTTGAAGACGAACTGGAAGCGGTGGAGCTTTACCGCGACATGTACCTGATGACTCAACTGCAATGGGTGCGCGATGTGCTGTTCCAGCTGTTCACCGACGAGTATGAGCATGCGACCCGGTTTGCGTATCTGCGGGCGGAGTTGTAAATGCGAAAGAACCTCTTCCGGAAGCGGAAGGGGTTCTTTCACTAGAGCTATCGAACTAGGGTTAGAAAAATTTTCCTCCAGCAGGAAAAATAAATAGTATAAGCGAATACATTAGTGAATAAGAAGAATTAAATGGATTTCCAACTTGCATTTCGATAATAGTTTTGCAATTTGGAAAAATCCCGCAATGTTAGGGTGGTGGTTGTTTTTGTAACTGTCATCTAACATTTACTTAGTAGTTGCTTATGGAAGAAAAAGGAGGTAGTTCGGATGGCTCAGCATGCACAGTTGCCCGTCGAGTCTTTGGCCAGCAATCCGTTGCTGAAGTGCTTTTTGGAAGAGCCGGAGAACCAGCGCCTGTACGGTGCGGGTGCACGCGAAGAGTTGGAACGGCGGTTTGCGGACCACTACTTCGAGATACGTTTCCTGGGATTTATCCGCAAGCACATTCACTATGAAGCACAGCATCTGCTGCGCAAAACGCGCACCAAGCAGCAGATTGAACCGCTCTGGCTGAACCGGACGGTCGGCGATGAGGAAGGGACAGGCCTGGAGGCGCTCGATCTGATCGAGGACCCGGCCGAGTCGGTGGAGGACAAGGTGATCGCGCGCACCGATGCGCTGGAAGACATCACGCCGCATGAAGGGCTGCATCGGGCGTTGCAGTCGCTGTCGCCGCGACAGCAGCTGATCCTGCAGTTGCTGTTCGTCGAATGCCTGACCGAGCAGGAAGCGGCGGAGGTGCTGGAGATCTCGCAGCAGGCGGTCAACAAATGCAAACGGAAGGCGCTTGCCGAGATCAAACGCCTTTTGGAAGCGAGGTGAGCCGCATGGCGCAAGAAACGCTGCGCTCCCTCATCCAGCGGGCCAAAGCGGGCGATGGGGATGCCTTGGCCGAGGTGATTCAGAAGTTTCGGCCCTTGATTCAAAAGTACGTCCGCCAAGCGCCGGCATCTGATGCCAAAGACCTGGAGCAGGAACTGACGCTGCGCCTGATCACGCTCGTACGCTCGTACCGAGAGGAGCTGCCGTATGGATTTATGGACCTCGTCGAGAAAGAACTTCAGAAAACAAATTCATAGGGGAGATTCGATCGGCATACAGTGGGGGTATGTCGATTTTTTTGTGTACAAAAACTCGCAAAAAAAAGGAGGCCGCTGATCCTTGGGGGAGGAAGGATGGCGACCTTTTTCATTCTCTCGGGGAGTTGAACACGATGGCGGGGCAAACCTTAGCGATTGTCGAGCGCTTCGTCAATGCGGGCGAGCAAGGTAGAGACTTCTTCCAACTTCTGTTGAGTCTTGGTGAGGAGAAAGAGGCTGACGACGATGGGGAACCCGTAGTTGCTGACCAGTTGTACCCAATCCATGTGGAAAACCTCCTTGTTGTGTTGGATGTTCATACCTTTGATCTCCCGGAGATTACCTATTAGATGGAGTTTTCTGACGATTAGTACAACCGTCAGGACAAATTTTGTGGTATGATGGAACATCATACTCACTATCATTCGTTTGAAATAGCATGTGAAGAGGGGTTTCGCAATTGTCTGGGATATGGAATGATCTTGTCGCTGAATTTGCCAATATTGATGTGGTCGCGATTCGCCTCTTGATCGCTTTCATCGCCGGAGCGATCATGGGGCTGGAGCGCGAAAAGAACTTAAAGACCGGGAAGTTCCACACCGGCGCGGGGTTCCGCACCTATTCGCTGGTCTGTCTGGGGTCGTGTATGTTTGCACTGGCTTCCGAATACGGCTTCCCGACCACCGGTGCCACCTATGATCCGGGCCGGGTCGCAGCGCAGGTCGTCGCAGGCGTCGGCTTCCTCGGGGCCGGCACGATCATCAAGGACGGCCGTGGCTTTGTCCGCGGGTTGACCACCGCAGCCGGCCTGTGGGTCGCAGCCGCGATCGGGCTGATGATCGGGGCGGGCATGTACATGAGCGGTCTGCTGTCGGCGGTGCTGGCGTTTGTGATTCTTGATGCGCATCACCTGTTCCCGCGCCTGTTTGAAAAAACGACGCACTCGAAGTCGAACCCGGAGAAAGAAGAAGAGGAAGACTACTAAAAGACAAGACAAGTTCGCAGTTCTGCGAAGTTGTCTTTTTTTTGTCATGGGGGAGGTTCTTGCCGCATCTGGTAGAGGGTGGTACAATTTCTTTCGTAATGTTAACTTACCAATACATATAAGTTGACAATCGAGGAGGAGATTCCGATGGACGACTACTACAGCGTGCGGATGCGGGCGGCAGACGGCGGCGCGCACGAAGCGGGCGGACGGCATATCTCCGGCGGCGAACGGCTGGTCTGCAAGGAGGAACTGGAGGCGGCGGTGCAAACGCTGCTCCGGCGGGCGATGACGCATGAGCTGGGCCAGCCCGATTTTGTCAATCTGACGGTGGAAAAAGTCGCCCGGGCAGACATCGGGCAGTTGGAGGCGCTCCCGATTTCGCAGCGGGTAGCGCACAGCGTTGCGGAAGGTCACGCCGCAGCGGTCGAACTGCTCGTGCAGGCCGGAGTGGCGCTGTCTGCCGCGCAAAAAGGCGTTGCGCTGCTCGTGCAAGGCCCGGCGCCGGACGGCGGCGTGATGCGCGGTGCTGTCGTGATGGACGCCGACACGGGCGCGCGCCTGGAGCGTGATCCGGGGCGTGGCGTGCGCGTGGCCCAGCACGACTGGGCGCCTGATGCGCTGGCCCGCTGGAAGCGGCGCGTGGAGCCGCTTGGCCTCGATCAGGTGCGGGTCGCCGAAGCGCTGGCGCTGGCGACCAAAGTCGCAGCGCAGGCTGGCACCGTCGCCGAGCTCTGCTGGTCGGACGATCCCGGCTATGTCGGCGGCTATGTGGCAGCCGCAACCATCGGCTACGTGCGGATTGCACAGCTCAAAGAGCCGGGCAGCCCGCTCGGCGGACGGGTCTTTTTCGTTCGCGGTGTTCGGAATGTTCAGGATTACGAAGCGGTGCTGGCAGTGCCGGTGCTGATTGAAGACGCGACAGCAGAAAGGGGCGTGTGGTAGTGAACGGCCACCAACAGACAGGCAGTTATCAAGCGCTCAGCGAGAAGAGCAAAAAGTATCTCTGGAACCCGTTTACGCAAATGCAGGGCTACAACGAAGACCAGCCTTTGATCATCGAGTCGGCGCAAGGCGTTAAGCTGCGCGACGTGACCGGGCGCGAGTACTATGACGGCGTATCGTCAGTCTGGCTCAACGTCCACGGGCACAACGTGCCGGAACTAAATGCGGCGATCACCGAACAGCTTGGCAAGATCGCTCACTCCACCTTGCTCGGTATGGCCAACGTGCCGGCGATCGAACTGGCGGAGCAGTTGGTGGGGATCGCGCCGCCGGGCTTGGCGAAAGTGTTTTACTCCGACTCCGGCGCCACGTCGGTCGAGATCGCGATCAAGATGGCGTTTCAATATTGGCAGCACAAAGGCAAGCCGGAAAAGCGCTCGTTCCTCACGATGAACAACGCCTACCACGGGGATACGATCGGCGCGGTGTCGGTCGGGGCGATCGACATCTACCACAAAGCGTACGCCAGCCTGCTCTTCCCCTCGTACCGCGTCGACTATCCCTACTGTTACCGCTGTCCGCTCGGTCAAGAGCTGCCGCACTGCGCCTTCGCCTGCCTCGATCAGGTAGAACGGCTGCTGCAGGAAAAAGGGCCGGAGATCGCCGCCTTTCTCATCGAGCCGGTCGTGCAGGGGGCAAGCGGGATCATCACCATGCCGGAGGGATTTCTCAAGCGGCTGCGCGAGCTGTGCACCGCGTATGAGGTGCTGATGATCTGCGACGAAGTGGCGACCGGATTCGGCCGCACCGGCAAGATGTTCGCCTGTGAGCATGACGGGGTCACGCCCGACCTGATGTGTGTCGCCAAAGGGCTGACCGGCGGCTATCTGCCCGTTGCGGCGACGCTGGCCACCGATGAGATCTACGACGCGTTTCTCGGCGGCTACGAGGAGAAGAAAACGTTTTTCCACGGCCATTCCTACACCGGCAACCAGCTCGGCTGTGCGGTGGCGCTGGCCAACCTCGAGCTGTTCCGCGAGCGCGGCTTGGTGGAGGATGTCGCCCGCAAGTCCGAACATCTCGCCGCCCGTCTCGCGCCGCTGCGCGAGCGTATGCATGTTGGCGACATCCGCCAGCGCGGGTTGATGGCCGGCATCGAGCTGGTCAAAGACAAAGCGACGAAAGCCGAATACGACTGGTCGGACAAAATCGGCCTGGTCGTCTCCCGCCGCGCCTGCGAACTGGGCATGATCCTCCGTCCGCTCGGCAATGTCGTCGTGTTTATGCCGCCGCTCGCATCGACGCTCGAGGAACTTGACGAGATGATCGACATTTTGCTGCAAGCGATCCTCGAGGTGACGGAAGCGGGAGTCAAAGTGCGCGCGGAGCTGCTGCCGCATGGACTTTAAGCAGGAGTTGGAGCAACTGCAGGCACAAGGCCTGCAGCGCCGCCTGCGCCGGATGGACTCGGCTGCTTCGCGCACGGTGACCGTCGAGGGGCGGACGCTGCTCATGTGCGCCTCGAACAATTATCTCGGGCTCGCCGACGACCCTCGTCTGGCGCAGGCGGCGATCGACGCGGTGCGGGAGTACGGCACCGGGAGCTCCGGCTCGCGGCTGACGACCGGCAACACCGCGCTGCACGAGCGGCTGGAAGCGGAGCTCGCCGCGTTCAAAGGCACGGAAGCAGCGCTGTTGTTCAACACAGGCTACATGGCCAACCTCGCCGCGCTGTCAGCACTGACCGGCGCGGGCGATCTGATTCTCAGCGACCGCCTCAACCATGCCTCGCTGATCGACGGTGCGCGCCTGTCCCGCGCCGAGGTGCAGATCTATGAGCACGGCGACCTCGACGATCTGGAACGAAAATTGGCCGTGGCGCGAAACAAGCACCGCCGCGTGTTGATCGCCACCGACGGCGTGTTTTCGATGGAGGGTGACATCGCGCCACTGCCTGGCATCTGCGATTTGGCGGAAGCGTATGGCGCGGAGGTGCTGGTCGACGACGCACACGCCACCGGGGTGCTCGGCGCAAATGGCGCTGGCACGGTCGACCATTTCGGCCTGCGCGGGCGGGTCGCCGTGCAGATGGGCACTCTGTCGAAAGCGCTGGGTGCGGAAGGGGGTTATCTGGCTGGCAGCCGCAGCCTGATTGACTTTTTGCTGAACCGGGCGCGTCCGTTCATCTTCTCGACGGCGCAAAGTCCTGCAGTGATCGGGGCAGCTCTTCAGGCGCTGCAGCTGGTGCGGCAGGAGCCGGAGCGCCGACAGCACGTCCGGCAGCTTGCCGATCGTCTGCGCAGCGCACTCCGCCAAGCGGGCTTTCGCGTTCTGCCGGGGGAAACGCCGATCCTTGGTGTGGTGATCGGGGAAGCGGAAGCGGCGGTACGGTTCGCCCGGCGGCTGGAGGCGGCGGGCATTTTCGCACCGGCGATCCGCCCGCCGACCGTGCCGGCCGGAACGTCGCGCATCCGGCTGACTTTGACTGCCCGCCACACCGAAGCGGACTGCGCGGCGATCCTGTCGGCGTTTCACCAGGCGCGCGCAGAAGAAAGGAAGGAGTTGCTGTCATGTCAGTCTTTATCACCTCGACCGACACCGGGGTCGGAAAAACTCTGATCACCGGCGGGCTCGCCTATGCGCTGCGGCGGCGCGGGCTGGATGTCGGCTGCTGGAAGCCGCTGCAGTCCGGCGAGCTTCTGCACGACCCGACGGGCGACGCCAAAAGGCTGCAAGCGCTCGGCGAGCTGCCCGACCCGGTCGATCGGATCTGCCTGCACGCTTTTTTTGAACCGCTGGCCCCGCGCCTCGCCGCCGAGCGGGCCGGAGCACAGCTGACCCGGCGCGATCTGCTCGCCCATCATCGGGAGGCGGCACAGCTGCACCGGCATCTGCTCTGCGAAGGGGCTGGCGGTCTGGCCGTTCCGCTCACCGCCGACACGACGGTCGCCGAGCTGGCAGCCGACCTCGGGCTGCCGCTGTTGATCGTCGCCCGCGCCGGGCTTGGAACTGTCAACCACACCGTGCTGACCGTGCGGTACGCAGAAAGCTATGGCCTGAACATCTGCGGCGTCATCCTCTCCGGGGCAGGGCGGCGCGGCCATGACATCGCCGAAGCGCACAACCCTGCCTACATCGAAGAATACGCAGGCGTCCCTGTGCTCGGCAGCATTCCCTGGCTTGGCGACACGCCGAGCCTGGAAACCGTCCGGGCGGCGACCGACTTTCTTGCCGATTCCATCACCCTTTAGGAGGTACTCTCTGATGAGCACACAGCTTACCGTCAACTACCGCGAACTGGCCGACAAAATCCTGCAAGGTTACGAGCTGTCCCGAGAAGAAGCGTTGGCGATCCTCGAAGCGCCCGACGCCGACCTGCTCGACATCTTGCACGCGGCGTATCAGATTCGCAAGCACTACTACGGCAACAAAGTGAAGCTGAACATGATTATCAACGCGAAATCAGGCCTGTGCCCGGAAGACTGCGGCTACTGCTCGCAGTCGATCGTGTCCGATGCGCCCGTTGAAAAATACACCTTGCTGAACAAAGACTCGATCCTCGCCGGCGCACAGGAAGCGATCAACCGCAAAGCGGGCACCTACTGCATCGTCATGTCCGGCCGCCGTCCGACCGACGCCGAGCTCGACGGCGTGGTGGAAGCGGTCAAGGAGATCCGCGAGAACACCTCCTTGAAAATCTGCGCCTGCCTCGGATTTCTGACGGAGCAGCATGCGCAAAAACTGGCTGCGTCCGGCGTGCACCGTTACAACCACAACCTGAACACGTCCAAAGAGAATTATGACAAGATCTGCTCGACCCACACGTATGAGGATCGAGTGGACACCGTGCAAAATGCCAAAGCGTCCGGCATGTCTCCCTGCTCCGGCGCGATCATCGGCATGGGCGAGTCGCATCAGGAACTGGTCGCGATCGCTTACTCCCTGCGCGCCCTTGACGCCGACTCGATCCCGGTCAACTTCCTGAACGCGATCGACGGCACGCCGCTGGAAGGGGTGCAGCACCTCAACCCGCGCCATTGCCTGAAGGCGGTCGCCATGTTCCGCTTCGTCAACCCGGCCAAAGAGATTCGGCTGTCCGGCGGGCGCGAGATCAACCTGCGCTCGCTGCAGGCGCTGGGCCTCTACGCGGCCAACTCGATCTTCGTCGGCGACTACCTGACCACGCAAGGACAGGAGCCGACTTCCGACTGGAAGATGATCGAAGATCTCGGCTTTGAAATCGAAGAATGCGCGCTGTAAATTCGTCTAAAGAATAAAAAGAATGCCTGTGGCACTTGCGGGGAACGTCAAAATTCGATAGGCTATATAATACGTACCTTAAGAGAACGTTCCTATTATGTTGGGGAGAAAGGAGAGTGTACATGGAAGCAGCTGTAAAGACGATATTGGCTTGGGTCAACAATCTGATGTTTTCCGTTCGGATCGGTGAGGTGGCGAGCCAGCTTGGCGGTCATGTGATTCTGGTCAATTCGAAAGAGGAAATCGTTGAGAAGCTTGACATTCACCCATCGCTTTTGATTCTCGATCTGACTGCCGTCACCGACGGCTGGCAGGAGTCGGTGGCCAAAGCAAAGGCGACAGGTGTTCCGGTCCTCGCCTATGGCCCCCACGTAAACGTCGATGCGCGCCGGGCGGCGGAAGAGGCAGGGTGTGACGAAGTGGTTGCCAACTCCAAGCTGACCCTGGAACTGCCCAACCTGCTCGCGAAGTATTTGACGATTGCATAGGCCAACTATTAGGCGATTCAAATCCCAGCGATTAAATGGGAATTACAAAAAAAAAAGGAAAACCCGACTTCCAGAAAGGAATGTCGGGTTTTCTATTGTACATTAGAGATAGACACTTTTTAGCGTTGATGGTTCGGATGGCAGACTTCGGTACAGATCAATTGTTCACTGCCCGAGTTGGTCATCTTAAACTGTACGCCGGTCGGTACAAATACGACTGAGCCGGTCGCGATGTTGATCGTTTCCTGTTGCCCGTTGTCCAGCGTGCATTGTCCTTCGCCGGAAAGCACGACATACACTTGGTCGCTGACAAAGCGATTTTGATAATCGAGAATTTGCCCCGGTTTGAAATAATAGGTGTTGGTGGTCAAAGCGGTGCCGGTGAAGTTGTTCACTTTGCCGACGCTTTCATCCCCGAAAGCCGGGTTTTGGAACACAGTTTCTGCACGGTTCATCCCAAAGCTCCTCCTTTATGGCTGGCAGATGAACCTAGTATGTGTAAATGAGGGAGGTACATGTATGACAGACCATGAGCATCAACAGGGCATCCCTGACTCGATTACGCAGGGGCTGCGCATTTTGTTTATCGGATACAACCCGTCGCTCACCTCAGGTGAGATCGGACATAATTATGCCGGTCGGGGCAACCGCTTCTGGCGCCTGCTGCACGATTCCGGCCTGACCCCGCGGCTGATCAAGCCGACGGAAGACCGCGAACTGCTGGAGATCGGCTATGGCTTTACGAACATCGTCTCCCGTCCGACCCGCCGCGCCGATGAGATCACCCGGGCTGAATATGCGGAAGGACGCGTTCGCCTGCGCCAACTGATCGAAGCCTACAAGCCGCACGTCGCCTGTTTTGTCGGCAAAGGCGTCTATGAAGAGTACAACGGCCACCGCAGCATCCCGTGGGGCGTGCAGCCAGAGCCGGCTGTGACCGGCGTGATCGATTTTGTCGCCCCGTCATCAAGCGGCCTCGTGCGGATGAAATATGAAGAGATTCTCGAGATCTACCGCGAGCTGGCGACGCTGGTCCCGACCGGCAAATGATCAGTCGCGAACGTAGCCGATCCCGCTTTGAAAGCGGGTCAGCTGCAGGTCGAAATCGGCGGCGAAGCGGCCGGCGTCGCAGGCGTTGCCTTCGAGCAGCATGGTCAGCATGGAAGAGGTGATCGGGAAGAACGAGAACCCTTCGAGCAGCGAAACCACAGGCCGCACCAGCGCGACCGGCACGGAGAACGTGAGCACCCGCCGTTTGCCGAGCGCGCGGCCGATGCCTTGGATCACGTCGCGATAAGGGATCTGCTCCGGTCCTCCGACCTCATAGGCCTGACCTGCCGTCTCCGGACGCTCCAGCGCCCGCACGAATCCTTCCGCCACATCATGCCGCGCCACCGGCGAGAGGGGAAAGCGCCCATGTCCGAAGATCGGAAAGGCGGGCGCTTGTTTCAGAACGCCTGCGAGCAGCGTCACAAAGCCGTCGCCCGGGCCATAGATCACCGAGGGGCGGAACACCGTCCAGTCCAGACCGCTATTGCGCACATATTCTTCTGCCGCCCATTTGCTTTTGTGGTACGGGCTGGCTGCGCCTGCCCGCGCCCCGAGCGCGCTCATCTGCAGAAAGCGCTGCGCCCCGGCTTCGATCGCCGCATCGACCACGTTCTGTGTTCCTTCCACATGCATCCGCTGAAAGGTCACGCCCTTTCGCGGTGCCTCGCGAATGATACCCACCAGATGCACCACCGCGTCACAGCCTTGCATAGCGGCGACCAGACTCTCCCGGTTCAAAATGTCCCCTTGCACCGCCTGCATGCCAGAGGGCAGGGAGCTGTTGCTGTGCACCAGCGCCCGCACCTCATGGCCCGCTTCGAGCAGCCGTTTTCCGATCTCCCGGCCGACAAATCCGCTTGCCCCGGTCAGAAACACCTTCATGCTGCCACCTCACCCTTCTCTAGTAAGCTTCCTCTATTTTACAACACCTGCCGATGCTTGCGTACCCGCGCGACTTTTTCCATAATGGAGAAAGAGAAAAGCGAAGGGGCTGAAAGCATGGTACTCGTCACCACCTGTCCGGTCAGCAGCCGGCATGTTGCCAAGATGAAAGAGATCGCCTCGGAGCTGGACGTTCGCGTGTTCCCGAGCATCGCCGAAGCGTTGCCGGAACTGCCTGAGGCAGAGATTCTGATTACATATGGAGAAGATTTGACGGCGGAGATCGTGGCGGGGTGCCCGCAACTGAAATGGATTCATGTGCTGTCGGCCGGTCTGGAACTGATGCCGTTCGGGCAGATCGAGCAGCAAAACATTCTGGTCACCAACGCGCGGGGCATTCATGTCGGCCCGATGAGCGAATATACGCTTGGCCTGATCCTGATGTTCTCCCGTCGCTTTGTCGAGATGTTCCACAAGCAGCGAGCGCACGACTGGGACCGCACGATCCGCATCGATGAGCTGGATGGCCAGACGCTGGGCGTGATCGGCGCAGGCGCGATCGGCAGCAAGATCGCCGAACGGGCCAAGCTGTTCGGCATGACGACGCTTGGCGTCGCGACTGCGAAGCGCAGCCTGCCTGAGTTCGACGAGCTGTTTGATCGAAGCGGGCTCGATGAAGTGCTGACCCGTTCCGACTACGTGGTGGTGATCGTGCCGATGACCGCCGAGACGAACGGCTTGCTCGGCGCGCGCGAGATCGGCTTGATGAAAGAAAGCGCCGTGCTGATCAACATCGCCCGCGGCAACGTGGTCGACGAAGCGGCGCTGTTGACCGCCTTGCAGGAAAAGAAAATCCGCGGCGCCGGGCTCGATGTGTTTCAACAGGAGCCGTTGCCGGAAGATCATCCGTTCTGGGAGTTGGACAACGTCGTCCTCACACCGCACATCTCCTCGCGTTCGCCCAAATACATGGAGCGTGCGCAAGCGATCTTCCTGCACAACCTGGCGATCTATGCGGGAGCCCCCGGCATGATGCAAAACGTGATCGACGTGAAAAAAGGGTATTGAGGAGCGAAGCCGATTTGAACTTTACCGGATTTACCGAAGCAGATTTTGACGTATTCAATGTAGAGGGACTCGAAGAGCGCATGGCTGCGCTGATCGCCAACCTGCGTGTAAAGCTGACGGAGCTTGGCGATGACTTTGTGCCGATCTTAAGCGAGCTGACCGGGGAAGAGATGTTTGCGCACGTCGCCAAACATGCCCGCCGCAAAACCAACCCGCCGAGCGACTCCTGGGTGGCATGGAGCAAAAACAAGCGCGGCTACAAGATGTACCCGCACTTTCAGATAGGCGCTTGGGAGACGCACGCGTTCATTCAGTTCGGCCTGATCTACGAGTCGCCGATGAAAGGCGTCTTTGCCAAGCAGATGATCAAACATCTCAAAGACATCAAAGCGACGATCCCCTCGCATTACCTGTGGTACCCGGATCATATGAATCCGAACGGCATGGTGCAAAGCGAGATGAAGCAGGCCGATTTTAAAAACATCGCCCAGCGCCTCGCCAAGCAGAAGAACGGGGAAGTGATGATCGGCATCAAAATACCCCGCCAAGCAGCGGTCGAGATGAGCCCCGCAGAATTTATGGAGCAGGCGAAAACGACGTTTGAAACATTGCTGCCCCTGTATCGATTGGCATTCTCCACAAATTAACAGAGGAATTTGACGCCTGTCTACCGTAACGGTATACAAGCGTCTTTCTTTCTAATGAATATCAAATCATTCAGCTTCGAGTTTTTTGTCGAATAAACGAGAATAATAGGAAGTTTAGTCAGATTATAATAAGTTGTCAGGAATCTCTTGATAAAGTAGTTACAAACACATATTATAGTTCTAAACACGCAAGACCAAACAAAAAGGCGAACAGACAGCAGGACGCAAAACGCCGAGTACAAGATGAAGTCGGAAGGAGCTGAGAGTGTTGGAGTCCATGATTACAATCCGTACTGCGCAAGAGTTAGTGCAAGAACTTAACAAGCTGGAGCTGTTGGTTGAGAACGACTCTGATACAGTTTTGGAACTGATCGGCGATCAACTGACCGCTTGGGAATCGATCGTACGGCTTCACGCTGACTATTCCTTGGCACTTCGCATCGGCAAGCTTCTTGAAAAGTTACGCCAACATTGGCTGGCGCTTTCGTGGTTTCATTGGGTTTCGCAAGCGGAAGGGGAAGCCGAGCAGGATCTGGTGTTGACCGCGCTGCGCATGAAGGGCCGCATGTACATTAAAGTGGGGATGTACAACGAGGCGCTTTCCTTCCTGCTCTCGGTCGAACAGCAGGGGCAGAGCTCGAACCGTCCGCAAGGCCGGGACCTCGCCATTCTCTGGCAAAACATCGCGCTCGTCTATGAATATCTCGGCCGTTACGACTCGGCTGTCGAATATGCCGGCCGCGCTCTGCAATGGTTTGCAGATTACGGCGAAGAGCATGACGTTGCGCTGATGGAAATGCTTCTTGGCATCTGCTACAAGGAGCAGAAGCGTTTCGATGAAGCGTATGAGTACTTGACGCGGGCTAGAGGCGGTTTTGAAAAGCACAAGGACTACCTGCACCTTGCGCGCACGTGGCACAATTACGCGGAACTGATGCGGGATCTGGGACGCATGGAGGAAGCGATCGCCGCATGGCGGATGTCGCTGGAGATGAAGAAGCGCATTCAAGACTTCTCCGGCCAGGCGACCACGCTGCATTCGATCGCAAAATACCTGATCTCGGAAAATGACTGGTATGCGGCGATGAACTACATCACGCAAGCCATCGCGATCTGCCATCAGTACCGTCTGCAGGACAAAGAGGTGGTCTGCCTGGAGTCTTGGGCGCAAATCCTGTTTGCGCTTGGGCGTTACGATGAACTGGAAGTTTGCGCTTCTCGTGCCACGTTCCTGGCCGGCAGCGATGACACGCAGCACAAAGTCGTCTCGCTGTTGCAAAAGATCGCCAACGATTGCGAAAGAGTCGGTCTCGAAGAACTTGCAAAGCAGTACAGCCAGAATGCAGTCCAACTAATTGGTTAAGAGGAGGTAGTTCCTATGAAAATCAAAGTTTGGATGGGAATCACATTCGCAAGTCTTCTTCTCATGAGTGGGGGACTCTTGGCTGGGGGAGCAACAGACGCAACACTTGGGGGAAATCATGGAGTCTCAGCTGTCAAGGCTGAGTTTACTTATAATCCGGAGGCCATCGAGCGGCCGGAACCGATGTCTCCGGCGCTGCTGGAACAAAATGAACCGCCGGAGCCGATGGGCGCGCCTGTTGTCGGACAGACCGAGCCGCCGGAGCCAATGATCGCAGTAGTTGTCGGATAATTCAGATTCCTAACGGAGGAAAATGGGATATGGGGGACAGAAAAACTCCTGCTGGACGCAAGGAGTTTTTCATTTTTCACTTTTTCTTTTTTGCGCTATCGTTCAAGGGTTTTACCTGAGAAAATCTTAATCGTTCGGTTGACCAGCAGGAAGAAGCGCAGCAGGACAAAGAAGATCATCCAGTCGGCAGCGTACGACAGCGGGAGCGACCAGCTTTGACTATGCACCATCCAGTCCATCAGGCAAAACAGCAGCTCAAGCGTGATCGTGAAGGATGTCCAATATATGAAATACCGAACCCTTTTGAGCCGAGAAGCCGCCAGCGGATAATTTTGCAAAAACAAGTAGGTCGTCACCGGATAGATGCCAAAGTCGTCGAGCAGCTTCAGCCACACCGGAATCTTGTGATGCGACAGGTCATAATAGCTCCAGATCGGGTAATGGGTGACCAGCACGTCGGACGTCAGGCTCATTAAGCTGGCGAGCATGCAAGCTGGAAGCAAGCTGCGCCAGCGGGAGCGGTCGGCAAACAGGAAGAAAGCGGTCCAAGAGACGAGAAACATGATGATGAAGGGCACGGCACAACCTAACCTCCTTGAACATTGGACGACTCTATCTTACCCTTGATGCCAACTGGTAAAACAACATTTTTTAGAGATACTACAGGTGACGGAGGTGATGGTTGATGAAGCAGAACGAGCATCAGGAGCAGCTCTACCACCGCAAGCAGGAGCCGACGGTGGCGCCCGGTCTGGAGGATGACGAGTTCCAGCGCCCGGCCACCCGGCAGGAGCGGGAGCAAGGCGATACGACGATGGTCTGCCGCTTGTCGTTCGATGAAAACGACAACGGTTCGGATGACTAAAGACCGCGCGTTTGCGTGGTCTTTTTTATGATAAAATAAGGAAAACAGTGGGGAAACGGGAGTGGGAGCGATGAAAATCCACTTTTTTCATACGAACGATGTACACAGCCATTTTGAAGAGTATCTGCAAGTCGCGACCCAACTGCGCCGCCGCCGCGAAACCGCTTTGGCGGCAGGCGAAACGGTGTTTACCTTGGAGATCGGCGATCATGCCGACCGCAAGCGGATGGAGACGGAAGGCACGTTTGGGCGCACCAACGCCGCGCTGCTCAAGCAGATGGAATACGATGCGTGGACGTTTGGCAACAACGAAGGGCTGACCTTGCCCAAGGGCAGTTGGCCCGACCTGGTCAACATGGCGGAAGTGCCGGTGCTGGTCGCCAACCTGTTCGACATGGAGACAAGAGAGCCGATCGCGGAGTTTGAGCCGTATGTGATCATCGAGCGCGGCGGTGTGCGGGTGGCGGTGCTGGGGCTGACGGTGGCCTTTTCTGATTTTTACAAAATGTTTGGCGTCCACGCTGAGCATCCCCGAGAGACGTTCGCACGGCTGCTCCCGGAGATCAAGCGCCAGGAGGTCGATCTGATCGTGCTGATGTCCCATCTGGGGCTGAACAGCGACCGCCAGATCGCGGAGGAGCTCCCGGAGATCGACATCATCTTCGGCGGGCATACGCACCACGTGCTGCGGGAACCGGAGCGGGTCGGCAACACGCTCATCTGCCAAGCCGGCTGCTACGGCTCGCATTACGGGCATCTGGCGGTGGAATGGGATGAAGCGGCAGGTAAGATCGTCTCCTATGAAGGCGGCGCGGTGCCGCGCGATGACAGCACGCCGCCCGATGCCGATCTCTTGCATCTGCTCGCCCACTGGCAGGAGCATGCGGCGGAGCAGCTGACGCAGGTCGTCGCTGAGCTTGACCGGCCGCTGGAGCATGCGCTGGCCGGGGATTCTCCCCTGGCGAACGTGCTGACCGACGGCATGCGCCGTTTGACGGGCGCGCCGATCGCCATGATCAACGCCGGGCTGATCTCGCATGGCCTGATCGCAGGGCCGGTCACCCGCGCTGACCTGCTGACCTGCTTTCCGGGGCCGAGCATCCCGGTGGTGATCGAGCTGACGGGCGCGCAGATCCTCTCGGTGCTGCACAAAGGGCTCGATCCGGCCTATGTTGAACGCGTCGGCAAAGGATACGGCTTCCGCGGGCATTATGTCGGCGGGATTCAAGTCTCGGGACTTACGGTGCTGGTGAACGTGAACGAGGACGATACGTATGAGGTCGGCGCAAAGCTCGCCGGACAGCCGCTCGATCCCGAGGCGATCTACGAGGTCTGCGCCGTCGATTATCTGTACTTCTCGCCGGTGTACGAGGAGTTTAAACAAGGGCATTCGACCCGCTTTGAACTGCCCTTTTTGCGGGAGCTGCTCGGGCAGGAACTACAGAGAGCCGGCGAGTCGGATGAGGCACTGCGCTATCAGTACCGGGAGACAATGCGATGAGCGGGACGGAGCAGAAGGTGACCTTGCCGCGCGTGCCGGTGACGAAGATTCTCGACACGCTGTATGAGATGTATCCGGAGGCGCATTGCGAGTTGGATTTTCGCAATCCGTTCGAACTGCTGATCGCGACGATCCTCTCCGCGCAGGCGACCGATAAAAAAGTCAATCAGATCACAGCGGGACTGTTTCAGAAATACCCCGGTCCGGAGGCGTTCCTGCAACTCACTCAGACGGAGCTGGAGCAGGAGATCAAAGAGATCGGCCTGTACAAAAACAAGGCGAAAAACATCCTCGCCACCTGCCACCTGCTGCTCAGCAAGCACGGCGGGCAGGTACCGGCGAAGATGGAAGACCTGGTCGAACTGCCCGGCGTCGGGCGCAAGACGGCCAATGTCGTGCTGTCGAACGCGTTCGGGATTCCGGCGATGGCGGTCGATACGCACGTGCAACGCGTCTCGAACCGGATCGGGCTTGCGAAGAGCGATGATCCGGTCGTGATCGAAACGCAGCTGACCAAACGGATTCCCAAGGCCAAGTGGACAGACGCCCACCATTGGCTGATCTGGCACGGACGGCGAGTCTGTGAGGCGCGCAAACCGAAATGCGAAGCCTGCGCACTGACCCCGTTTTGCCGGGAGTTTAAAGCAAGAAAAAAGACCCGCGTCGAATAGACAGGGTCTTTTTTCATATACTCACCATGATCAGGTTGTTTTGCTGCGCGGCACGAGGTACAGCCCGCCGTCTTCGGCCATTTCGACCTGAATCAGGCCCTGGCAATACATGCAGCCGTCTTCCACGCCCAGCACTTTGGTCTTTTTGTGGCAATGCGGGCATTCTAAAGTAGGAATCTGCATCGACATCGCGCCGACGCGGAAATAGATAAACACGGAGATCAAGATCATGATGATGCCGATGATCAGGAGGTACGGCATCAGCACCGGCACAAAGACGCCGATGTACATGACGATAAACGCAAGAAAAATCAAGCCCAGCGCCCAGTTGCGCAAACGGTTCAGCTTCATTTGAAAATCCCTCATTTTTATGCAGAGTCTACTACCCATGCTACCCTACTTGCAGGTGCTTTGTCCAATGAAGGAACTGTGAAAGGGAGCGCTGAGAGGAGGAGTCCGCCTTGTCGACGATCAAATCGAGTTTTCTGCGCAATCCATGGCGCTTTTCATTTTTCTTGCTGGCAGGATTCCTGCTGATTCTGCTCGCCCTGCTGCTCTATCTGTGGTTTGACATCACCTCGTCTGGGCCAAGCACCGGCCTGCCTGCCCCGACAGAGACGCAAGCAGCCGGCGTGCCGGTCGAAGCGAACGTGACGGTCGATGCAATCAACCAGTTCCTCGCCATGCAGCTCGCGAAAAAAGAGACGCCGATCAGCAAAGCGGAGCTCTCCTTGGAAAAAGGGCTGGTGCGCACCGACACGTCGCTGAGCTTTTTCGGCCGCCAGATGGACCTGGCGATGTGGATGCGCCCGCAGGTGCAGAAGGACGGCGATCTGACCCTGGTTGCGGAAGACGCCAAAGTCGGCGGCTATTCGATTCCGCTGAAAACCCTGTTCGCCGTGCTGGAGGGGATGCCGTGGCCGCCGTGGGTGCATGTGGAGTCGGAGCAACACACGCTGGGGGTGGCTTTTTCGGAGCGCCCAAGCGAAAAATATTCCTATCGCATCAAGAAGATCGACTGGGGCGGGGAGAAGATTCAGCTGGAGATCCTGATTCGGGAATGAGATCAGGTGTTCGTATTTTACAACAATAGGACTTGCGAAAATGCGAACATATGTGCTATTCTTAATGTGCAAGGTCGTACTCAAAAGAGGTGTTAATGCATGAAGAAAGCACTGCAGCAAGAAATGCAATCAGCAGCAGTCTATCAGTCTGTGCGAGTGGATGACGGTCCGAAGCTGGTCCTTGTCGACCGGGGACGCATTCTTGATGAGATCAAGCTGGGCGAGTTCGACACCCGCACCGTCAAGACGCATCATGGACAGATTCTCTCCTGTGTGATGGAAGCGACCACTTATTATCGCGAGAAAAAATAAAGCTTACGTACATGGTCCGACCGAGACCCGGAGGACGCTTTGTCAGCGCGTGCAGTCAGCAGACAGCATTCGCTTGTCATGGCGTCTTTTTTATTTGAAAGGAGCAATTCCGGCAATGACGTTCGAAACGAAACAACAATGGCATGTAGTCCTCGATCCCGGCCACGGCGGTTCGGAGAGCGGTTTTACCGCAGAGGGAGCAGAAGAGAAGACGATCAATCTGGCAGTCTGCCTGCGCTTGCAGGCGCTGTTGGAAGCGTACGGCGTAGACGTGCTGCTCACCCGCACGGCAGACACTGACGTCTCGGCGGTGCGGCGCGCGGAGCTGGCGGCAGCGATGGAAGCCGACCTGTTCGTGTCCTGGCACTGCGACTATCTGGAAGATGCTGAAGTCAGCGGGGTGTCGCTGTGGATCGGCGAGACGGCCGACGAAAGCCGCATGATCGACTTTGAAGCGCTTGGCGAGGCGATCGTCGACGTGACCGGGCAGATCATGCTCGGCGTCTTTCAAGACAGCGACAAAGTGCTGTCCCTGGTCCAAACCCCGGCTTTGATGATCCGCGGCGCCTTCTTGTCCAGCCCGCATGAGCTGGAGCTGTGCAAGAATCCCGACTTTTTGCAGGCGCAGGCGCAAGGCGCGGCGCGGGGCATTCTGAAAGTGTTGCCGAGGCTGTCCCCGATCTCCTAGGGACGCTGCATAGGAAAGGGTGAAGGAGGAATGAAGATGCCAAGAATTGTGCTCGACCCGGGCCACGGCGGCCGCGACCCCGGCGCTGTCGGCCAGCGGCTGAAAGAGAAAGATGTCAATCTCAAGGTCTGTCTGTACTTGCGCGACGCGCTGGTGCGGGCCGGAATTCAGGTGCTGATGACTCGCGACAAAGACACGGAACGGGTGCCGGGCGTGACCTCGACGGTCGATCTGAAGGCGCGGGCGATGCTCGCCAACACCAACTCGGCCGACCTCTACGTCTCGTGGCACTACGATGCCAGCGCGGACGAAAACGTGCACGGCGTGTCGGTGTGGATCCACCCGTCGCAAAAGGACAAGAGCGCTTATCACAAAGCAGACCTGCTCTGCCACCACATCTCAGCGGCGACCGGACAGAAGCACCGCGGTGTGTACCTCGGCGATTTTCAAGTGCTGCGCGACACGATGATGGACGCGCTGTTGGTCGAAGGCGGGTTCATCACGAACAGCCTGGAAGAGGCGCGGATGGATGATGACCGCTTCTTGCAGCAGCAGGCGGAAGCGGCGGCCGAAGCGCTGTGTAAGATATTTGACTACCGCTACATCGCGCCGACTGCGAACGCTTCGACTGCGCTGCGCCGCGAACCCCTTGTGACGGTGAAAGTCAACGGGGCTTCGCTTGTACAGCATGGTCGATTGATCGAAGGCAAGACGTATGTTCCGGTGCGCGAGCTGGCGGAGCTGCTCGGCTGCGCGATCAACTGGGACAATGAAACGCACACAGTAAGCTTGACAAGGGGGGAGTGAAGATGGAGTGGAATCAACAGGCGTACACATCGCTGTACGAGACATCCTGCTTGTGGGGATGGAACTGGGTCTGTTCGTCTTTCTCGTGGTACTGCATCGGTGGAAATTAAAAGCGGCCCGCTACTATCGCGCCAAGACGTCCGTCCGCCAGCGCGAATGGCTGAGCCTGATCGGGCAAGAGGCGTTTCATTACGCTGAGCGCGTGTTTACGCACTATGACGGCCCGGCCAAGCTGAATGAAGCGGTGAAATATGTGCTGGAGCGAAGCGACCGGCAGGGATTGCAGGTGACCTATCCGGAGATCCGTGCGGTGATTGAGAAGGCATGGGCGGAAACGAAATAAGCACACCAAGAGAGACACACCTTCCGGAGGTGTGTCTCTCTTGGCGTTTAAAACGAGTTGCCCACGACGCCGAGGAAATCGTTCATGAACGGCCGCATGTCACCGCCGCGCGAGATGAAATACTTGTATCCGCTGAGCTGCTGCGTGACTTGCAGGTTGCCGGTGACGTGGACGTTTTTTACGTTTGGCAGCTGCTGCTTCACCCGGGCGATGATCTCCGCTTTCAAAGTGTCGGAGAGGTCCCCGGAAACGGTAGTGCGGGGACCTTCGAGGGTGGCTGCATTGCTGCGGATGCCTTCCGCCTGCAGCTGTTCCACCGTCATCCCGGCAGCAGATTTTGGACGCTCCGTGGTGCCCCACGGACTTTCGCCGACCCAGGAGTCCTGCTTGATCTGAGCATCCTGTTTCGGTGTTTCGGTGCTGATGTTGGTCAGTCCGACAAACGCATCATCGCCATAGACGAGGACGGTCGTGTTTTGCACGCCCGGCATGTTGTTGATCTTTTGCGCGACTGTGTTCGCAGCTGTGATGCCATTGCTTGAGGCATCTTTCATCAGCCGGTCCGGCACACGCGGGTTCTCAGGACCGGATTGAATTCGTCCGCCGCGATCATCGTCTAACCGGTCGGGAAGCGCTTGATGGCCGCAGCCCCACAGGCCCGTGGCGACGAAGGTCAGCAGAAACAGGGAAGACAAGCCTTTGCGCCAGGAATTCATAACCCAATACCTCCTCACAGCAGGCGTTTATGCTCTGGACTTAGCATCTGTCTGCAAGAAGGGTTTCATGTCAGGGAAGCGCTGGAGGCTCGACTTGTTTCTGTAAAGCGTCGCAGATGCGGTCGATGCCTTTGACCACGTTTTCGTACTCGGTGGTCAGCGACAGCCGCACGTAGCGGTCGCCCGTTTCGCCAAATGCGGTGCCTGGTGCGACGACGACATGGTACTCGTCGAGCAACAGGTTGGCGAACTCTTCGCCGTTGAGATGCTCTGGCGTCGGCACCCAAAGATAGACGGTGCCTTCGGGCGGATGCACGTCCCAGCCGATTGCTTTAAATCTGCCCAAGGCGTAGTCGAAACGGCGTTTGTATTCTGCACGCTGTTCCTGCGGGAAGTTCGAATGCGTCACTTCGGTCAAGGCGGTGACGCCGGCGAACTGGATCGGCGCAAAGATGCCGGAGTTGATATGGCTTTGCACGACGAGCAGGGAATTGATCACTTCTTTGTTGCCGACCGCGGCGCCCAAGCGCCAGCCAGCCATGTTGAATGTTTTCGAGAAAGTGAAGAATTCGACGCCGACGTCTTGGCCGCCGGGGTATTCGAGCAGACTTTTCGGCTTGTTGTGTTCGTCATAATACACTTCGCTGTAGGCGTGGTCGTAACAGAGCAGGATCTCATGCTCCCGGCAGAAACGGATGGCACGTTCCATAAATTCGGGTGGTGCAAACACGCCGGTCGGGTTGTTCGGGTAGTTGAGGAACAGGATTTTCGCCCGCTTGCGGGTCGCCTCGTCCAGGCTGTCGAGGTCGGGCAGGTAGCCGTTTGCCCGGGTCAGCGGCAGGCGCAGCACCTCGCCGCCCGCGAAAAAGACACCGTCGTTGTACGCCGGGAACGACGGGTCGGGCACGAGGCCGATGTCGCCTTGGGAGATGTAGGCGAGCGAGATGTGAAACAGCCCTTCTTTGGAGCCGAGCAGCGCGATCACTTCTGTCTCCGGGTCGACGGTGACGCCGAAGCGCTCCTGGTACCAGCGGGCGACATGTTCGCGGAAAAACAGCGAGCCTTTAAAGGCCGGGTAGTGGTGATTTTCCGGGTCGGCTGCCGTCTCCTGCAGGCGTTTGACCACCGCTTCCGGTGTGGAGTGGTCCGGGTCGGCTTTGCCAAAATCGACGATGTCGCGGACGCCCGACTCGCGCAGTTTGTACACCCGCTCATCGAGGCGGGCAAATATGTAGGGGGGCAGGCCTTTGAGCTTGTCTGCTTTCAGCATGATCTCTTTCCTCCTCCGAGATAGGTCTCATGTAGGATGCCCCAAATCGGAGTTTTCTTGTTGACAGCAGGGAAATATTGCATATACTTAGAAACAAGATATTTAAACAAACGTTTGATTTATACGGACGTTTAAGATGGGGTGAGGGAAACATGAGCGAGACATTGCGACAGTTTTTTAAGCAGAAGACGACGATCGTCGGGTTGATCACGATGCTGTTTTTCCAGTTGGTGTTTGCGGTGGTCTGGATGAACGGTTATGACGGTGTGACGAGCCGGATGGACCAGCTGCACATCGGCGTGGTCAGTGACGACCACGGCACCGGAGCGAAGATCGCTGACAATCTGGTGTCCAGCCTGCCGTTTGAGATGGAAACGGCGAAGAGTCTGACGGAGGCAAAAGACCGGCTCAACGCGCGCGAACTGCAGGCGGTGATCTATATCCCGGCCGATTTTTCGGCGCAGCTGCAACAGCAGGGCGAGAAGGCGAAGATCGAAGTGCTGGTCAACGAGTCCAACCCGGCGATGGTAAAGACTGTGGGGCAGCAGGTGTTGGGGGAAGTGACGAAGAATGTTAATCGTGAGGTTACGCAAAATGGAATTGTGACGGCGCTCAGTCAGCTTCGCCTGCCTGCTGAACAGGCGCAGGGGATTGCGGCGGGCGTGACCGACCGTGTGGAAGGCACATATACGGCGCTCAATCCGATCACGAATTTCTCCTATCAGATGGTGCCGATGATGGTGGTGCTGGCGTCGTACGTCGGCAGCATGCTGTTGTCGATGCAATTGACCGCTTCGGCCACGATCATTGCGAGCCGCACCAACCGCTGGAAGCGTTTTGTGGCCCGTCAGATCATCAATGCGGGGGCAGCGGTGGGGATCGGGCTCGCGGCGACGGGGATCTTGTTCCTGTTTGATGTTGAGCCGATGGCCGGGTTCCTGGAACTGAGCGGTTTTCTGATCTTGACGCTGTTTTCGTTTCTGGCGTTCGCGCAGATGTTTTTGTTCCTGTTTGGTCAGGCCGGGATGCTGTTTAACATCATCGCGCTGTCCTTGCAGTTGGCCACTTCGGGCACGATGCTGCCGCGGGAACTGCTGTCTGAAACGTTTCACAAGGTGGGCGATTTCTTGCCCGCAACGTATGCGGTGCTTGGCAACATGAACTTGCTGTTTGGCGGCACAGGAACGGGCGGCGCTGTCGCCGGGCTGCTCTGGATCACGTTGGCGGCGTATGGCGTCACGTTGATCGGTGTGCTGATTCATCGGGATCAAGCGGTGCAGATTCAGAACGGACAGAAGGTAGTGGGAGCACATGAGTGAAGATGTGAAAACACGGATTCTTGATGCGGCGAAGCGCCTTTTTGCAGACAAAGGCTTTGAGGCGACTTCGGTGCGGCAAATATGCGAGGAGGCAGGGGCCAATGTGGCTCTTGTCTCTTATCATTTCGGCGGCAAAGAAAAGCTGTTGTTCGCCGTGCTCGATTCGGCGTTTCCAGGGCAGGAGTTGTATGCGGAGATCGAGGGGATTGCAGACCCGGTCGAGCGGTTGCGCCGCTATGTGGAAGGATTTATGCTATGGTCGCAGCAGGAGAGCGATGTGCAAAAGATCCTGATGCAGGAGATCATGTTAAAGTCGGACCGCCATCATTTGCTCGGGCAGTACCCGCTGCCGTTCTGGCAGCGGCTGCGCGACACGTTGGCCGAGGGACGGGAGCATGGGTTGTTTTCCTTCCAGTCGCTGAAAGCGGCGATGCTGCAGATGATGGGGACGCTGTTGTACCCCAAGATGGTGCCGCAGTTTGTGCTCGATCTGTTTGATCCGGAAGAGGTGACGTTTGAAGAGCAGATTCGCGAGACGCAGCAGTATATATTGCGCGGGCTCGGGGCGAATACTACTGAGAGCGAAAGAGGAAGCGGATGATGAAGGAAGTTGTGATCTACACGGACGGCGCCTGCTCGGGCAATCCGGGGCCGGGCGGGTATGGCGCGGTGCTGATGGCAGGTAGTCATCACAAGGAGATCTCCGGCGGCGAGCAGGAGACGACGAATCAGCGCATGGAGCTGCTGGCGGTGATTGAGGCGCTGAAACTGTTGAAGTATCCGTGCAAGGTGGATGTGTATAGTGACAGCGCGTATCTGATCAATTGCTTCAAGTCGCGCTGGTATGTGAATTGGGAGAAGAACGGCTGGCTGAACTCGCAGAAGCAGCCGGTGGCGAACCGCGATCTGTGGGAAGAGCTGCTGCTGCTGTACCGGACGCACAAGGTGACGTTTTTTAAGGTGAAAGGGCACAGCGGTGACAAGTGGAATGAGCGCTGTGATGAATTGGCGCGGGCAGCCGTTCCGAAGTGAGGATGGTGAAGCGGCGATGAGGAAGTATGAGATCGACAGGGCGACGATCTTGCGCCTCGGCGAGGAGCTCGGCATCGACGGGATCGGTGTGACGACGGCCGAACCGTTTCACGATGTGCATGAGCATCTGGTGATGTACCGGGAGTCGGGGCATGAGTCGGGCTTCGAGCATGATGTGCTGGAAGAGCGGGTCGATCCGAAGGCGTTTTTCCCGGAGGCGAAGTCGATTGTGGCGATCGCGATGGCGTATCGCACAGAAAAGTATGCCGGGCAGAAGAAGCCGGAAGGTCTGCGCGGGCAGATGTCGGTGTATGCGTGGGGGATGGACTACCACAAGGTGCTGAAGGCGAAGCTGGAGCTGTTGGCGGCCCGCTTGGAGCAGGAGGCCGGGCGGCCGATCGCGGTGCACAACTCGGTGGATACAGGTCCCTTGGTCGACCGGGCGGTGGCGCAGCGGGCGGGGATCGGTTGGGTTGGCAAGAACTGTTCACTGATCACGGAGAAGCACGGGTCGTGGGTATTTCTCGGGCAATTGGTTTGCGATGTTGACATTGAACCGAGCGAACCGAGTCTGCTGCCGCAGTGTGAGGATTGTCCGGATCTGTGTTTGAAGGCATGTCCGACGAAGGCGCTGGTCAATCCTTTTCAGACCGATTCGAGCAAGTGTCTGTCGTACATTACGCAGATGAAAGGGCTGATCCCGCTGGAGTACCGGGCGAAGCTGGGGCGGCGTTTGTGGGGCTGTGACACGTGTCAGGTGGTCTGTCCGAAGAATCGGGAAGTGGCGTTTGGGACGGCGATCGAGTTTGATCCGGAGCCGGAGTATGCGTTTCCCGATCTGATGCGGCTGTTGACGCTGTCGAACAAGCAGTTTCGCCGGGAGTTTGGCGAGTCGGCAGCCGCATGGCGCGGGGCGAAGGTGATGCAGCGCAATGCGATCATCGCGCTCGGCAACATGCGGGAGCAGGCGGCGCTGCCGAAACTGCTCGAGATGCTGGAGCAGGACGAGCGCCGGGAGATCCGCGGGACGATTGCCTGGGCGCTGCAGAAGATCGACCCGGAAGGCACGCGGGCTCTGGTCGCGGCAGCATATGCGCGGGAGCCGGATGAGGAGATCAGGCAGGAGATGGCTTGGGCGGTGGAAGAAGCGCCCGAGGCGTGATCGGTTATGCTGCAGGCAGGGTTTTAGAGAGTCGCCTTGGGCGAAGGATTTTGATTGATGAATCTGCAGGAGAGTATGGCTTGGGAGCGAGAGAGGATGAGCAGGAAGATGAAGGTGATCAGCGCATGTTTGGTGGGCTGTCAGTGCCGGTATGACGGGGATGACAATCTGATTCGCGAGTTTCAAGAGATGGTCGAAAAGGGAGAAGCTGTTTTTGTCTGTCCGGAACAACTGGGCGGCTTGTCCACGCCGCGCCCTCCCGCGCAGATCGTAGGCGGGACAGGGGAAGACGTGTTGGACGGCAAGGCGAAGGTGGTGACCGATCAGGGCGAGGATGTGACGGCGGAGTTTGTGAAGGGCGCGGAACAGGCGTTGAAGATGGCTCAACTGGTCGGTGCACAGGAAGCGATATTGAAAGAGCGGAGCCCGTCGTGCGGGTCGTCTGTGATATATGACGGCAGCTTCTCCGGTGCGAAAATGCCAGGGGACGGTGTGACGTCGGCGTTGTTGAGACGCCATGGCATTGCGGTGTATTCGGAAGAGACGTTTGGGAAAGATCGCTGATGGCAAGAGCGGAGGACCGGGCCTTTCAGTTCCATGATTAGAAAGGCCGGGTTATTTGTTTATCGAACTTGTCGAGGAAGGCGAGGCGCTTTTTCTCTTCCGCTTCGGCAAGCTGGAAGTAGCCGAGGTGGTTGGGGTCATGGCCGAGGTCGTAATGCTGATAGCCGATTCGCCAAAATCGATGCGGGAAGCGCAGCAGGCCGCTCAGGATCTGGTATTCGGCAGGCTGCAGCGGCGACGCCGCATTGTAGTTGACAAGGACGTGACGGGATACGGCATCGTCCCAGTCTTGGCGCTGCAGGCCGCGGCGCATGAAGTGCGCCAGATCGAGCGTGCGCGGGCCGAACGCCGCAAAGTCGAGGTCGATCAGTGCGACTTGGTGGTTCGGCGTGTAGATCATGTTGTACGGCGTGAGGTCGAGGTGCAGCAAGGGCGGGTCGTCTTCTTCGAACAGGAGATGTGACCGCACCTGCGGGCGACGCAGCAAGGTCAAGGCTTGATCCGCTTGGGAGATGTAGTGGTCGGCATGTTTGAGGTAGATTTTGTCGATGTCGTCGGGGCGCGATTTGATCGACGCCCGGCGCTTCCATTCGGTGAGCTCGTCACGGCGGTCTTTGAACCGGTCGACCATGTCGAAGATCGGCGGCGGGGCATAGCCGCTGGGCTCGAAGCCGCGCGACGCAGCGTGGAAATCGGCCAGGGTTCTGGCCGTCAATGCCAGTTGCGGCATGGAGCGGAAATCGACTTCCTGACCGCGGATCCAGCGGGTGGCATAGTAGGTGTCACCGCCGACGGTGGCGTAAGGTTTGCCGTCCGGCGTCAGCACAAACGGGGAGAAGCGGGTAAATTTTTTTTGCTCCAAATACAAAAAGGCCTGGTGCAGGAATTGGATGTGTGCGGGCGGGAGGTAGCTTTTCTTGAGGGCCACCAGCCCTTGCTGGGTGCGCAGGCGGAGCACCGGCCCGAATGGTTCGACCTTGGTCGGTGTGATCCCGAACGACTTGCAGACAGACGGATGGAACCCATGGCGGCGGATCTGCGCCTGCAGGCCGCTTGCCGAGCCGGGAAGAGCGCTCCCAAGGTCGCTTTGCGACAGGCGTCCTTGGGAGTTGGAGATGCGCTCTTTTTTCACGGCCGGTTTGGATGTTCGGACTTGCTGCGGGAGGCGCTGGGAACGCCCCCGCTTGCGGCGCCGCACCTTGGGTACCCCGTCCGATTGGGACCAGGACCACCAGGCAGGGGGCTGACGTTTCTGCGGCTTGTGCGAAACGTCAGCCTCAGTCTTTTTTCCATCCCCGGATGGCTTTTTGGCTCCTCCCGGGCGTTTGCCTTCTTTCATCCACTTGGGGGGCCGCATCACTTCGTTGAAGAGCTGCTTCAGCCAATCGGCGTTTTTGTTGTCCGCCATTCGATCTCACCTCCGTCGTACTGTCTGTATCTACAGCATATGACAAGGTGCCAAGCATTGCGCATACACAAAAGACCACCCGGCAGTGCGCCGGGTGGTCTTTTGTTGCGTGTGCTTACGCGAGGGTCTTCCATACTTCGAGTTTGGTTTTCATGCGGCGGATGACTTCGTCGGTGAATTCGGTGGTCGATGCGGTGCCGCCGAGGTCGGCGGTGCGGACGCCTTCCACGACCGCTTCGAGGGTCGATTCGTAGATCGCACGGGATGCGAGATCCGCTTCTTTGGTATTGAAGAAGGTCAGCAGGGACGCTGCTGCGAGGATCATCGCCATCGGGTTGGCCACATTTTTACCAAACAGGCCCGGTGCGGTGCCGTGCGGCGCTTCTGCCATCACGGTTTTCGGGTTTTGCTGCTCGTCAAACGCCAGCAGGATCGACTCGGAACCTGCGATCGAGCCGAACATCTGCAGCACGAGGTCGGACAGGCAGTCGCCGTCGCGGTTCAGCGCCGGGATGACGAGCGGCTCGCCGGAGGTGTTCATCAAGAGCGCGTAGGTCGCGTCGATCAGCTGCGGCTCGTATTTAACGTCAGCGTAGCTCTTGGAAGCGAGGTCCATCTCTTCTTTCAGCATGCCTTCGTAGACCGGAGAAACGGTGAATTTCGGGCCGCCGAATACTTTCGCGTTAGTCTTGCGGGCTTGTTCGAACGTGTATTGCGCCACACCGCGGCAGATCTTGCGGGAGATCTTCTCGGTGCGGTACGCGATCTCGTCGACGCCTTCGCCTTCGCGCCATTCTTTTGCGCCGTATGCATCGTCTACCGCCATGCGGACGACGGAGATCGGAGCGTAGACGCCTGCGACCGGCGTGATGCCCGGGATGCGGCGGCCGGTGCGGACGATGACGGTGCCGTCGATGCCTTTGCGCAGGATCGCGTTCGGGGAACCGACGTCGCCCGGGATCTCCGGCGTGATCGTCGCTGCTTTGTAGCCGAAGCCGCTTTCTTTCATCGCAGCCGCTGCGTCATGCACGACTTGGTTCTTGGTCGCGCGGCGGTTCTCAAGCGACAGGTCGAAACGCGCCAATTCCAGATTGACGCCGATCAGCGCCGGGTCGAGGACGCGCAGGCCTTCCTCGAGCAGTTCTTGACCGGTCTGGTCGCCTTCCATTACTACAACTGTGAATTTTTCCATGGTGTTCACCTCATATGTCTGATAAGCAATCGGTCGAAGGGAGCAATTTTGCAACGAAAAGGGGGAAGCTTGTCGCTCCCCCTTAGTGTGAGCAAATCGTCAGCCGTTCATTAAACCGCTTGCGATTTGGTGTAGTTGAGCAGGCCGCCTGCCAGGATGATGTCAATCTGACGTCCGGTCAGGTCATGGGTTACCTTGAATTCGGTGCCTTTGGTGACGTTTTTCGCAGTCAGTTCGTTGCCTGCGAGGATCTGGTCGCGCAGGTTGTCGATTGCGATTTCGTCGCCTTGTTCGATCGCATCGTAGTCAGCTTCGTTCACGAAGGTGAGCGGGAGCAGACCGAAGTTGATCAGGTTCGCACGGTGGATACGAGCGTAGGACTTCACGATGACCGCTTTCACGCCGAGGTACATCGGAGCGAGCGCAGCATGTTCACGGGAAGAGCCTTGGCCGTAGTTGTGGCCGCCAACGATCACCGATTTGCCCAGTTCCTTCGCGCGGGACGGGAAGTTCGGGTCAACGCGCACGTATACGTGCTCGGAGATCGCCGGGATGTTGGAGCGCAGCGGCAGCACTTTCGCGCCGGCCGGCATGATGTGGTCGGTGGTGATGTTGTCGCCGACTTTCAGGGAGACCGGAGCGGTCAGCGCTTCAGCCAGCTCGGTGTTGACCGGCAGCGGCTTGATGTTCGGGCCGCGGACAACATCGACGCTGTCCGGCTGCTCGGACGGAGCCAGCACGAGGCGGTCGTCGATCAGGTATTGATTCGGCATTTCCACGGACGGCAGGTCGCCCAGTTCACGCGGGTCTGCGATGTAACCGGTCACAGCTGCTGCTGCACAGGTTTCAACAGATGCCAGGTATACTTTTGCATCGGCGGTGCCGGAACGGCCTTCGAAGTTGCGGTTGAAGGAACGTACGGATACTGCGCCGGAGGACGGTGCCTGACCCATGCCGATGCACGGACCGCAAGCGGACTCGAGGATACGAGCGCCGGAAGCGAGGATGTCAGCCAGTGCGCCGTTGCGAGCGATCATTTCGAACACTTGCTTGGAGCCCGGGGACACAACCAGGGATACGTTCGGGTGTACGGTCTTGCCCTTGAGAACCGCCGCGAGACGCATCAGGTCAACGTAGGAGGAGTTGGTGCAGGAACCGACCGCTACTTGGTTGACCGGAATCTTTTGGCCGGACAGTTCCGGAACCGGAGCCACGTTGTCCGGGGAGTGCGGTTGTGCGATGTTCGGTGCCAGCGTGTTCAGGTCGATGATGATCTCTTCATCGTAGGTCGCATCCGGGTCAGCAGCCAGAGCGGTGTAGTCAGCGCCGCGGCCTTGTGCTTCCAGGTAGACGCGGGTGTTTTCATCAGACGGGAAGATGGAGGTGGTAGCACCCAGCTCCGCGCCCATGTTGGTGATGGTAGCGCGCTCCGGAACGGTCAGCGATGCAACGCCTTCGCCGGTGTACTCAACGATTTTGCCAACGCCGCCTTTAACGGTCATGATGCGCAGCACTTCGAGGATGATGTCTTTCGCTGCTACCCACGGCTGCAGCTTGCCTTTCAGTTCAACTTTCACAACTTTCGGCGTGTTCAGGTAGAAAGCGCCGCCAGCCATGGCAACTGCGATATCGAGACCGCCTGCGCCGATGGCGATGGAGCCCATGCCGCCCGCAGTCGGGGTGTGGGAGTCAGAACCGAGCAGGGTCTTGCCCGGCTTCGCGAAACGCTCCAGGTGCACCTGGTGGCAGATACCGTTGCCCGGACGGGAGAAGTGGATGCCATGCTTCGCAGCAACCGTTTGCAGGAAACGGTGGTCGTCCGCGTTTTCAAAGCCGGACTGCAGGGTGTTGTGGTCCACGTAGGAGACGGACAGTTCGGTCTTGACTTGCGGAACGCCCATCGCTTCGAATTGCAGGTACGCCATGGTGCCGGTAGCGTCTTGCGTCAGTGTTTGGTCGATGCGGATTGCAATTTCTTTGCCCGGAGTCCACTCGCCTTTTTCGGAGACGAGGTGTGCTTCCAGAATCTTTTGAACCAGGTTCTTTGCCATTCCAAAAACCTCCCATAAACCTCATATGAGTCTCTGCCATCTAGCGTACCCTAAAGGGAGCCTAGACCAACAGGAAAAACAAACATGATAAATGTGATCATCGCGATACTTTTACACGAACTTGCTGAGCAGTTCGGCCGACTTGCGCACTTCATCGGCGAAAAGGACCACCGCGTCCGAAGTGAAGCGGTCGACAGGGCCGGAGACAGACAGAGCTGCCACGATCTGGCCTGCGCGGGAGAAGATCGGCGCTGCAACAGCAGCCGCTCCCAACTCCCGCTCTTCGATCGACACCGCATAGCCCTGATCACGCACCGTTTGAATCGCCTTGGCGAACTCTTCGCGGTTGAGATCAGCGGGCCAGCTCGGATCGTACAAAATCTCCTCCAGCGGCTCCTCCGCATAGGCGAGCAGGACTTTTCCCGAGGCGCCGACATTCAGCGGCAGGCGTTTGCCGATGTCGGCCACACGCCGCACGGGCTGGGTGCTCTCCACCGCCTGGATGCGAATGCGCTCCATGCCTGCCCGGACGTAGAGCGAAATCGTCTCGCCGAGCAGATCGCGAAGCCTGGTCATCTCAGGGCGGACGATCGATGACAGATCATCCGACCGGTTGATGTTCGAAACCAGTTCCAGCACGCTCCAGCCGAGGCGGTACTTCTCGGTGGTGGGGTGGCGCCGGACAAACCCCTTGCTCTCAAGCGATGCCAGCAAGCGGTGCACGGTGCTTTTGTGCAGCCCGATTCGCTTGGCGATGTCAGACAGTCCAAGCTCTGTGTCCGAGCCGGAAAAGCAGAGCAGGATATCGAGCGCCCGTTCCACCGCGCGGACCGTGCCTTTTTCACCTTCTGCCGCCATGCTCCCCACCTCCTTCGCTTGGAGTGTTTCAGTAGATGAAACCCTGTTTCATTTTATAGTATACCATGAGTGCGAAATTGTTCAAAGATATTTTTTTCGGAAGGAGGGCAAGCTGCGGCGCATATCAGTAGTTGTTGAACGCTTCCACTCGCTATTGTCTCATCCGAGCAGGAATACAATTCAGACAGGAGGTCTGCCCGATGGATCGTCAAGGTTGGCTGAAGGCAGTCGAAGAGTTTTTTCGGGAGAAAAACCGGGTCTGGCTACAAGGCGAGGAAGGGACGCTGCTGCACTTTGTGTCGGGCACGCCGGCCGACTGCCATTCCTTTCAGGAGGTGCGTGCGCTGCGCCAGGCGGTCCCGGCCCGCGACATCAAGTATCGGAAAGCGAAGACCCATCTGCAGGTGCTGCAGAGCAAATGGAACCCGGACGGTGAGACGGCGACGGTCGATCTGATCGAAAATGTGCGTTTTTTCTATGAACAGGGCGAGGAGATCGGCCACGAAGCACGGCGCAGTGTGCACCGCATGACCCTGCTGCACGAGGGCGGCTCGTGGAAGGTGGCCCGCGACACCATCAATTCGGAGCCGAAGCTGCTGCGCGAGGCGCCACAAGGCGGAGCGGCGCCCAAAGCCCCGGAGGAGGAAGCGCCCGGCCGTTTGCTGCGCGGCCGCTATGACCGGGTGCGGGCGTTTAAATATGCGGAGCTGTGGTGGAACGGGTTCAACCCGGCGTATGCAAAGATGGAAGGCAATGACTGCACCAACTACATCTCGCAGGTCGTGCACGCCGGGGGTATGCCGATGATTCAGGCGTCCTCCCGCTCGAACGGCTGGTGGTACCGGGGACGGAACTGGAGCTACTCGTGGACGGTCGCCCATTCGTTCAAGCTCGCTTTGACGCGCCTGCTGCACGCCCGGGAAGTCGCCGACCCGCGCCAGTTAAAAGTAGGCGATGTGATCTGCTACGACTGGGATGGGGACGACCGCTGGCAGCACAACACGGTCGTCGTCGATTTTGACGCGTACGGCCGGCCGCTGGTCAACGCGCACACCATCGCCTCGCATCGCCGCTTTTGGGATTATCGGGACAGCTATGCCTATACGGCGCGCACCAAGTACGTGTTTTACCACATCCCGGACAATTTTTGACGATGCAATCGGTTTGGAAATGTGAAATTTTTGTCAGCTTTCCTCGAAAGAGAGCAGGAGTCTTCCTTCAGCCATCGAAATAATAAACCGATAAAAAATTCAGTCAAAATTCAAAGTGGAAGGAGGGGTTCCTATGGCTATCATTCACTATGCATACGGATTGATTGGATTTTTACTCGGACTCGGCTACGGACTTATTCATGAATCATCAATCATAGATATTGCGATATATGCCGGGATCGGATTAGGGTTTGGCGTGGTGCTGCAAGTGCTGCGCGACAAGAATCAAAAGCTGTTGCGTTCCTACCAGTCTTCATTGAATGCGCTGGCCAATGCGGTCGCCGCCAAAGATGATGAAACGAACGGACACTGCCAGCGCGTGGTGCGCTATTCGGTGATGATCGGCGAACGCGTCGGGCTGGATGCACGCCGCCTGCAGCAGCTCGAATGGGGCGCCTTGCTGCACGACATTGGCAAGATCGCCGTGCCCGACTCGATTTTGAAAAAACCGTCCGCTTTGACCGACGAGGAGTGGGCGGTGATGAAAGAACACCCGCACATGGGACATTTGATGGTCAAAGACATCGATTTTCTCAAAGAAGGGCACGACGTGGTGCTCTACCATCATGAGCGCATCGACGGGCGCGGCTATCCGGTACAGCTGCAAGGGGAGAACATTCCGCTGCTCGCCCGCATCTTCGCCATCGCCGACACGTTCGACGCGATCACCTCAGACCGGCCGTACCGCAAGGCGCAGTCGATCGAATACGCGCGCGAAGAGATCATGAAGCATATCGGCACTCAGTTTTGTTCACTGTGTGCGGATGCGTTTCTACGCATTCCGGTCACCGAACTGACGCGCGTGCAGGAGGAAGCGAAAGTGCTGGAGTACGAATCCTTACAATTACAAAAATATAAGAATATATCCTAAATTCAATGGAAACAGCCTTCGCAGTTGCGATTGGCTGTTCCTTTTTGTATGCTAGTATCTTAGAACGGCTTTAACCCTGCGATTTAAAAAAGGGGGTTCCCACTTCCATGCACATTGTACTCGTCGAACCGGAAATTCCAGCGAACACTGGGAATATCTCCCGGACCTGCTCATGCACAGGCATCACGCTGCATCTCGTGAAGCCGCTTGGCTTCTCTGTTGACGATAAGCAGTTAAAGCGGGCCGGATTGGACTATTGGCACCTGCTCGATTTGCATTACCATGACAGTTTTGCAGACCTGCGCGCGAAGTACCCGCAGGGCCGTTTCTTTTTTGCCACGACCAAAGCGGACAAGTCGTACACCGACATCGAGTATGGCCCGGACGACTTTTTTGTCTTCGGACGAGAGACACGAGGGCTGCCCGATGAGCTGATCGAAGCGAACCGGGAGACGTGCATCCGCATTCCGATCCTGCCGGACGCGCGCTCGCTCAACCTGTCGAACGCAGTGGCTGTAGTCGTGTTTGAAGCGCTCCGCCAGCAAGGGTTTCCGGATTTGAAGTAAACAGACAGCGAGAGACAGAAAGGGGAAGCCTGATGGGTCTGACCACGCTTTTGTTTGATTTGGACGGCACGCTGCTGCCGATGGATAACGACCGCTTTACCAAAGGGTATTTCAAGCACCTCGCCTCAAGCGTCGCCCACCTGCTGCCGCCGGAACAGTTCGTCGCCCAAGTCTGGGCTTCGACTAAGGCGATGGTGAAAAGCGACGACGCTCTGCTCTCCAACGAGCAGGTCTTTAAAGCGGACTTCCTGCAAAGTCTGCCTGTCGATGAGGCGGCGTTCTTCCCGATCATCGACGCGTTTTACGCCAAGCAGTTCGGCGAGTTGTCCCACCTGTCCGAACCGACCCCGCTCGCCCGCGAGATCCTGCTGGCCGCCCTCGACAAAGGCTATCAGCTGGTGCTGGCGACCAATCCGCTGTTCCCGCGCCAGGCGACGTTGCATCGAATGCGCTGGGCTGGGATCGACGATCTGCCGTTTGCGTTGGTCACGACCTACGAAGACAGCCATTTTTGCAAACCCAATCCAAATTATTACCGCGAGATCGTACAGAAATTGGGCGTGTCTTCCGAATCATGTATGATGATCGGGAATGATGCGTACGAAGATCTGATTGCGGGAACGGTAGGAATGCAGACCTATTGGGTGCAAAACGGGGAGGCGGCGCCGGAACAGCGCTTGCCGTTTGACCAGCAAGGAACGCTGCAAGACCTGCTGGAGTACGTACGTGCAGAACTCCCGGCATTGCGATAGAGCAGGACTGCGATGGACTGTGCCCGCGCACAGTCTTTTCTCTTGACTGCATTGTGAATGGGAGAGGTGCTTGCTTAAAAAATTTGGTCTATTCGGGAGCAGAAATGTATAGAATGAATTAACTCCGTTAATAATGTTCGGGTAAAGGCGCAAATTAATTCACCCCAAAGTTAACGCTCATTGCAAATAACGCAGGACTGTAGGCTCGAATGAGAGGAGAATGTGTGTATGCCGGCAACATTAGGACAGAAGATCAAAGAATTGCGCATTCAGAAAGGCTTGACGCAGAGTGACCTCGGCTCCGGTATGGTCACGCCGTCGATGATTTCCCAGATCGAGGCGGACAAAGCCAACCCGTCGCATAAACTGCTGCAGGCGATCGCTGAAAAGCTGGAGACGCCGATCGAATACTTCCTGACCGATATGCAGATGCAAATCGAGCAGATCGCTACATACAAAGTGGCACGGGCCATGATGGAGGCCGGGGAGTTTGAGCAAGCCGTCCCTGTGCTGTCCGAACTGATGGAAGACTCCATTCCGCAGCTGCACTCGGCGGAGATCCAATTCGACCTCGCCGAATGCCAACTCGAGATGGGCCTCTTTGAAGAGGCGATGGACGGCTTCGACCGCGTGCTGTCATCCGCCGCGACCCGCAAGGACCTGTACATGCAAATCCTCGCGCTGAAGAAGCTCGGCCTCGTGGAAAAGAAGCGCCACAACTACCCGCTGGCGATCTATCACTGGCAAAAGGCGCTCGATCTGATCGAGAAGCTGGAAGAGAGAGATCCGTTCCTCGCCTCGGCGATCTTGAGCGAGCTCGGCGAAGTGTACGGCTACCTCGGCGAGAAAAGCGATGCGCTGAACGCTTACAAGCGCGCGCATGAGCAACTGGAAGAGACGGCGAACTTCAACACGATCGCCGACCTGTTCCGCCGCCTCGGCCAGAAATTCAAAGAGATCGGCGACTTCGACCGGGCCAGCGAGTATTCGCAGCATGCGATCTCCCTGTACCGCGGCTTGAAAAACATCAGGCTGGCGATCGAAGTGAAAGAGAACTACGGCATCGCCAAAGGCGAAGGCGGGGACCTCAACCTCGCCCTGCAGACCCTGGCCGAGTGCCTCGCTGAGTATCAGGAGTACGGCTACAAGGACAAAGTGGCGCACACGCACGGCGAAATGGCGCGCATCTACCTGACCAACCAGTCCTTCGACGAAGCTTCCAAGCATTGCGAAGAGGCGTTGCAACTGCTCGGCGACTCGGAAGTGGAGCGCGGATACGTCTATCGCACTTACGCGATCATCAAAAAGGAGCAGGGCCAGTTCGAAACGGCTGTCGAGTTCATGGAAAAGTCGGTCGGCGTGTTCGAGATCGCAGACCTGCCGCGTGAAATCGCCAAATCGTACTCGCTGCTCGGCGACATCTACAAAGATCAAGGCGATCTGCAAAAGGCGATTCACTCGCTGGAGCAGATGAAGCGCGCGATGGAAAGCAACTTGAAGGAACGAGGCATCGTCCTGTAGGTTCCTTCGCATACTAGGTCTTGGAATAAGCCCCGGCAACGGGGCTTATTTGCTTGTTGACACAGTGTCAGTTCGCGGCGTATAATTCTGTTCATCATTTGGTTTTTATACTGACCAGTCAGTTTTATGATACAGAGTGAGGAGGCGAACGCGATGTCTGGCGTTTTGTTTCAAGGCGTGGAGCTGAGCTACGGCCGGCATCAGATCTACCGGAATCTGAGTTTCCGGTTGGCCAACGGGGAGATCGGTGCGGTCTACGGCCCGTCGCGCACGGGGAAGTCGAGCGTGCTGCTGATGGCTTCCGGGCATCTGCTCCCGACAAAAGGCGAGGTGCAGATCGACGGCAAGAAGCCTGACAAGAAGCGGATTGGGCTGGGACCGATCACCGATCTGTCGCCGCTGTTTGACACGCTGACGGTGGAGGAGCACTTGCTGTTTCAGGCCCGGCTGCATCATGTGAGTCAGGCGAAAGACCGGGTGCAGGAGCTGCTCGGCGACTATCAGCTGGAAGCGGTGCGCAAGTACAGGGTCAAAGACCTGCCGCATCTGGAGCAGTTCCGGACGGGGCTTGCCACAGCGCTGGTGCACAAGCCGGCGCTCGTGCTGATCGATGAGCCGGAACGGGGCTTGACCAATGAAGAATGGGACATCGCATATGCAGATCTGCGCAAACTAAGCGATGCAGGCAGCACGGTGCTGTTGACGACGGTGCTGCAACAGGTGGCAGACCGCTGCGATCTGGTGGCGGCATTGCCGGAAGGGGAGGTGTGGAGGCCGTGAATGTGTTTTGGATCTTCCGCACAGAGTTTCGACGTCTCTTGCGCTCGCGCATTGGGCGGGCGGCGGTGGTCGTCGGAATGATCATCCCGCTGTTGTACAGCGGGCTGTATCTGTACGCGTTTTGGGACCCGTACAAGCAGCTCGACCAGTTCCCGGTCGCGATCGTCAACCAAGACCGCGGCGAATATGGGCAGGACTTGGTCGATGAGCTGCTCAAGGACAGGAAATTCGGCTTCGAAGTGGTCGATGCCAAGACTGCGCAGGCAGGGCTGGAGGGGGATCGCTATTATCTGACGATGACGATTCCGCCGACGTTCTCCGATGACGTGCGTTCGGTCGAAGGGGACGATCCGCATCGCGCCAAGCTGCAGTTCACCCCGAACGAAGGCAAGAACTACATCGCCTCGACGATCACCTCGCGCCTCGAGTCGGAGCTGCGTGAGACGCTGGGCAACAAGTTCAGCGAAGAGTATTTCAAAGGCATCTTCGACGTGATCGGCGATGCGGGTAACGGCATCAGCAAGGCGGCCGACGGAGCGAACAAGCTTGCAAGCGGAGCGGCCGACCTCGCCACCGGCAACCGCGACTTGGCAAACGGCACAAAAGAAGTCGATTCCGGCACGCACCAAGTCGCTGACGGCAACGCCAAGCTGGCCGACGGTGCGAACAAAATCGCCGCAGGGATCAACGATGCCTACAGCGGTTCCGCAGCGGTTGCCGAGGGTGCGAAGAAGCTGGCGGACGGCTCCGGACAGTTGATTGCCGGCCTCGACAAAGCGTCTGCCGGTGTCAATCAAGTGCAAGCCGGTCTGCAAGCTTCCTTGCCGAAGACCGAACAGTTGCAAGCAGGCCTGGCCCAGATGCAGGGCACGCTCGGCACTGCGGCCGGACAGCCGTCATCGGCCGATCCGCGGCAATGGACGGTGCAGCAGTCGCTCGCTTACCTCGGCAAGCAGTACGGCATGGAGCAAGACCCGGCCTATCAAGTGGCGCTGGGCAAAGTCGCAGCCGTCGCCAACGGGCTGGGCGACAGCGCCGGCGGCGTGGAAAGCTCCAAAGCCGGTCTGCAGCAAGCGGTCGGCGCTCTGCAGCAGATCGCAGCCGGTCAACAGGCGCTGCGCGACGGCGCACAGGGACTTGCCGCAGGAGGCAATGATCTGTCCCAAGGCGCCGGCCAACTGAACACCGGCCTTGGCGCGCTGAAAACGGGCTCGGCCACGCTGGCTTCCTCTTCGGCGGAGTTGGCGGCGGGCAGCGGGAAGGTGGCGGCCGGGTCGAGCCAATTGGTCAGCGGCAGCACCAAACTCGCCGATGGCGCAAAGGAATTGGCTGACGGCAACAAGACGCTGGCCGATGAGCTGACCCGCGCCACGTCCGAGTCGACGATCAAGAATCCGGACCAAAAGGCGGCGATCATGGCCGACCCGCTGGAAACGCAGTGGCAGCCGGTGCATGAGGTGGCGACCTACGGCATGGGCTTCGCTTCCTATTTTATCCCGCTGTCGTTGTGGGTCGGGGCGCTGATGCTGTATTTCATCCTCTCGATGCAGGAGTACCGCTGGACGCTGTCCCCGGTCTCCACGCCATCGCTGGTGCTCGGAAAGTATTCCACGCTCGCCGTGATCGGCGTCGTGCAGGCGGTGATCGTCTCCTTCTTCCTGACGCAAGTGCTCGGGCTGAAGGTGCTGCACCTCACCGAGTTTTACCTGTTCAACATCCTGATCTCGCTGACCTCGATCGCGATCATCGGCTTGCTGATCGCACGGCTGGGCTCCGGAGCGGGGCGCTTCTTCGCCATCCTGCTCCTGATCCTGCAGCTGACCTCGAGTGGCGGCACGTTCCCGATCGAGCTGGTGCCGCAGTTCTTCCAGACTCTGCACCACTTCCTGCCGATGACCTACGGCGTGGAGGGCCTGCGTTCGATCATCTCGACCGGCGATCAGACACAGGTCATCCGCGACCTGTCGATCCTCGGCGGCATCCTGATCAGCGTCCTGCTCGTGCACATCCTGACCACGCGCCGCACCTTGCGCGTGCGCGACCTGCACGATAAAGACCAGCTGGCAGGTTAAGGCGCGAAAACGAAGAAACGCAAAAACAACAAAACGCCTCTGCACTCATCCTGTGCAGAGGCGTTTTTCATTTCACAACTCCCGTGAAGGTCATGCGCTTCATATCTTGGAACAACGCTTCTTCTTCGTACGGTCTTTGGCCGAGCAAAATGTGCAAAGCGGAGATCGCGATCATGCCGAAGATGCCAGCACCGGCATTTTCCGCATTGACCGGGTGAAATTCACCGGCATCGATCCCTTGTTGAATCACTTGTTCAATCAGATACATATACGAGCGGATCATCTTCCGGAACTCCAGCTGACGTTCTTCGCCACCCCAGGTTTCACGCAGCAGGATCACGCAGAAATCGCGGTATTGTCCAAAGAAGTTGATCTGTTCACGCACGATTAACTCCAATTTTTCCGTCGGGGACATCTCGGGCAAAAGCTTCGACTCCACGCCGTCACGGAGCAGTTCGACGCCTTCCTCGACGAGGAAGAGGAAGAGTTCTTCCTTGCTTTTAAAATGATAGTAGATCGTGCCTTTTGCGACGTTCGCGCGCGCCGCGATATCATCCATCGTCGCTTTGTCAAACCCTTTTTCGGAGAACACATCGATGGCTGCCTGGAAGATCAGGCTCATCTTGCTTTTGCGCATGAACATTTCACCCACTTAGAAGTAAGTACTAATAACCACTCCTAACATCATAGCAGAGATACCGCCTCATTTCAATTTTCCCAAGGACGCAACAGATCAAACGGGCTTGCATAGATATAGATTACGAACGCCACAGTACTGGCAGTTTTATTCATCTAATATTCAGAATATTTGCCTCCTACACTCATAGGGCAAGCATTTGTCCGAATATCCTATTGAAAACCACAGGGACCCAGCGGAACAGTTGGGCAACGGGCCCGACTAAAAAAGGAGGAGGAAGTGCACATGGACCTGCTGAACCGGTTGAACGCGTATCGGGCTCAAGAGGAGCAATTGCGATGGGACGGGACGTTCGTTGAATACCTGGATCTCGTGAAAAAGCAGCCGAGCGTTGCACAGACGGCTCATTCCCGCATCTACAACATGATCGCATCTGAGGGGATCACGACAGACGAAAACGGACGAAAAAAATACCACTTTTTTTCGGGCGAAATCTACGGTTTGGACGCGTCGCTCGAACGTCTCGTTGAGGAGTACTTCCACTCGGCGGCACGGCGTCTGGATGTGCGCAAGCGGATCCTGCTCCTGATGGGGCCGGTCTCCGGCGGGAAGTCGACGATCGTGACGATGCTGAAAAAGGGGCTGGAGCGCTATTCCCGCACCGAAGAAGGCGCATTGTACGCGATCAAAGGCTGCCCGATGCACGAAGAGCCTTTGCATCTGATTCCAAACGAGCTGCGCGCCGACTTCGAGCAGGAATTTGGCGTCCGCATCGAAGGCAACCTCTGCCCGTCCTGCCGGATGCGCCTGACCGGCGAGTACGGCGGCCGCATCGAGGATGTGCAGGTCGAGCGGATCGTGCTCTCCGAAGATGAGCGCGTCGGCATCGGCACCTTCTCGCCGTCCGATCCAAAGTCGCAGGACATCGCCGATCTGACCGGCTCGATCGACTTCTCGACGATCGCCGAGTACGGCTCCGAGTCCGACCCGCGCGCCTACAAGTTCGACGGTGAGCTGAACAAAGCCAACCGCGGCCTGATGGAGTTCCAAGAGATGCTGAAGTGCGACGAGAAGTTCCTCTGGCACCTGCTTTCGCTGACCCAGGAAGGCAACTTCAAAGCCGGGCGGTTCGCGCTGATCTCCGCCGATGAGATGATCGTCGCGCACACCAACGAAACGGAGTACAAGACGTTCATCTCCAACAAGAAAAACGAAGCGCTGCAGTCGCGGATGATCGTCATGCCGATCCCGTACAATCTGCGGGTCAGCGATGAAGTGAAGATCTACGAAAAGCTGGTTCAGCAGTCTGACATGCGCCACGTGCACATCTCGCCGCACGCGCTGCAGACGGCGTCGATCTTCTCGATCCTGACCCGGCTCAAAGAGTCGAAGAAGCAGGGCATGGACCTGTTGAAGAAGCTCAAGCTGTACGACGGAGCCGCCGTCGAAGGCTACAAGGAAAAAGACATCCAGGATCTGAAGAGCGAGTCGCACGATGAAGGGATGTCGGGCATCGACCCGCGCTACGTCATCAACCGCATCTCGTCGGCCCTGATCCGCCGCGACACGAATTGCATCAACGCACTCGACGTGCTCCGCGCGATCAAGGAAGGGCTCGACCAGCACGCTTCGATCTCCAAAGAAGACAAAGAGCGGCTGATGAACTTCATCGCCATCGCCCGCAAAGAGTACGACGAGCTGGCCAAAAAAGAAGTGCAGAAAGCGTTCGTCTACTCCTACGAGGAGTCGGCGAAGACCCTGCTGGAGAACTACCTCGACAACGTGGAAGCTTACTGCAATTGGCAAAAGATCAAAGATCCGATCACCGGCGAAGAGGTTGACCCCGACGAGCGGCTGATGCGTTCGATCGAGGAGCAGATCGGCATCTCCGAAAACGCGAAGAAAGCGTTCCGTGAAGAGATCCTGATCCGCATCTCCACGTACGCCCGCCGTGGCAAGAAGTTCGAGTACAACTCGCACGATCGTCTGCGGGAAGCGATCGAGAAAAAGTTGTTCTCCGACCTCAAGGATGTCGTGAAGATCACCACGTCTTCGAAGACGCCCGATGAGCAGCAGTTGAAGAAGATCAACGAAGTGACGAAACAGCTGATCGACGAACACGGCTACTGCCCGGTCTGTGCGAACGAACTGCTCCGCTACACCGGCAGCCTGCTGAACCGATAACAGACACATCGACCCGGGGGACAGGACAGCGCACGCACCTGTCCCTTTTCCAAATCTGCACATCAGCAAAAATCACAGAAAGGGAGAGAGCGCGAATGGTTCACAAGCCGAATTTCGTCGTTTCCAAAGACGATTGGTCCCTGCATCGCAAAGGGTATCAGGACCAGTTGCGCCACCAGGAAAAGGTGCGGGACGCGATCAAAAAGAACCTCGCCGACCTCGTCACCGATGAAAGCATCATCATGCAAAACGGCCGGCAGATCATCAAGGTGCCGATCCGCTCGCTCGATGAATTCCGCTTCCGCTACAACTTCAACAAAGGCCAGCATGGCGGACAAGGCGACGGCTCCTCCTCGGTCGGCGATGTGCTCGGCAAAGACCCGGGCAGCGGCCAGCAGCAGAAGGGACCGGGCAAAGGGGAAGGCGCCGGCGAGCAGCCGGGCGTCGACTACTACGAGGCGGAAGTGTCGCTCGACGAGATCGAGACCATGCTGTTCAAAGACCTCGAGCTGCCCAATCTGCAGCGCAAGACGCTCGACGACATCAAAACGCAGGACATCCGCTTCAACGACATCCGCAAAAAAGGGCTCAGCGGCAACATCGACAAGCGCCGCACGCTGATCGAGGCGGTACGCCGCAACGCATTGTCCGGCAAACAGGGCCTGCAGGGCGGCATCCACCCGGACGATCTGCGCTACAAGACGTGGGAGGAGATCGAAGTCCCGCATTCGCAGGCGGTGGTGCTGGCGATGATGGACACGTCAGGCTCGATGGGGCAGTTTGAGAAATACATCGCCCGCTCCTTCTTCTTCTGGATGACCCGCTTTTTGCGCACCAAATACGAGCATGTCGACATCCAGTACATCGCCCATCACACGGAGGCGAAAGTGGTCACCGAGCACGAATTCTTCACCAAAGGGGAAAGCGGCGGCACGATCTGCTCCTCCGCGTACAACCTGGCGCTCAACCTGATCGGCCAAAAATATCCGCCCGACAAGTTCAACATCTACCCGTTCCATTTTTCGGACGGCGACAACTTGAGCTCCGACAATGAAAAATGCCTGCGCCTCGTCAAGCAACTGATGGAGATCTCGAATATTTTTGGCTATGGCGAAGTGAATCAGTACAACAGAAGCTCCACGCTGATGAGCGCGTTCAAAAACCTGACCGACCCGAAATTCAAAAACGTTCTGATCCGCGAGAAGAGCGAAGTCTACAAAGCACTGACCACGTTCTTCACGGCCGGCGACGCCATCCGGGCCTCGTAGAAAAGGAGGGGCAGTGTGTGAAACATGACGACATCAAACAGCTGGAACACGCGATCGATGAAGTGACGATGATCGCCCGCGATTTTGGGCTCGATTTTTACGACATGCGCTATGAGATCTGCCCGAGCGACATCATTTACACGTTCGGCGCGTACGGGATGCCGACCCGCTTCAGCCACTGGAGCTTTGGGAAGGCGTTTCACAGGATGAAAATGCAGTACGACTTCGGGCTGTCCAAGATCTACGAGCTGGTGATCAACTCCGATCCCTGCTATGCGTTTTTGCTGGACAGCAATACGTTGCTGCAGAACAAGCTGATCGTGGCACACGTGCTCGGGCACTGCGATTTTTTCAAACACAACGCCCGCTTCCACAACTCGTCGCGCTACATGGTCGACTCGATGGCCGCGTCGGCGGAGCGGATGCGGCAGTATGAGATCGAGTACGGGAAACTGGCGGTCGAGGAGTTTATCGACTCGGCGCTGGCGATTCAGGAGCATGTCGATCCGACTTTGGTCGGGCGCAACCTGCGCAAGAAGAACGCAGCTCCTGCCAACGCTTCGGGCGAGCTTGAGGCGGTCGATCCGTATGCCGACCTGTTTGAGCTCGACGTGAAAAAAGCGGATCAGCCTGCGCCCGCACCGCGTTTCCCCGCGCAGCCGGAGAAAGATCTGATGCTGTTCATCATGGAGCATGCCAAGCACCTGGAAGATTGGCAGCGCGACATTTTGACGGTGCTGCGCGAAGAGATGCTGTACTTTTGGCCGCAGTTGGAGACGAAGATCATGAACGAAGGATGGGCGACATACTGGCATTTGCGGATCATGCGCGAGCTCGATCTGACCGAAGGGGAGACGCTGGAGTTTGCGAAGATGAACGCCGGGGTGATCATGCCGTCGCGCATGTCGCTCAATCCCTATCATGTCGGCTTGAAGATGTGGGAGGATATCGAGAAGCGCTTCGGACGGGACGCGATGTGGGAGATCCGCGAGATCGAGTCTGACTCGTCGTTCCTGCGCAACTACCTGACCCAAGAGCTGTGCGACGAGATGGACCTCTACCTCTACCAAAAAGTCGGCAACGAGTGGAAGATCGTCGAGAAAGACTGGGAGAAAGTGCGCGACATGCTCTGCGCCTCCCGCGTCAACGGCGGGTTCCCGGTGCTGACCGTGCAGGATGGCGACTATTTAAAAAACGGCGAGCTGTACATCAAGCACCATTTTGACGGGACGGAGCTCGACGTGAAATACCTCGAAAAAACGCTGCCTCACGTACACAATCTCTGGGGCCGTACGGTGCATCTGGAGACGGTACTTGACGGCCGGGCTGTGGTCTTCACCCACGACGGCAAGAAGAATCACCGCCGATTTCAATGACTCGCAACTTTGGAAATACAGCAAATGACGCTCTGCCGGCCCGGCAGGGCGTTTTGCTTTCAGTGGGAGAGCAAATTCAAAACTTCTATTCTCTCCACACCTTGCATCAGTTATACTGGAAATGGAAATACTAAGAGGAGCAGAAACTGATTTTCGAGGATCCCCCGCCTTTTGATGCAAAAAGTCGATCCTCGAAAAAATGGCTAAATCAGACGGGACGAAGCGTCTCGTCAAGCCGCGCCACGTCTGAGTTTTCTCATGTTGATCGAGGTCGGTAACAATGCAGACCCGACATATAGGGGACTGAAAGGTTTTTCGGGAGTCGTTCCCGTAATTAAATGTGATTGCTAAGGCGTTTCACAGTATGAAAATGCAGTACGACTTTCCAAGATCATCTACAAATGACGCTCTGCCCTTGGGCAGAGCGTTTTGCTTTCTGCTGGCACGTTTTTCATAAAACGCGTAGAATTGGACAAAGATGAAGTGATGGAGAACAGTTGAAGAACTGTTGCTTGGAAGGAGCTATCTTTTATGAATCCGTACAGAGAACTGTTTGAAGCGTATGCGGCGGAGCTGGGACAGGCCGTGGCTGATGAGGAAGGACGCCGCGAGCGGATCCGGGAGCGCAACCGGGCTGAATTCACCAGCGAAGAGGAATTGGAAAAATGGATGGCCGAAGCGTGGCAGCCGGTCGCGGTGGCCGGTCGGGTGATCGCGGTGTTTCGCAAATACTGGATCGCCTGCGACAAGCTGAACGCCCAGTTCGAAGCGATGGACATCGAAGAGGAACTGGAAGAAGGCAGCGAAGACGCGGCGATGGTGCAGGAAGAAGCGCAGTTGACGGCGCGGGACGAAGACGAATTTTTTAACGGCATGACGCACGCCAACCCGAAGGATTTCACGGTCGACTGGCTGGCGGAGGAGCATGACGGGCTGTACCGCATCGTTTCCAAACTGCCGTATTTCCCGATCGGCATCGACGAGCACGGGCAGTACTGCTGAACGGCTGAACGGTTGAAAGGGAGAGAGCGACATGGGGAATATGATCAAAGGGATTCCGGTGATCTATCAATATCCGGTGTTGCCGACCGGTTGTGAAGCGACGGCGATGGCGATGCTGCTGAACTGGGCGGGGGTGGAGACTGCGAACACCGACATCGCCCGTGCGCTGCCGAAAGTTCCGCTGCCGCACGAAGTGGATGGCAAGCTGTACGGGGGCAATCCGAACAAGGGATTTGTCGGCGACCCGTTTACGAAGGAGAGCTACGGCGTGTTTCACGGGCCGGTCGCCGCGCTGCTGGATACCTACCTGCCGGGCAGGGTGCAAGATCTCAGCGGCGGTACGATCGGGCGCGTGTACGAGGCGCTCGACGCCGGGTGTCCGGTCATCGTCTGGGCGACGCTCAAGCTGCGCGAAGGCCGTGAGACGGACGTCTGGCAAGAGGAAGACGGCGCCGAGGTCCGCTGGATCTCGCCGCAGCACTGCATGCTGATGATCGGGTATGACGAGGCGCACGTGTACATCAACGACCCGGACACCGGCCAGACGGAGCAATACCCCCGCGACCTGTTCGAACAGCGCTGGGAACTGCTCGGCAAACAGGCCGTGACGGCCAGAGCGGAAAACGTTTGACTTTGTATGCGAACGCAAGTCACAGCGTGCAAGCGATACGAAAAGCCCGCTTCCATCGGAAGCGGGCTTGTTTGTGTGGTGAGTGGTGCTATTCGGATTCGACGACTTCGGTGATGCTCGGTTCGAGCCAGTAGTCGAGCACTTTGCGGTTTAAGACTTTGTTGGAGACCATCGCTTGCTGAAGGGGTTTGAACAGCTCGCGCCATTCCATGCCTTCACGTTCCGCGATCTCGACGGTCATCAGCAGGCGCGACCAAGCTGCGTGCCGCTTGTACCAAAAGAAGTTCGGATCTTCCAGCATGAACGGATAGAGATCATCGAAGGCGGTGTGTTTGCAGTCGACCGTTCGGTCAAAGTTTTCTTTGGCTTCTTGTACATAGCGCAAGATGTTCGAATTCATGAGGCATTCCCTCCCTTTTCTTCCACTATACCTGAGGATTCCGCAGTGCGGAAGAGTTATCATTACTCGTGAAGAATGATCACAAGTGGACAGGTTGGTTTCTCTAGCTCATATTCTAGCAAATTTAAGTCCTGTTTTCAATATTTTTTAGGTAATAAAATTAGTGTATAATGAATCAAATCTGACTGTAAGGAGCGGGGTCTATGAATTGGATACTCGGGCTCTGCGGGAGCGCGCTGATCGCCTTTTTGGCTTATCAAAAACGGTCGCTGACGCTGTCCGGTGCGCTGGCAGCCGTGCTGGTCGGCACGGTGCTGTATGGGGCGGGCAGCTTGCCGTGGTTCGGCACGTTGATCTTGTTTTTCCTCTCCTCCACCTTGCTCACGAAATGGAAAACGAACGCCAAGTCCGAACTGGAAGCCAACTATGAAAAGACCGGCCGACGGGATGCCGGACAGGTCTTTGCCAACGGCGGGCTTGGCGTGCTGCTTTGCCTGCTGGCCTGGCTCTGGCCGCATCCGCTGTGGTGGTGGGCGTTTCTGGGCGTGATGGCGACGGTGAACGCCGATACTTGGGCGACCGAGGTCGGCGGTCTCAGCAAACGACCGCCGCGCTTTTTATTGACGCTGCGCCAGGTGGCGCCGGGCACCTCGGGCGGTGTGTCGGGTCTCGGGCTGCTGGCTTCACTGCTTGGCGGACTGTTCATCGGCGGATCGGCCTGGGGCTTGTCGCTCGGCACCGACCTCGCGGAGCACCGCTATGCGCTGCTCTGGATCGGCGGCGCGGCGGGACTTTTCGGATCGCTGTTCGACTCGCTGCTCGGCGCGACCCTGCAAGCGATGTTCAAATGCCCTGTCTGCGGCAAGGAGACGGAGCGGCGCGAGCATTGCAAAACGCCGACCCTGCATCTGCGCGGCCTTCCCTTTTTGTCGAACGATCTGGTCAACCTCGCTGCTTCCGCGTTTGGCGGCGCGGTTGCGGTCTGGTGTTACATCTTGTTTTACAATCTGTAAAAAAGGACAAAGCGGATCTGTACTTCCCTGCAACCAGCCAGTTGCTAGCTGGAGAAATAAATGTCTGCTGCCGATCATAACCTCTCCCGATGCGGGAGAGGTTTTTGGTTTTTTTAGTCGAACTAGTCAGTATAAAACGCAGCGTTGCTAAGGAGGAGTTCTTGTGAAAGACAAGGTGGCAATCGTCACAGGCGGCAGCAGCGGCATGGGCAAAGCGATGGCGAAAAAGTTCGCGCAAGAAGGCATGAACGTCGTCATCACCGGCCGGACGAAAGAGAAGCTGGAGGCGGCGAAAGGGGAGATCGAAGCGCTTGGCGGCGGACAGGTGTTGACCGTCGAGATGGACGTGCGCGACCCGGAACTGGTGCAAAAGATGGTCAAGGAGACCAAGGACGCTTTTGGCAGCATCGATTTTCTCGTCAACAATGCGGCGGGCAACTTCATCGTCCCGGCTGAGAAGATGTCGATCAACGCCTGGAACTCGGTGATCAACATCGTGCTCAACGGCACGTTCTACTGCTCGCAGGCGGTGGGCAAAGAGTGGATCGAAAACGGGCAGAAAGGCAGCATCTTGAACATGCTCGCCACCTACGCCTGGACGGCCGGCGCCGGCGTCGCTCACTCGGCGGCAGCAAAAGCGGGCGTGCAGTCGCTGACCCGGACCCTGGCTGTCGAGTGGGGCAGCCGCTACGGCATCCGTGTCAACGCCATCGCGCCGGGCCCGATCGCCGAGACGGGAGGCGCGGAAAAGCTGTTCCTGTCCGAAGCGATGCACCAAGCGACGCTGGAATCCGTTCCGCTCGGCCGTCTCGGACGCGTCGAGGAGATCGCCAACCTCGCCTACTTCCTGCTCTCGCCGCAAGCGGAGTATATCAATGGTGACACGATCACGATGGATGGCGGGCAATGGCTCAACCGCATGCCGTTCTAATACGAAAGGCCCCTTCTGCAAGGGGCCTTTCATTTTTTCGACGTGCGGGAACGAAAAATGTCGTTTTTAATTTAATAAAAAATTGTGATTCCTAGTTTACATTTGATTGAAATCGTTATATTATTTTTATTAGGAAGAATATTCCTTGAATTTCCGCAGATAAAAAAAGGGGGGTCATTTATATGTCCCGGATTAACAAAGTGACGGCGTTTGCCGTCATGTCCACCATGGTGCTGACTTTGGCTGCAGGAAACGCCTCGGCCGCACCGGCCGGCAAAGACAAAGCGATCGACAAAAAAGAGAAGCAAGTGCAGGCGCTCTCGAAGATTGCGCCGCAAGCGGTCTCTTGGAACGACAACAAGGGCGTTCCGACGTTTGTGACCGGCAAGCTGTCCGACAAGAAACTGAGCAACGCAAACGATGCGGTGTCGTTCCTCGAAGAGAACAAATCGATCTTCGACATGGACTCGGCGACAGGCGAGCTGAGCCTGCTCACCTCGGCCCAAGACGAGCTCGGCACCAAGATGTTCAAGTTCCAACAGCAGTTCCAAGGCATTCCGGTCTTCGGTCACGAGCTGATCGTACACGCTGACAAAAACGGCGTGGTCACCTCGATCAATGGCTACTACGATCCGGAAGTGAAGCGCTCCGACGTGAAAGCGAAAGAAAAGCTCAGCGTCGATGAAGCGATCGCTGCTGCCAAAGCTAATACCGGGCTATCCGGCATCCAGAACTTTAGCATCGCCAAAGGCGACAAGTATTTCTATCAGGCGAAAAACGGCAAGTACCATCTCATCTATCTCGTCACACTCTCCACGACGGAAGGAGCAGCGCCGGCCTATTGGGATGTGTTTGTGGATGCACAGACCGGCAAAGTGGTTGACAAGCTGAACAAATCGGCTCATGCCCATGCGGTCGGCACCGGCACCGGCGTCAACGGAGCAACCCGCTCGCTGAACACCGACTCCTACTCCGGCGGCTACTATCTGCGCGACGTCAGCAAGCCGATGTTTGCAACTGGCGGCAAGATCGAAACCTACACCGCCAACTACACTTCGACCTACCCGGGCACGCTGATGACCGATGCGGACAACGTGTGGACCGACCCGGCTGCTGTGGATGCGCACTATCACTCCGGCCAAGTCTACGACTACTACTACAACAAGCACAACCGCAACTCGTATGACGGCGTCGGCGGCACGATGAAATCGACCGTGCACTACGGCCGCAACTACGTCAACGCTTTCTGGGACGGCACGCAGATGGTGTATGGCGACGGCGACGGCCGAGATTTTATCGCCTTCTCCGCAGCGCTCGACGTCGTCGGCCACGAGATCACCCACGGGGTGACCGAACGCACGGCAAACCTCGTCTACTCCTACCAGTCTGGCGCGCTCAACGAGTCCTGGTCGGACGTGCTGGGCAACCTGATCGAAAACAAGCCGGACGACCTCTGGCTGGTCGGCGAAGACATCTACACGCCGGGCATTGCTAACGATGCACTGCGCTCGATGTCCAACCCGACGCTGTACGGCGATCCGGCACACATGGATCAATATGTGAACACCTCCAGCGACAACGGCGGCGTGCACACCAACTCCGGCATCCCGAACAAAGCGTTCTACAACTTCGTCACCACCAGCGGCATCACCCGTGACAACGCGGGAAAAGTCTGGTACCGCGCCCTGACGCAATACCTGACTTCAAACTCGCAGTTCATCGACGCGAAAAACGCCACCGTGCAAGCGGCGACCGACCTGTTTGGCGCCAGCTCCGCAGAGGTGACCGCTGTCAGCAACGCATGGACCGCTGTCGGCGTCGGCGTACCGAACACCGGCGACGCCTATGAGCCGAACGATTCCCGCGCGACGGCGTACGGCCCGATCACGTCCGGCACCGTCTACAACGGCAAGATCTCCACGTCGTCCGACCAAGACTGGTTCAAATTCACGACCAGCGCTTCCGGCACGATCTCCGTGACCTTGACCAACTTGCCGGGCGACTACGACCTGTACTTGTACAACTCCGCCGGCACCGAAGTGGCGAAGTCCTGGAACAGCGGCACCTCGAACGAGTCGATCTCTTACAACTCGACGGCAAGCGGCGACTATTACGTGAAAGTGGTCGGCTACAGCGGCGCGATGAGCACCTCGGTTGCCTACGCGCTGAAAGCGACCTATCCGAACGGCACGCCGACGACCGGCCAGTGGTACTACGAGACGATGGCGTTCAACACGCCGCACCCGTACAGCAACTCCACCACGTATGCGGCACACACCTACACCAAGACCGGCGCGCAGCAAGTCGCTTTGCACTTCTCTCGTTTTGAAACGGAATCGGGCTATGACAAAGTGACGATCAAGGACAAAAACGGCACCGTCATCTTCACGTACAGCGGCACCAAAGCCGCCTTCTGGGCGATCGTCGACGGCGACAAGATTTCCTCGACCCTGACCACCGACTACTCGGTCACAGGCTGGGGCTACTCGATCGACCAGGTCGGCTACTTCAGCACCGCACCGCTGTTTGGCGCCGTCTCCACCACGTCGACCGATCCAATCATCGGCAACTAACAAAATTGCGAGATCAGCAACACGCACCGGCAGGGAGAACACTCCTGCCGGTTTTTTCATATAGTAGTAAAAAGGTGGACAAAGGGGGAGAAGCGCATGAACAAACAGCGCCCGCTGTTCGGCGTCATCACGACGACCGTCGCCCACCGTCACCGCTCAACACGAAGTCGGGTAGCGTATCAACCAGGCGCGACTTGGCAGGATCTAGAACAGCGCGCCGATGAACTTGGTTTGACAACCTGTCTCTTCCGGCCGGAAGATCTCGATATGAAACGAGCGCGCGTGCACGGATGGGTCTGTTCCCGCACACAAGGCTCCGGGGATCAGGGGTCGAAAGTCTGGCGGCGCGTCAACTGCCCGTTGCCCGATGTGGTCTATGAAAATGTCTTTGTGCATCTCAGCAAAACGCGTGTCGTCAAACAAGTGCGAAACTATTTTCAGCAACGACAGATTCCGGTGTTCAACCCCCGCCTCGGCGACAAGGCGGAGCTGGCCGATTGGCTGCGACACTACCCCGAGCTGTGGAAACACCATCCGGAAACGGTGCTGTTGACCTCCCCGAAAGAGGTGTCCGGCCTGCTGCAGCGCTATCCGTCCGTCTATCTCAAACCGGTGCTCGGCAGCGCAGGACAAGGCATCATCGAAATTCGACAAACAGGCACAGGCCGCTACCGGGTCAGCGCTGTCAAATATGGCAAAGACAAACGCTTTTTCACCAAGGAGCTGACGAACGCCAAGGTACTGGAGTTTGTGAAAAGGGAGCGAAAGCGCCTGCGCTATATTGTACAGGCCGGGTGTGAACTGCTCTGGGTCTCCGATGGCAAGATCGACCTGCGCACCCATCTGCAGCGCAATCTGCAAGGCGAATGGGAACTGGTCGGGCTGATCGTCAAGCGGGGCAGCCCGGGCTCGATCGTCTCCAATTACCATGCGGGCGGCTCGGTCCACTCTTGGGAATGGCTGAAAAAATGGGCGGAGAATCAAGGTGTCGGCCTGCCGCGCCGCCGGGCCGTGATCGAGCTGTCAAAGGAGATCTGTGCTGCTTATGCTGTCAAACATCCCCATCTTGCCTCGCTGGGGCTCGATCTCGGCATCGACCGGGACGGCAAGATCTGGCTGCTCGATGTCAACGCCCGCCCTGGCCGCAACATCTTGGAGCGGGAGCAAAAAGGGCAATGCCAGAAGCTGAACGCAGAATTTGCTAAATTCTTATGCTATAATATGGAAAAAGGGGCAGAGGAGCAGGTGGATGATAAAGAAAATGGTCGCGTGGGGGCTAACCCTGATCGGCGTGCTGTTTTTGGTCTCGATCCTGATCAACATCGTCACGACGGGCAGCGATAAAACGGGCACGGGACGTACCGGCAGTACGGGCAGCACCAATTCGTCGGTGGTGGTTCCGCCGTATGACTTGAAGCCGGGGGAGACGTATCCGCACCGCATTCCGCTGGTGGAATCAGAAGTATTGCCGTTCGACAGACAAGTTGATCTGAAAGCCGACTGGCATTTTACTCGCTACGAGCTGCGAAACGTAACGCGACAGGGCAAGGAGTATGGCACGGAACCGCTGAGTCTGGCGTCTTTTCACGGCCCGACGACCGTCACCACATCGGACGGAGGCAATTTTCGGCCGCTGTTTACGGCCGACCCGGAACTTCCCGCCGATGTGATCTCGGCTTATTTTAGCCTCGACATCACGCAGCCGGTGTTGAACAACGACACGTTTACGGTCAGCATGCCGTTCGATCATCCTTATGAGGTGCGCGTGCTGCCGGTCTATGAGGTGTATCAGTTTGAGATCTGGGAGCGTCCTTATTTCTCCGATCCGAAGCAGCTCGGCAGGGGTGAGTTAAAACTTCCTTTCGGTCACAAGCTTGAAGGATGGGATCTCGGTGTGTAAAAATTGGGTATACTGGTAAGCAAGGCGAAAGGGCCCGGCATGCAGATGTCGGCCTTTTTGATTGCTGGTCTAATTTCTACATTGGAGGTCTACTTCTACAATGAAAGTGTTGTTCATCACCGTGAGTGTGGGTGCCTTGATCGGGCTGTTTACGAATTGGCTAGCGATCGTCATGCTGTTTCGCCCGTGGACCGAACGGCGGCTGTTCGGCATGCGGCTGCCGCTGACGCCGGGGTTGATCCCGCGCCGCCAGAACGAACTGGCCGAAAAGCTGGGCGAGATCGTCGAGCAGGATCTGCTGACGCCGGAAGGGCTCGCCAAGTCGCTCTCCCGGCCCGATCTGGAATATGCGGTCAAGCGGGCGGGCATCAACGCACTGGCCAAACGCCTCAACGAGACGCCGACGGCCGGGCAGCTCGCCGGGCATCTGTTTGGACCGGATGTGCTCGAGAAAGCGTCCGGCTGGATGGTCGGGCGGGCGGTCAGCTTTTTGCAAAGCGATGCGGGCAGACAACGGCTGGAAGGGCTGGCCGACGGACTGTTCGATCATCTGCGCGGCACGCTCGCGAAGGAAGAAGTGCGCCGGGAACTGGCGCGTGGATTTGCGGTGCCGCTTCACGCCAACCTTTCCAGCGGGCAGGTGACGTGGGAGGAAGCGTTGCCGGAAGGGACGCGTGCGATTCTGGAAGACCGCCTGCGGGCGCAGGTCGAACCGCTGCTCGAAGGGGCGGCGCGCTGGATGCAGGAACCGCAGGTGGTGCAGGCGATCTCAGAGATGCTGCAGGACAAAGTGAAGAACATTCCGTTGCTCGGCCCGATGGCGGTCGGCTTTTTGACGCCGGAGCGGGTGGCGGGTGACATCGTGCCGCGCCTGCAGGCGGTGCTCGTCTCCTCCAGCGTGCGCGAACTGGTCCAAGCCCGCCTGCAGGACGGGATCGGCAAGTTCTGGAGCAAGCCGATCGGCAGCTACATCTCCCGCATGTCGGCCGATGATGTGGCCGTGCTGTTGGAAAAAGTGCTCGGTGTGGTGCTGGAGCGGGCCTTGTCGGAGGAAGCTGCCGCAAAGGACCTGTTCAAAAGCATGGTCGTAAACGGTCTGCTGGCTGGCGCAAATCACCAGACGGTCGGCGACCTTGTGCACCGTCTGGTCGAAGGACTGGCCGCATACAACGTGCGCGAGCTGTACATCACGCATACGGAGGAGTTCGACCGCGTGTTCATGAAAGGATGGCGCTGGCTGCGCGGCGAGCTGATCGAAGCGATGCCTGCACTGCTCGATGCGCTGGCCTTGCGCCAAGTGGTGCGCGATCAGATCGCCTCTTATCCGATCCCGACGCTGGAAAAGCTGATCCTGACCGTCGTCAACAAAGAGCTGCGCATGATCACGATCCTCGGCGGGGTGCTCGGCGGGATCATCGGTCTGGTGCAGGCGCTGCTCGTGTTGTAGAAGCTGGGCGATTCAGGTCGTATTTACACTCATGCACAGAATTAACAAAGCATAGATTGATTTATGAACGTCACCTTTGTTACCATTGAATGGAACCCATTTTTTTCAGGAGGTCATCTCGTGCATGAATCCATATGACAAAGCACACGAACTGGCTCGCGCGCTGCAGAGCTCGCAGGAGTTTCAGCTTTTGCATGACTTGAAAAAGTGCGTGGATCAAGATCCGGCCGTCAAAAAGATGCTGGATGATTTTCGCCGCCGCCAGTGGGATCTGGAAACGCGCAGGCTGATGGGGGAAGAGATCATCGAAAGCGATCTCGAACAGATGACCCGCCTGCAGGAAGCGCTTTCCGTGAATGAGACGGCCCGCCGTTATCTGGAGGCGGAGTACCGGTTTGGCATGATCTATTCTGATGTGCACAAAATTCTCGGCGAAGCGGTGCGTGACGTGATCGCACAGCCGGAGACGATGTAACAGGAGATTCATAATCTGGAAGACGAGAAAAGAGGTCTGGACATGAAAGTTACGAATTTGGGACATGCATGCACCTTGGTTGAAGCTGGGGACTACAAAGTGATCATCGATCCGTTTTTGAACTACAATCCCCAAGCGACCGTGAAGCCGGCCGACGTGAAGGTCAACGCCGTGCTGATCACACACGCGCATGGCGACCATGTCGGCGATGCGGTGGAGATCGCGAAAAACAACGACTGCCCGATCATCGCCAACCACGAGATCGCGTCCTATCTCGAAGCGAAGCATGGCGTGAAAGCGCACGGCATGCACATCGGCGGCGCGTTTCAATTTGATTTTGGACGCGTCAAGCTGACGCAGGCGTTTCATGGCTCTGCGTTTGAGCTGCCGAACGGCGATCTGGTCTACGGAGGCATGCCGGCCGGCATTTTGCTGACGATGGGCGGCAAGACGTTTTACCACGCCGGCGACACCGGCCTGTTTGGGGACATGAAGCTGATCGGCGAGCTGAACAAGATCGACGTCGCGGCACTCCCGATCGGGGATAACTACACGATGGGCCCGGACGACGCGCTGCTGGCCGCTTCGTGGATCAAGGCGGGCGTGACCTATCCGATCCACTACAACACCTTCCCGCCGATCAAGCAAGACGCGCACGCATGGGTGGAGCGCCTGCGCGAGTATGATCTGAAAGGCGTTGTGCTCGCTTCGAACGAGTCGGTCGAAGTGTAACTCAAAAGGAGGTGTCCAAGGACACCTCCTTTTTTGTACTACTGCCTGCTTAGTGTTTGGCGACCAGATTGACCATCACGCGAGCCAGCGCGTGGCGCTCTTCTTCGCCGCTGACATTCCACATCTCTTGCAGCAGACGCTCTTGTTCATTTTTCGGGTCCACTTTATCAGCGAGGTACTCGCCAACGCGATACGCGACGTTGGAAATCTTCTCGTTGGACATGCCGGCATCGACCGCTTGGGAGACGCGGTCGCCCAGGAACTCTTTCCATTGATCGAAGTTGCTCAGAACGGACATCGTGATCCCTCCTTTTCAGATTTCAGGGAAACTGATTACACGTGTTACTATCCCACGGCGGGAGCGTGGCTATGCAGGAGACGGGTGTATTAAAAAAACATTCTCCTGTAAGGTTCTTGTAATAATGCCGTAATATATCTGGCGTAAGATATAACTACATCGACATTACCCCCTTTTCAGAAGTGACCCCGAGGTTTGAGGTCACCTATTTTTTTGCCTTTTTACGGACATAGCACCCGTGCTTTACGCATATCGTGTAGGAGACAAGGGACTTGTACGAGAAGAAGGGGGCAGTTGGCTTTGAAGCGCAAACAGACGACGCGAAGCTTTGTCTACATGACGATCGGTCTCGCCTTGCTGTTCTTCGCACTGCCGCGCGTGCCGCAGGTAACGTGGTCGCTCGACGGTGCTTTTACTGTGACTTGGCTGGCGTTTGCGATGCTGATCATCAGTTCCAACCTGTATTACCTGATCGGGGTGGACAAGGAGAAACAGGATCGCAAAAAGCAGCGCAACGAATGGCTGGAGCGCGGCTTGCGGGAATTTAAGCGCGGCTATTTCAGCGAAGCAAAGCGCGAGATGAGACAAAAGAAACAGCGGCGTTTTATGTCGTAAACCACTTGCTGGCAAACGCACCTGAAAAGGGTGCGTTTTTTTATGCAAGCTGTACTATAATAGGAGAGGGTACAGAGAAGAGACAGGATAGATCGGGACGTTCGGAGGCTGCCAAACGATGAGTACGACCAAACATGAGCAGATACTAAAATATATTGAAGATTTGGATGTCGGCAATAAGATTTCCGTCCGTCAGATCGCCAAAGTGATGGAGGTCAGCGAAGGCACCGCCTACCGCGCGATCAAGGAAGCGGAGACGCGGGGCATCGTCTCGACGATCGAGCGGGTCGGGACGGTGCGGATCGAGAAGAAACAGAAGAAGAACATTGAGCGACTCACGTTCGCCGAGGTCGTCAACATCGTCGAAGGCACGGTGCTTGGCGGCAAGGAAGGGCTGCACAAGACGCTGAGCAAGTTCGTGATCGGCGCGATGGAAGTGGACGCGATGCTCCGCTACATCGACCGCGACTCGCTGATGATCGTCGGCAACCGCGAGCAGGTGCATAAGATCTCGCTGGAGCATGGGGCGGCGGTGCTGATCACAGGCGGTTTTGACACGACCGACGATGTGAAGGTGCTGGCCGATCAACTGCAGCTGCCGATCATCTCGTCGGCGTACGATTCGTTTACGATTGCGACGCTGATCAACCGGGCGATCTATGACCGCTTGATCAAGAAGGAGATCTTGCTGGTGGAGGACATCCTGCCGGCGAATGTGATTCCCGATGTGATGTATGTGGGGGACACCGTGCAGTCATGGTACAGGATGGTGGAAGCGACAGGCCATACGCGGTTTCCCGTGCTGGACGGCGGGGAGCGGCTGATCGGGATCGTGACGTCAAAAGATGTGACCGGGCATGACCTCGACGAGCCGATCGAGCGGGTGATGACGCGAAGCCCGATCAGCGCCTCGGGGCGGACGACAGTAGCTTATGCGGCGCACATGATGGTCTGGGAAGGATTTGAGCTGCTCCCGGTCGTCGATCACAAGCGGCTGGTCGGTGTGATCTCGCGCCAGGACGTGATCCGCGCCATGCAGCACATCCAGAACCAGCCGCAAGTGGCGCAGACGATCCAAGACATCATCCTGAGCCATTTCAAGGAAGAATCATGCGACGGCAAAAGCGTCGGGCTCTCCGGCGTCGTCACCCCGCAGATGACCAACCAGATGGGCACGATGGGCCCGGGCGTGCTGATGACCCTGATCAACGAAGCGGGGACGCTTGCGATCCGCCGCTTGAAAAATTCGGACATGGTCGTCGAAAACGTCTCGGTCTATTTCCTCAAGCCGATCCAGATCGATTCTCCCGTCTCCGTCCGTGCCACCGTCGTCGACTTCGGCCGCAAGTTCGGCAAAGTCGACGTCGAAATCTCCAGCCACGGCGACCTGATGGGCAAAGCCCTTTATACGGCGCAGGTATTGGAGAGATGAGTTCTGCTTTTCGTGATGATAGTGCCTTGTAAGTAGAAGCATGATGCAGGCGAAGATAGCGCTTTGTAAGTAGGAGCATGTTGCAGGCGAAGATAGCGTCTTGCAAGTAGAAGCATGTTGCAGGTGAAGATAGCGTCTTGCAAGTCGAAACATATTGCTGGCGAGGATACACTCCCGCATTCTATAGGATGCGTTGACACACCACAAAATAGGCGATAGCCTTAGTCGTGTAAGTTGTTTAGATTCTAGGAGATGATGGAATGCGGGAATCATTTAAATTAGAGAAATCACCTTATCAAGTCGGCTTGTTCCTGTTGGTCATATTGTTGCTGGGACTGGCTTTTCTGAATCGTTTTATTCAGGATGACGCATTTATTTCATTTCGTTATGCGGATCACTTAGCATCCGGCCTCGGGCTTGTTTGGAACGAGGGGGAGCGAATTGAAGGCTACACGAACTTTTTATGGACACTTTTGATGGTCATGCCGATTAAGCTCGGCATCGATGTGGTCTCGTTTTCGTACGCGGCCGGGCTGCTCTTGTTTCTGGTGACGCTGCACTTCACGTACCACGCCGCCGTCCATGTTTTTGAATCGAAAGCGGTTGGTCTGCTCACGATCCTTTTGCTCGGCACCAACTACACCTTTAGCATGTATGCGACGGGCGGCTTGGAAACACAGCTTCAAGCCAGCCTGTTCTCGATGATCCTCTACGTCCTGTTCATGGGCATCAAACGCCGCCAGTGGGGCATCGTCCCGTTTTTGGAGATCTCCGTGCTCGCCAGCCTCGCCGCCATGACTCGGCTCGACTCGGCCATTTTTTTGATCTTCATTGGGCCGCTCGCCCTGTTTTTCCTGCTGCGCGACCAGGTGTCCGGCAAGCAGAAGGCGATCCATTTCGCCGCCCTCGCCCTGCCGTTTCTACTGCTCGTCGGCGGCTGGTTCCTGTGGAAGCTGTCCTACTACGGCAACATCCTCCCGAACACCTTTTATGCCAAGGTCGGCACCGTCGCCCTTGAGAAAAACGGCATCCGCTTCCTCGGCATGTTTTTCATCTCCTATTGGCTGCTCCCGTTCCCGCTCTTGGCGCTGGCGTTTGCCAAACGGATTTTCACCAATGTCTACACCGCCATCCTGTCGGTGACCGTGCTGCTCTGGCTCGGTTACATCGTCAAAGTCGGCGGCGATTTCATGGAGTTTCGCTTCCTCGTGCCGATCCTGCCGTTTGCGTTCATGCTGCTCGCCTTCTTGATCGTCAAATGCGTGAAATGGCGCTGGCTGCAAGTTCTGCTCGCCCTCGTCGTCGTCGCCGGTTCCTACAGCCACGCCGTCAATTTCGACACGGCAAGCTACCGCAAGAACATCGAAACGCGCACCACACTCGCCGCTCACATCACCAACGAAAATGAAAACTGGGACGAGATCGGCCGCGTCCTCGGCAAAGCGTTCGATGGCAACCGTGACGTCACCATCGCCGTCACCGCCGCCGGTGCCACGCCGTACTACGCCAAGCTGCGCACAATCGACATGCTCGGCTTAAACGACGCTTGGATCGCCCGCCACGGCGACCACCACAGCAACAAACCGGGCCATTACCGCATCACGACGTTCGCCTACCTCAAAGAGCAAAAGGTCAACCTCGTAATTGGCCACCCGTGGATGGAAGAAGGCCCTGCCAAACGCAACGCTTTCACCGTCGGCGACCTCTACCGGTACCGCGTGTGGAACAAGGAGATGCTTCCGCAAGATGCCAAGATGGTGCGCATCCCGATCGACTCCAAATGGAACCTCTACGCGCTGTACGTAACCAACAGCGCCGAAGTGGACAGGGTGATCTCTGAGCAAGGCTGGAACACCTTCCCGATTCAATAAATCCAAAAAAGCCTCCCGTTCCCGGTGAACAGGAGGCTTTTTGTTTCCTAATTTGGAGGCATAATAACGACATCCAAACGGTACACTTTCATTACGTTTGGGAAGAACGGGAGGATTGACACAGCATGTCAGACATTGACCTTTCAAAATTTGAGAAAAAGATGATCCTGCGCAACATCGAGCGTGAAGACTTCGAAGAGCTGATCGCGTTGCAAAAGATCTGTTTTCCCAATATGGATCTGTGGAAGATCGAGCAGCTCCAAAGCCATCTGCGCCATTTTCCGGAAGGGCAGTTCTGTGTGGAATACGAAAACAAAATCATCGGCTCCTGCTCCAGTCTGATCGTCGATTTTAACGAATATAACGCCCAACACACCTGGAACGAGATCACCGATCACGGCTACATCCGCAACCACGACCCGGAAGGCTTCAACCTGTATGGCATGGAAGTCATGGTGCACCCCGATTACCGCCGGATGAAGATCGGGCGCCGCCTGTACGAAGCGCGCAAGAAGCTCGCGCAGGAACTGAACCTGAAGAGCATCATCATCGGCGGGCGCATCCCCAACTACCACCTCTACGCCGACAAGATGTCGCCGCGCCAGTATGTCGAAGAGGTGATGGCGCACAACATCTACGACCCGGTGCTGACGTTTCAACTGATGAACGGCTTTATGGTGAAACGCATCAACACGCATTACCTCGATGATGACAAACAGTCGCTGCAGTACGCCACCCTGATGGAGTGGAACAACGTCGACTACCTGCCCCAGACGCGCAAGCAGTTCAAAACGTCGTTCCCGGTGCGCATCTGCGTGATCCAATACATGATGAAAAAGATCGAGAGCTTCGACGATTTCGCCCAGCAGTGCGAGTACTACGTTGATGTTGCGTCCAACTACGGTTCCGACTTCGCCGTGTTCCCGGAGATCTTCACGATGCAGCTCCTGTCCTTTTTGGACGAAAAAACGCCGAGCGTCGCCGTGCGCAAGCTGACCGCATACACGGAGGACTATCTGCACCTGATGACCTCGCTCGCCGTCAAATACAACGTCAACATCGTCGGCGGCTCGCATTTCGTAGAAGAAGACCACCACATTTACAACATCGCCTATCTGTTCCGCCGCGACGGGACGATCGAGCGGCAGTACAAGATCCACATCACCCCGAACGAAACCAAATGGTGGGGCGTGCAGCCGGGCGACGACATCCGCGTCTTTGACACCGACTGCGGGAAGATCGCAATCCTCGTCTGCTACGATATCGAGTTCCCTGAGCTCGCCCGCATCGTCACCCAAAAAGGGGCAAACATCATCTTCACCCCGTTCAACACCGAAGACCGCCAAGGCTACCTTCGCGTGCGCACCTGCTCGCAGGCCCGCGCCATCGAAAACCAAGTTTACACCGTCATTTCCGGCACCGTCGGCAACCTGTCACATGTCGAGAACATGGACATCCAATACGCCCAGTCGGGCATCTTCACTCCGTCCGACTACTCCTTCCCCCGCGACGGCATCGTCGGCATGTGCAGCGAAAACATCGAGACGGTGGTGGTCGGGGATATCGACTTGGAACTGCTGCGTCGCACAAGAAAGTCGGGCAGCGTGACGCAACTGCGGGATCGCAGGCTGGATCTGTATGAGGTGAAGCTGAAGAATCTGGACAAATAGCAAACCGGCGAGCAGCTTAGAGCTGTTCGCCGGTTTTTTTGATGTCGAGAGATGAGCTCTTCCCAAGGCGTCCGCGCAGCAAGAGGCCGGTGACTCCGATCAGTCCAAGCACGGTACCGGACATCTGCATCGCGAGGTGCACGCCGATCGCTTCCACCAGCAGGCCGCCACTGATCGGGGCGGCGAGCAGGATCAGACTGCTCAGCGACTGCGTGATGCCAAATACGCGCCCGACCGCTTCCTGCGGTGTTTCGTGGTGGATCAGGGTGTTGAAACCGGATTATGGCACTCGGATAAAATTCCAAATATACTAAAAATAACGCAATATAATAAAGAAATGAACAATAGTATTGACATTCCAAAAATGGTAATTTATACTATGGTTATGAAGGAGGTGACAAAAAATGAAAAAAATGGTTAAATCTGACCTGTCCGCAAACCAGGTGGTTGCAGAAACCAAGATCCTAGTGATCTTTAACGGTTCCGCTTGCTTCTAAGAGCGGTTATGGGCATCTCTTAGGAGGTGCCCTTTTCCAATTTTTTCGGAGAGGTTGATTGTAGATGGACACGGCACAGATGCGATCCCGATTTCTCGAGATCCAACAGCTTACATCCGACCATGCTCAATGGCTGTCGAACCCGATCGGCATCGACCTTTGGGTGGACGGTTTAAACGTATATACCAATATTGAATTGGCTGAGTTCGAAGAGACTCTTGATCTCTTTTTAGAGGAGTACGGCGCGTCCTCTTCCTACATCGAAACGCTGGAGCGGCTGCAGACATTTTGCCGCCGCGAAGGGATGAAAAGCGAGTACGAACTCTACAAGGCGTTTTCGGTGGGGATGACATGGCTCTCTCTCGATCTGAAGCAGAAGAACTCGTTTTTCAACCTGCCGATCGAGATCACCGACCATTCGCTTTGGCTGTTGCTCAGTCCGACTTATTTGACTTTGTTTGCGCACGGCTACAATGCCGGCCTTACACTGCATTTTGAATACCGAGATGAGGAAGCGGCCGTGTTTCGTCCCGAGCACGGGCGTGTGTATGAAAATTGCAAGCCTTCCCAACGCCATTCGAACAATCTGAAGGCGGTCAACTTCTCGCATGAGCTGGCACATCTCTTACTGTTCTATGACCTGTATCCCCGCGTGTTAAGCGAGAACGAGGCGGAAGACATCAGCTCTTTTGTACATGTCGAAGCGGTCTGCTGCTACATCAATGACCGCTTGCTGGTCGAAGGGATGGAGATCAACCAAGATCTGTATGCGTATGAGAACGGATTCGCTTCGCTGCTGCCGTGGACGCTCGATCCTGGATATGACTGCATTCGAATCAACAAAGGCGAGATTGCGGGCTTGACCGGGCGCTCCCTGTCGCTGTACACGACGTGGATGATGCAGCAGGGAACGGGGGATCGCAGCATTGCTGACAACCCGGTCAAAGCGAAGATCCTGCAGAACTTTGCGGTGTCGGAAGCGGAACAGGAGCTGATCCGCGGGACGCACTACCAGACGTACGCCGAAGGTATGAAGATCCACAGCAAATGGGGGATCGCGGCGGCGAAGCGCAATCGGCTGCCGGGATATCGCCGCACGGTCGAACTGCTTCCGCCCGACCCGTATTGCCTGGCTAAGATGGCGGAGTCGTTCGACCCGGATGCGTGGCCGACGCCTGCCAGCATCCTATCTTGTGAGCGATTGCCGGAGCTGGACGCTGCGCTTCGCGAGCGGAACTTGGAGCGCTGGAAGCAGCGGGAACTGTTTTTCAGACTGGCCGAAGCGATCGGGTATCTGGAACTGGTACTTCCTGAGGGGGACGACGGGGTGGCCGAAGAGCTGCACGACACGGCGCGCCTCGCCGCGAAAAACATCATCAGCCTGGAAACGAACGACACGGCAGCCTGTGCACGGTCCGGCTTGCAGGAGCGCGTCTTTGTTTCGCTCGCCCGCCTGCCGGAGTCGGAGGCCAAGCAGAATCTGCTCGATTTGTTCGGCAATCCGTATTCGTATGTCTTAGAACCCAAATAATCGCCGAATCCTCCCTGCTCCGTGTGGATGCCAGGGGGGATTTTTTTGTATAATGAGAGGAGAATGTTTGTTCGCATACGAAAGGGGGCTGGACGATGAACGGGTTCGTCCACCTGAATGTACATACAGAATATAGTTTGCTGCGCGGCTTGTGCCGGATCGACGAGCTGGTGGAGCGGGCATCCGATCTGGGCATGGATGCGGTGGCGATGACCGATCTCGGGGTGATGTACGGGGCGGTGGAGTTTTATAAGCAGGCGAAGAGGGCGGGGATCAAGCCGATTCTGGGCTGTGAGGTGCTGGTGGCGCGGGGGAGCTTGCGCGATCGTATGATGCGCGGGGAGGAACCGTACCGGCTGGTGCTGCTCGCGGAGAATCTGGCCGGGTACCGCAATCTGCTGAAGATCGTCTCGGAGGCGCAACTGGAAAGCGCCGGGATGCTGCCTTGCACCGACAAGCAGGCGCTGAAACGCCATCGCGAAGGCTTGATCGCGTTGTCCTCCGGGATGGAAGGCGAAGTGGCGCAGAAGATTCAACAAGGCGACTTGCTGGCTGCGGAACATGCGGCAAATGAATACGCGGCGATCTTTGGCAAAGGCAATTTCTATCTCGAACTGCAGGACCATGGGATTTTGGAGGAAAAGCAGGTCGTGCAGAATCTGGTGCAGCTGTCCTACAAGGTCAATCTGCCGCTCGTCGTGACCAACGCCGTCCACTACCTGCTGCCGGAAGAAGCGCCGGTGCAGGACGTGTTGGCCTGCATTCGCGAAGGGCGGACGATCGGAGAAGAGAACCGGCCGCGCCTGCTGACCGACCAATATTATATGAAGTCAGACGCGGAGATGACGGCGCTGTTTTCGCATTTTCCAGAGGCGCTGCACAATGCGCGGGTGATCGCCGACCGCTGCAACGTCGAGCTCAATCTGAATGAAACGCATCTGCCCGCGTTTGACCTGCCGCCGGGGTATACGGAACAGACGTATCTCGCGCACTTGTGCGAACAGGGAGCGAGGATGCGTTACGGGAACCCCGGACCGGAGGTGTGGGAGCGGCTGCGCTATGAGCTGGACGTGATCGGGTCGATGGGCTTCTCGGGCTACTTTTTGATCGTGTGGGACTTCATGCGGTTTGCTCATGAGAACGGCATCTCGACCGGGCCGGGGCGCGGGTCGGCAGCCGGCAGTCTGGTGTCGTACGTGCTGCGGATCACCGACGTCGATCCGATCAAGTTCAATCTGCTGTTTCAGCGCTTTTTGAACCCGGAGCGGATCTCCTGGCCGGATATCGACATCGACTTTGAATTTGAGCGGCGGGGGGAAGTGATCGACTACGTGACCGCCAAATACGGCGCGGACCGCGTGGCGCAGATCGTCACGTTCGGAACGATGGCCGCCCGCGCTGCGATTCGCGATGTCGGCCGGGTGCTCGACCTGCCGCAGAGCGTGGTTGACACAACGACGAAACGGGTGCCGCACTTCCTCGGCATCACCATCGGGAAGGCGCTGGAAGACGATGAGTTTCAAAAGTACTACCAGACCGATGCGCAGGTGCGCAAGCTGGTCGATACTGCCCGCCAGATCGAAGGGCTGCCCCGGCACACGTCACTGCATGCGGCAGGCGTGGTGATCTCGAAAGCTCCCTTGACCGAGTATGTGCCATTGCAGCGCGGGGCGGAAGGCGGCGTCGTGACGCAGTACTCGATGGAAGTGCTGGAGGATGTCGGGCTGCTCAAGATGGATTTTCTGGGCTTGCGCTATCTGAGCCTGATCGACCAGACGATCGAGATCGTCAAGCAGACGGAGGGCCGGGAGATTCGTTTTGCGGAGATGGAGATGGACGATCCGCGGACGTTTGAGCTGCTCTGCCGCGGCGATACGGACGGGTGTTTCCAGTTGGAGTCGTCCGGGGTGAAACATGTGCTGCGGGAGCTGCGCCCGTCTTCGTTTGAAGATATCATCGCCGTGATTTCGCTGTACCGCCCGGGTCCGATGGAGAACATCCCGACCTTTATCAAAGCGAAGCACGGCGAGGTGGCGGTCCGCTATCCGCATCCCGATCTGCAAGGGATCTTGGAAGATACGTACGGGGTGATCGTCTATCAGGAGCAGATCATGCAGATCGCCTCGACGATGGCCGGCTTTTCGCTGGGGCAGGCAGACCTTCTGCGGCGTGCGGTCGGCAAGAAGAAGCGCGACGTGCTCGACGAGCAGCGGGCGATCTTTGTGGACGGCTGTCTGCAAAAGGGCTACGAGGAACGGCTGGCCCATGAGGTGTATGATTTGATCGTGCGCTTTGCCGATTACGGATTCAACCGGGCGCATGCGGCGGCGTATGCGGTACTGGCCTACCAGACCTGTTATTTGAAGGCGAACCATCCGGCTGCCTACATGGCGGCGCTGCTGACGAGCGTGATGATGTCGTCGCACAAGGTGGCGCAGTATGTGGACGATGCGCGGCGGATGAACATCGGGGTCTTGCCGCCCGATGTGAACAAGAGCACGTACCGGTTTACGGTGGAGAATGGAAAAATACGTTTTGGCCTGCTGGCGATCAAAAATGTCGGCGTGGCGGCGATTCAGTCGCTGGTGCAGACGCGGCGCAAGCAGGCGTTTGCCGATCTGGTCGATTTTTGCGAGCGGGTCGATGCGCGGTCGTGCAACAAGAAGGCGATCGAGTCGCTGATTCGCGCCGGCTGTTTTGACGAACTGCACGGCAACCGCCGGGCGATGCTGCTGGCGCTGGAAGAAGCGGTGGAGCAGGGGCGGGTGAAGCAAAAGGAGCATGATGACAGCCAGATGAGCCTGTTCGGGCTGATCGAAGGGCAAGGGGAGCAGAAACAGCGGAAGTTCATTTTGCCGGAGACGGGCGATTTCACCGTGCGCGAGCGGCTGGAGATGGAGAAGGAACTGCTCGGGCTGTATGTGACCGGGTCGCCGCTGACACCGTACCGCCGCCGGATGGAGCAGATCGCCGACAAGCGGATCATCGAGCTCGCCGACACCCCGGACGGAGCGAGCGTCACCGTCTGCGGGTTGCTGCGCCAGGCCAAGAAGATCCAGACCAAAAAAGGCGCCCGCATGGCGTTCCTGGAAGTCGAGGACACCACAGGTCTCGCCGAAGTCGTCCTCTTCCCGGAAGTGTTCAAACGCGCCGAGCCCCTGCTGGACACCGAAGTGATCGCCGTCCGCGGACGCCTGCAGCAGCGCGGGGATGAAGTGAAGATCATCGCGGACCAGATCAAAGCGATCGAACCGGAGACGAATGTCGAGTATGAGACAAGAGCTGTGAATGATGCAAGAGCTGTGAATGATGCAAGGCTTGTGAATGATGCAAGGCTTGTGAATGATGCAAGTCTTGTGAATGATGCGAGATCTGTGAACGTGCAGGCAAAGGGAACTGGTGCAGTCCAAGAGCAGGCGGTCGTCTATCTGCGCATCCGGCCGGAGGATGAATCTCGTCTCGCGGAGCTTCAGCAGGTGATCACGAGGTTCCATGGAACGCTGCCGGTGCTCTTGTTCTACACGGCGACGCGCAAGGCGCGGGAGCTGTCGGAGCGGTATGCCGTGGCGATGACACCGCAGTTTGTGGCGGCGGTGGAGGGCCTGCTGGGACAGGGCGCGGTTGTCAAAAAAATGCGGAAAAACTAAGCAACCTTCTGGGCTCCTCCACATAGGATGTAACTATCTTCTCTTATCTGCAGGGAGGTTGTACCCTATGGCCCGTGAGATTATCGAACTGTTGGAACGTCGCGGGGTCACCGTCGACGACATCGTGGATATCGTGTATACACTTCAAAAACCCTATCATCCCGATCTCGAGCGCGACCCCTGCGTGACCAGCGTCATGCGCGTGCTCGCCAAGCGCGAAGTGCAATACGCCTTGCACACCGGCGTCGCGCTCGACGAACTCGCCGAGCGGAAAGCCCTGCCCGAGCCTCTGCAGCGCATCCTCGAAACGGATGAGCCGCTGTACGGCGTTGACGAAATCCTCGCCCTGTCGATCACCAACGTCTACGGCTCGATCGGCCTGACTTCGTTCGGCTTTTTGGACAAGGAAAAGATCGGCATCATCGCGAAATTGAATAACAAACAAAACGGTGTGCACGTGTTCCTCGATGACTTGGTCGCAGGCGTGGCCGCCGCCGCTTCCGCTCGCATCGCCCACCGCTGTGCCAAGCCTTAACGGCCCCTAAAGACGTAAATGACTGGTTGGTAGAAAGGAACTGCAGCGGCATGATATAATAAAATTTGACGCTTGATCCTGCCCGTTTTTTCCTCGTTTGGGCAGGGACCGGAAAAGGAGTGAAAGTACGTGTCGTTGCGTGAAGATGCACTTGAGCTGCACCGCGCTCACCAAGGCAAGCTTGCCGTCACCTCCAAGGTGCCCGTAAGCAACGCCCGCGATCTCAGCCTGGCCTACAGCCCGGGGGTCGCCGAGCCGTGCAAAGAGATTCACAAGACGCCTGAGCGCGTTTATGATTATACAGCCAAAGGTAATTTTGTCGCCGTCGTCAGCGACGGCACCGCCGTGCTCGGTCTCGGCAACATCGGCCCGCATGCTGCCCTGCCCGTCATGGAAGGGAAAGCGGTGCTCTTTAAGGCGTTCGCCGGCGTCGATGCGGTGCCGGTCTGCTTGAACACGACCGACGCGGAGGAGATCATCCGCACCGTCAAACTGCTCGAACCCACGTTTGGCGGCATCAACCTCGAAGACATCGCAGCTCCGGCGTGCTTTGTGATCGAACAGCGGCTCAAGGAAGAGCTGAACATCCCGGTCTTCCACGATGACCAGCACGGTACGGCGATCGTCACGCTGGCCGGTCTGATCAACGCGCTGAAAGTGGTCGGCAAGCGGATGCAGGACATCAAGGTGGTAGCCAACGGCGCGGGTGCGGCTGGTATTGCGATCATCAAGCTGCTGCTCTCGATGGGGGTCAAGCACGTGATCATGTGCGACACCAAAGGCGCGATCTACGAAGGACGCGTCGAAGGGATGAACCCGGTCAAAGAGCTGATCGCGAAAAATACCAACCGCGAGCGCGTCACCGGCTCTCTGGAAGAAGTGATCGAAGGAGCGGACGTCTTCATCGGCGTATCGGTTGCCGACGCGGTTACCCAGGACATGGTGCGCTCGATGAACCGCGACCCGATCATCTTCGCCATGGCCAACCCCGATCCGGAGATCCGCCCTGACGATGCGATGGAAGCGGGCGCGAAGGTGGTGGGGACAGGCCGTTCTGACTATCCGAACCAAGTCAACAACGTCCTCGCCTTCCCGGGCATCTTCCGCGGCGCGCTCGACGTGCGGGCGACCTCGATCAACGAAGAGATGAAGATCGCCGCCGCCTATGCGATCGCGGAGCTGATCCAGCCGCATGAGCTGTCTTCCGACTATGTCATTCCCAAGCCGTTCGATCCGCGCGTGGCGCCGAACGTTGCCAAAGCGGTGGCGAAAGCGGCGATGGACACAGGGGTCGCGCAGCTATTTGTCAACCCGGATGAAGTGGCGGAACGGACTGCCCGCCTGACAAAAAGCGAGTAATTCCATCAATATCGCTCTGTTGCTGTGTTCCCTGCCCGTATGATATGATTAGTCCAAAATTGCGGACGTAGCCCGGGGGAGGTTCTCTCGTATGTGGACTGTCATCTATATTGCGCCTAACACGAAGACGGCCGAGCGGATCAAGGACAAGCTTACGGAAGAAGGATTCCTGGTCAAACTCCGCCAGACGAATGCAGCCAAGCAACAGTTTGAAATTTTGGTGCCCGAGACAGAATTGGACGAAGTGCAGGAAGTCTTAAAAGACATTCTCCACTCTTCACATCGCGAATCATAAAATGAGGTGAAAATGTGGCGCTGAAGGACATTTTTCATATAAAAAAGCAACGGTATGCGACCTTGACATCCGCCGACGTGGCGGAGCGGCTGGGCCGGACCAAGCAACCTGAAGTATCCGTTCCGGAAGGTCTCATGTCAAAGTGCAAGCGTTGTGGCGAGATGACGTTCACCAAGGAATTGGAGAAGAATCTCAAGACCTGCCCCAAGTGCGAATATCACTATACGATGAACGCCGAAGAGCGGATCAAGGCGACGCTCGACGAAGGCCGTTTCTTTGAGTACGACGCCGGAATGACCGCCGTCGACCCGTTGAACTTCCCGGATTATCCGTCGAAAGTCGAGCGGGAGCAGAAGAAGACCGGTATGAAGGAAGCGGTCCTGACCGGGGAAGGCACCATCGGCGGTTATCCGGTGGTCCTCGCCGTGATGGACTCGACCTACTTCATGGGCTCGATGGGCTCGGTCGTCGGCGAAAAGCTGACCCGCGCGATCGAAGCGGCACGGGCCAAGCGCTACCCGTTGATCATCTTCACCGCATCGGGCGGCGCCCGGATGCAGGAAGGGATCTTTTCGCTGATGCAGATGGCCAAGACGTCGGCCGCCCTGCACAAGCTGTCCGAAGCGGGCGGTCTGTACATCGCCATCAACACCTACCCGACGACAGGCGGCGTCACCGCATCGTTTGCGATGCTTGGCGACATCAACCTCGCCGAGCCCGGCGCACTGATCGGCTTTGCCGGACGCCGCATCATCGAACAGACGATCCGGCAGAAACTGCCTGACGATTTCCAAACGGCAGAATTTCTGCTGAAGCACGGCATGCTCGACATGGTCGTGCCGCGCAAAGAGATGCGTCAGACTCTTTCGACCCTGTTAGAACTGCATGGAGGTGTACCAGGTGGCGAATGAGCTCATGTTTGAAAAGCCGCTCTTAGAACTGCAAAAGAAGATCAAGGAACTGCGCACCTTCTCGGAGCAGAGCGGCTTGGATTTTTCGGACGAGATCGCCAAGCTGGAAGCGAAAGCCGCCCAGTTGGCCGGCAACATCTACACCGAACTCACCCCGTGGCAGCGCACGCAGATCGCCCGCCATGCGGAACGCCCGACCACGCTCGACTATATCAACGGCATGTGCACGCATTTTCTGGAGATGCACGGTGACCGGACTTACGGGGATGACCCGGCCATCGTCGGCGGCGTGGCGAAGTTCGACGGCATTCCGGTCACGGTGATCGGCCACCAGAAAGGCAAGGATACCAAGGAAAACATCCTTCGCCGTTGGGGCATGCCACTTCCGGAAGGCTATCGCAAGGCGCTGCGCCTGATGAAACAGGCGGAGAAGTTCAACCGCCCGGTCATCTGCTTCATCGACACGTCGGGCGCGTATCCCGGCATCGAGTCGGAAGAGCGCGGCATCTCCGAAGCGGTGGCCCGCAACCTGATCGAGATGGCAGGCCTGCGCACCCCGATCATCTGCGTCGTCACCGGCGAAGGCGGTTCGGGCGGCGCGCTGGCGCTGGGCGTGGGCGACCGCGTCTACATGCTGGAGAACTCGATCTACTCGGTCATCTCGCCAGAAGGCGGTGCGGCTCTGCTCTGGAAAGATTCAGGACAAGCGCAGCGCGCGGCGGAGACCTTTAAGATCACCGCCGGCTACATCCACGAGTTCGGCATCATCGACGGCGTGATTTCAGAACCGCAAGGCGGCGCGCACAAAGACCACGCGGCGATGATCGCAGCCGTTCGCGAGCAGATCTCGACCGCCCTGCACGAGCTGATCAAGCTGCCGAAAGACGTGCTGGTCGAACAGCGCTACCAGAAGTTCAAGCAGATGGGGCACTTCGCTGAATAGCTGCATAGTGCAGGAAATAACAGTGAACACTGAACGGTAGTTGGAACGGTGTTCATGCGCAACAGGTGTGCTCGTTCCCGGACGGGCACATCCTTTTATGTACATATGGGACTCGTTTTGTCCCGTGGGACAAATATGGTCAAGTCGAAAAATAGAGGAGCAGGGGAGCGTGGAGCAGGTGCGGAAAATCGGGGTGCTGACAAGCGGCGGCGATGCGCCGGGCATGAATGCAGCCATTCGTGCGGTCGTGCGCAAAGCGATCTATCACGGTCTGCAAGTGGCAGGGATCAAACGCGGGTATCAGGGGCTGATCCAAGGAGAGATCATCAACATGGATCTCGGATCGGTCGGCGACATCATCCATCGCGGCGGGACGATGCTGTTCACCGCCCGCTCGGAGGAGTTTAAGACGGAAGAGGGGCGGAACAAAGCGTTCCAGCAGATCCAGGATCACGGCATTGACGGGCTGATCGTCATCGGCGGCGACGGTTCGTTTCGCGGTGCCAAACTGCTCTCCGACATGGGCGTGCCAACGATCGGGATCCCCGGGACGATCGACAATGACATCCCATGCACCGAATTCACGATCGGTTTTGATACCGCGATCAACACGGTCATCCAGCTGGTGGACAAGATCCGCGACACCGCCACATCGCATGAGCGCACGTATGTGATCGAAGTGATGGGACGCGGTGCCGGGGACATCGCGCTGGTGGCCGGCGTATCGGTCGGCGCGGAAACGATTTTGATCCCGGAAGAAAAGCACGACATCATCAAAGTGGTGGAGAAGCTGAAGCGCGGGGCGGCACGGGGCAAAAAGCATTCGATCATCCTCGTCTCCGAAGGCGCCGGCAAAGGATTTGCCATCGGCGAAGTCATTCGCGAGCTGACCGGCTGGGAGACGCGGGTCACCGTGCTCGGCCACATTCAGCGCGGCGGATCGCCGACGGCGTTTGACCGGATGTTGGCCAGCAAGATGGGCGCCCATGCGGTCGATCTGCTCCTTTCGGGTGAGAAGGCGAAGATGATCGGCACGGTCGGCGGACAGCTGAAAGCGACCGACATCACCGAGGCGTTAAACACGCCGCGCCTTCCCGATCTCAGCTTATACGACTTGGCGGATGTGCTTTCGATTTAAGATGTGGTAAAGTTAGACATAAACGTTGGAAATCAAGGGGGATCACCCATGCGAAGAACGAAAATCGTTTGTACGATTGGACCGGCCAGCGAATCGGTTGACATGCTGAAAACGCTGATGCAAAACGGTCTCGATGTTGCCCGGCTCAATTTCTCGCACGGCACGTACGAGGAGCATGCTGCCCGCATTCTAAACATTCGCCAGGCAGCGAAAGAAACGGGCAAAAATGTCGCGATCATGCTCGACATCAAAGGACCCAAAATCCGCACCGGTCTGGTCAAAAACGGCGCGGTCGAATTACATAACGATGCAGCGATCATCCTGACCACCGAACAGCTCGCAGAAGGCGATGAACACCGCATCTCGATCTCTTATGACGGGTTGCCGGAAGACGTGCAGCCGGGCTCGATCCTGCGCATCGACGACGGCCTGATCGGGCTGGTCGTCGAACAGGTCGCAGGCACTGAGATCCACTGCCGCGTCACCAACGGCGGCATGCTGAAGAACCGCAAAGGCATCAACGCGCCAGGTGTCAAACTGCGCATCCCGAGCGTCACCGAGAAAGACATCGCCGACATCAAATTCGGCATCGAACAAGGCGTCGACATCATCGCCGCATCGTTTGTGCGCAAGGCGTCCGACGTGCTGGACGTGCGACGCATCCTCGAAGAAGCGAACGTACATAAAGACATCATCTCGAAGATCGAAGCGGAAGAAGCGCTCGACATGATCGATGAGATCCTCGCCGTCACCGACGGCGTGATGGTGGCGCGCGGCGACCTCGGTGTGGAGATCCCGACCGAAGAAGTTCCGCTCGTCCAGAAGATGCTGATCCAAAAATGCAACGAGCTCGGCAAGCCGGTGATCACCGCAACGCAGATGCTCGACTCGATGGAGCGCAACCCGCGCCCGACCCGCGCGGAGGCGAGCGACGTCGCCAACGCCATCTTTGACGGCACCGATGCGATCATGCTGTCCGGCGAGACAGCGGCCGGCAAATATCCGGCCGAAGCGGTCGCGACGATGGCGCAGATCGCCAAACGGGCGGAAGAAGCATTGTTCAACAACCTCGTCCCGTCCCGCCGCAATGTGGCGGAAGCGGAAGCGAACGTGACCGACGCGATGTCGCTGGCCGTCTCTACCATCGCCGATGACCTGAACGCACGCGCGATCGTCACGGCGACCTCGAGCGGACACACGGCGAAAAAAGTTTCCAAGCATCGCCCGTCCACTCCGATCATCGCCGTCACCGACAGCGAAGAGGTGGCGCGCCGCCTGATGCTGTCGTGGGGCGTGTACCCGATCATCTCGCGCACCGCGAAGACGACCGACGAAATTCTCGCCATCTCCATTCAAGGCGCGCTCGATTCCGGCCACGTCAAACACGGCGACCTGATCGTGATCACGGCCGGCGTTCCGGTCGGACAACCGGGCACGACCAACCTGCTGAAAGTCCATACGATCGGCGAGATTCTCGCCAAAGGCCAAGGCATCGGCCAAAAGGCGGTCAGTGGGCGCGTGCTGGCATCGAACAGATCGGAAGAGCTGTTGAACCTGCGGGAAGGCGACATCCTCGTCACGCACTCCACCGACCGCGATGTCGTGCCGGCGATGGAAAAGGCGGCTGCTGTGATCACCGTCGAAGGCGGCTTGACTTCGCACGCGGCGGTCGTGGCCCTTCACCTCGGCAAACCGGTCATCGTCGGCGTGGAAGACGCTACCGAGAAGCTGAAGACCGGCATGGTCGTCACCGTCGATTCGAAGTCCGGATTGATCTACGAAGGCGTTGCACACGTCATTTGATTGAACTGTTGAATCTATCAAGAAAAAGCTCCTTTGCAAAGCTGGCAAAGGAGCTTTTTTGCTATAATAAGAACATCGTGCAGAGGAGGGGATTTTCATGGCTGAATTTTATGAAGTGGAACTGCGTGTGCGCTATCAGGAAACCGACCAGATGGGCGTCGTCTATCACGCCAACTATTTGAACTGGTTCGAAGTCGGCCGCACCGAGTGGCTGCGCGAGTACGGCATGTCCTACCGCATCCTCGAAGAACAAGGCTGGCTGCTCCCGGTGACTGAAGTGTGGTGCAAATACCACGCATCGGCCAAATATGACGATCTGGTGCGGATCAAGATCTGGATCGACACGATGTCCAAACTGCGCATGACCTTCGGCTATGAAGTCACCCGTGCCACCGATGGCGAAAAGCTGGTCAGCGGCAAGACGGAGCATGTCTTCATCAACCGCGAAGGCCAGGTCCAGCGAATCAACCGCATTTTGCCGGAGCTCTACGAATTGATGACCCAAAAAGCGGTGAGCAACACATGAAGCGTCTGTTCCTTCTCTTGATCATCGCCGTGCCGGCGCTGGAGATATTCACTTTGATCCAAGTTGGACATATCATCGGCGGCTGGCTGACGTTTTTCCTCGTCATCGGCATGTCGGGGCTTGGCGTCTATCTGTTGACGGTGCAGGGCCGATATATCATGCAGCAGATCAGACGCGAGATGCAGATGGGACAGCTCCCCGGCGATTCGCTGCTCAACGGGGCTTGTCTTTTGGTCGGCGGAACGCTGTTGCTCATTCCAGGTTTATTGAGTGATCTCATCGGGATGCTGCTGCTACTGCCCGGCGTACGGGAGCTGCCGAAGAGCCTGATCAAACTGTATTTGATGAAGATGATGCAAAAAGGCAACTATGTGTTCTATCGCAGATTCTAGAAAGAGGCTTTTACATCTATGGAAGAGAACAAAAAACTGCCCGTTTCACCGCTGGTGTTCCTGCTGATCGGCGTGCTGGCCGTCTCGTTTTCGGCCATCATTATCAAATGGTCGACCGCCCCCGCGGCGATCCTCGGGCTGTACAGGCTCGTGTTTACGTTTTTGCTGCTCGGCCCGTTTTTGCTGACCAAAGGGGCGCGGGCGGAGCTGAGAGGGATAAGTCTGCGCACGTGGGTGCTCGTCGCGCTGTCCGGCGTGTTTCTGGCCTTCCATTTCATCTTCTGGATCGGTTCGCTGAAATACACGACGGTCGCTTCCTCGACCATTCTGATCACCTTGCAGCCGATCTTCGTCATGGTGCTCGCCTACTTCACGCTGAAAGAGCGCACGACGTGGCAGGCATGGGCCGGCGCAGGCATCGCCATCGCCGGAAGCCTGTTCATCGGCTGGGGCGACCTGCAGATCAGCGGGACTGCGCTTTGGGGCGATCTGTTGTCCCTGCTCGGCACCTTGGTCGTCAGCGGCTATCTGGTGATCGGGCAATACCTGCGCGGGGTGATGACCTCAATGGTCTACTCGCTGCTCGTCTATGTCTTTGCGATGATCGTGATGTTTTTCTATTGCATTGGGGAAGGCTATTCTTTGGTGGATTACAGCGGACGGGAATGGATGCTGTTCGTCCTGCTCGCCTTCATCCCGACCGTCTTTGGACATACGCTGTTCAACTGGCTGCTGAAGTACGTAAACGCCGCGACGATTTCGATGGCGATTCTCGGCGAGCCGATCTTTGCGACCATTCTGGCCTATCTCCTGCTCAGCGAAGCGGTCACCTGGGCGCAATGGGTCGGCGGCGCGATCATCATGAGCGGGATCTGGCTGTTCCTCTCGACCCAGAAAAAGGGGGCCGCGGCACCGAACGGGCAAGAAAGTTTCACAGGGTGAAACGACGGTTCGGAGTACGAAAGATACCCTTGTTCAGGTCCTGAATGATATGGTATGATTTACATGCTTGGATATTTCACTCACATGTTCAACAGCGGGTAAGGTGACAAAGCGTCGCCTTACCCAATCCTATATCTATACATAACCAGGAGGTCGAAATCATGTTTGAAAAGTACACGGCTCCGACAAAAGGTCAAAAGATCACCATCGAGAATGGCAAGCTGAACGTTCCGAACAACCCGATCGTTCCGTTTATCGAAGGGGACGGCACCGGTCCGGACATCTGGAACGCATCTGTTCGCGTGTTCGATGCAGCAGTTGAGAAAGCGTACAACGGTGAGAAGAAGCTGGAATGGTTCGAAGTGCTCGCAGGTGAAAAGGCTTTCAACGAAACTGGCGAATGGCTCCCGAACGACACCCTGACCGCATTCCGTGAGTTTCTCGTCGGCATCAAAGGCCCGCTGACCACTCCGGTCGGCGGCGGCATCCGTTCCCTGAACGTTGCGCTGCGCCAAGAGCTCGACCTGTTCGCATGCGTGCGCCCGGTCCGCTATTTCAACGGCGTTCCGTCCCCGGTCAAACACCCGGAGCACGTCGACATGGTCATCTTCCGTGAGAACTCCGAAGACATCTATGCCGGCATCGAGTATGCAGAAGGCACTGAAGAAGTGAAAAAAGTGATCAAGTTCCTGCGCGAAGAGATGGGCGCGAAGAAGATCCGCTTCCCGGAAACTTCCGGCATCGGCATCAAGCCGGTCTCCAAAGAGGGCACCGAGCGCCTCGTGCGCGCTGCGCTTGACTACACGATCCAGCAGAACCGCAAGTCGCTGACCCTCGTGCATAAAGGCAACATCATGAAGTTCACCGAAGGCGCGTTCAAAAACTGGGGCTATGAAGTTGCTGAACGTGAATATGCTGATAAAGTGTTCACCTGGGCGCAGTACGACCGCATCAAGGACGCAGAAGGCACCGAAGCTGCGAACAAGGCGCAATCTGCTGCTGAAGCTGCCGGCAAGATCATCGTGAAAGACGTGATCGCCGACGCATTCCTGCAACAGATCCTCACCCGTCCGGCGGAGTACGATGTCATCGCGACGCTCAACCTGAACGGCGACTACATCTCCGACGCGCTGGCTGCGCAAGTTGGCGGTATCGGCATCGCTCCGGGTGCAAACATTAACTACGTTACCGGCCATGCTGTGTTTGAAGCAACGCACGGCACCGCACCGAAGTATGCAGGTCTCGACAAGGTTAACCCGGGTTCTGTCATCCTCTCCGGCGTGATGATGCTCGAATTCCTCGGCTGGCAGGAAGCGGCTGACATGATCGTCTCCGCGCTGGAAAAAGCGATCGATCAGAAGACCGTCACCTATGACTTCGCACGTCTGATGGAAGGCGCAAACGAAGTGAAGTGCTCCGAATTTGCGGACGCGCTGATCAAGAACCTGTAAGTTCGTTTCACACCGGATTTGACTATCTGTGAGTGGAGGAGATCATGATGACCATGAAGCGTAACAAGATCACCATCGTCGGCGCAGGCTTTACCGGCGCGACCACCGCACTGTTCCTGGCACAAAAAGAACTGGGTGATATCGTTCTGCTCGACATCCCGCAGTTGGAGAACCCGACCAAAGGCAAGGCGCTAGACATGTTTGAGGCAACTCCGGTCTTAGGTGTCGACACCAACATCACCGGCACTTCGAACTACGAAGACACCGCAGATTCTGATGTTGTGATCATCACCGCAGGCATTGCCCGCAAGCCGGGCATGAGCCGCGATGACCTTGTGGCGACCAACGCGGGCATTGTGAAATCCGTTACCGAACAAGTGGTAAAATACTCTCCGAACTCGATCCTGATCATCCTGTCCAACCCGGTAGACGCGATGACCTATGTGGCCTACAAGACGTCCGGCTTTCCGAAAAGCCGCGTCATCGGCCAATCTGGCGTCCTCGACACCGCCCGTTTCCGTTCCTTTATTGCGATGGAGCTCGGCGTGTCTGTCGAAGACATCCAAGGCTTCGTGCTGGGCGGCCATGGCGATGACATGGTACCGCTCGTCCGTTATTCCTACGCAGGCGGCATTCCGCTGGAGAAGCTGATCCCGGCAGACCGTCTGGAAGAGATCGTGCAGCGCGCCCGCGTAGGCGGCGGCGAGATCGTGCAGCTGCTCGGCAACGGCTCTGCCTACTATGCACCGGCAGCATCGCTCGCACAGATGACCGAAGCGATCCTCAAGGACAAGAAGCGCATCCTGCCGTCGATCGCACTGCTCGAAGGCGAATACGGCTATGAGGGCCTGTTCATGGGCGTTCCGACCCTGCTCGGCAAGAACGGTATCGAGAAAGTCTTCGAACTGGAACTGACGGCAGACGAAAAGAACGCGCTCGACAAGTCGGCCGACTCGGTTCGCAAAGTGATTGCAGTCGTCGAAGGAAGATAGTTTCGTAACAAAAGGATTACAGGTAGATTACAATTCGCCAAAAATTCCCCGGAATTAGAAAATTCTGGGGAATTTTTTTCGTGTCTGTAGTACAATGAAATTAAGCCAAAATCTTAGCGTGAGCCTTATCCAACACCTAAAAACGATTGAATCCTGTAGAAAAATGTCGAATCTATCAAGAAATATTCTAGAATCCTGACGAATTTTAGCCACAAATGACTCGCATGTGTAAGATCTTTATGATATTGTATAACTTGTGGCTGATTCGTAGATTTGGACCAAAGATTCAGAATCTAGAACTTATTTGCAAATGAGCCGTAAAATGATCGCATAATTGGCTCGTAGCACTCGTAATTTTACTAGTGGACGAGAAAGGCAGATTAGACTATAATTTTTTATGAATAATCTGTCTTTTAAAACTCTTTATTCTTTCTATCGGGTATTAGGCTGGAGCCTTACCATAATATTACGAAACACTTACATGAGATTTTAGGAAAAGGGGGGGAACGGGGAAGAGGAGTGAGTGAGTCCCGGATCTGGATGCTGAATGCAGCATGTGCGAAACCGCTTCCATGAAACAGCTTCTATGAATGGACTGGGAGAAAGTAACAAGGTTCTCGGAAAGCTGAGACCGCGGCACTGGGGGTGCCTCGGCTCGCAATTGCCAGCAAAAAGCCACTAGCGAAAAGACAGAGATGCAAGTAGACTAAAAGCTGTATCTCAACCAAAACCACAAATAACAAAAAAAATTCTTTGGGAGGTGTGGTTGTGCTTCGTTTTATCCTCCGTCGTGTAGTATACGGTTTGATCACTCTTTGGGTAATCGTTTCCTTGACCTTTATCCTCATGCATAACCTTCCGGGCGACCCGTTCGCCGCGTCTGAGCGTTTGAATGACGCCACAAAAGCTATCCTGATGCAACACTACGGTCTTGATGACCCGATCTGGGTGCAATACGGTCGCTACCTTACGAACATCGTCACTGGTGACCTTGGCGTATCCTTCTTCTATCCAACGCGTTCTGTTAATGACATCATCGGCCAGACGTTCCCGACGTCTGCTGAACTTGGTCTCTACTCGATCGTTGTTGCCGTTGTCATCGGTCTGACCCTTGGTATCGTCGCAGCGCTGAACCACAACAAAGGCCTCGACTACTTTGCAATGCTCACCGCAATCGTCGGCGTATCCGTTCCGGCGTTCGTAATCGGGCCGTTGCTTTCGTACTACATCGGGGTTCAACTTGGCTGGCTGCCGCCGGCGCTGTGGAAAGGTCCGGAATACGTAATCCTTCCGACCATCACCCTGGCGTTTGGTACACTGGCTACCATGGCACGTATGATGCGTACTTCCATGCTGGACGTAGTCAACCAAGACTACATTAAGACCGCTCGTTCCAAAGGTCTTTCCCGCATCTCGATCGTTGTAAAACACACCGTTCGAAACGCGATTCTGCCGATCATCACGATCTTGGGCCCGCTCACCGTCAACATCATGACCGGTACCCTCGTCGTTGAACAGATCTTCGCAGTTCCGGGCATGGGTAAGCACTTCGTTAACTCTATCACGACGAATGACTACACAATGATCATGGGGATGACGATTTTCTACTCTGGTCTGCTCATCCTTGCGATCATCGTGACAGATATCCTGTACGGGGTTGTCGACCCGCGTATCCGTCTGGCGAAAGGTGGGAAGTAAGCGATGCAACCTGTTACTCAAGATAAGTTTAAACTGGCGCAAAAGCAATCCGATGCAGAGCGCGTCGTTCGCCCTTCCGTTTCCTACTGGGCTGACGCGTGGCGCCGCCTGAAGAAAAACAAAGCAGCAATGCTCGGCTTGATTCTCCTTGTCATGCTGGCGGTACTGGCGATCTCCGGTCCGGAAATCCGCCCGTACGACTACCAGACGCAAGACCTGCAAGTTCGTAACCAAGCTCCGACCGCTGACCACTGGTTCGGTACCGACGACTTCGGCCGTGACCAATGGGTTCGCGTTTGGTGGGGCGTTCGTATCTCGCTGTTTATCGGTATTGTCGCTGCATTCCTTGACTTTGTCATCGGTGTCCTGTATGGCGGTATCTCCGCTTACTTTGGCGGCCGAATCGATGATATCATGCAGCGTTTCGTTGAGATCGTTTACGGTATTCCGTACCTCATCCTGATCATCTTGCTGATCATGGTCATGGGTCCGGGTATCTTCACCATCATCCTAGCGATGGCTTCAGTCGGCTGGGTCGGTATGGCGCGTCTCGTTCGCGGTCAGATCCTGTCCTTGAAAGAGCAAGAGTACGTGCTCGCAGCCCGCACCCTGGGCGCAAGCCCGTGGCGTATCATCCTGCGCCACCTGATCCCGAACGCACTGGGGATCATTATCGTACAAATCACGTTTACCGTTCCGGGCGCGATCTTCGCGGAAGCATTCCTGTCCTTTATCGGTCTGGGTATCAAGGTTCCGCTCGCATCCCTCGGTTCTCTGGTAAACGACGGCGTGCAATCGATGCGTAACTTCCCGTTCCGCCTGATCTGCCCGTCGGTCGTATTCGCTTGCATCATGCTGTCCTTCAACCTGTTGGGCGACGGTCTGCGTGACGCACTCGACCCGAGACTTCGTAAATAAGGAGGGTAATGCCCATGAACAACATCTTAGAAGTCAAAGACTTGAAGGTATCGTTCCACACCTATGCCGGTGAAGTTCAAGCCGTACGCGGCGTTACCTTCAATCTGAAAAAAGGCGAATGCCTTGCGATCGTTGGCGAGTCCGGTTGCGGTAAATCCGTGACCTCCCAAGCGATCATGCGCCTCATTCAAACCCCGCCGGGTGAGATCAAAGCAGGTTCGCAGATCGTGTTCGACGGCAAGACCGACATCGTAAAGCTGACCGATAAAGAAATGGAAAACGTTCGCGGTTCCGAGATGGGCATGATCTTCCAGGACCCGATGACTTCTCTCAACCCGACCATGAAGGTGGGAGCTCAGATCGCGGAAGGCCTGATCAAGCATCAAGGCCTGTCCCGTCAAGCAGCTCGTGAGCGTGCGATCGAAATGCTGCGCCTCGTAGGCATTCCGAACCCGGAAGCTCGCGTAGAGCAATACCCGCACCAATTCTCCGGCGGTATGCGTCAGCGTGTTATGATCGCAATCGCGCTTGCTTGTAATCCGAAGCTCTTGATCGCCGACGAGCCGACCACCGCGCTCGACGTGACGATCCAGGCGCAGATCCTCGACCTGATGCGCGACCTGCAAGAGAAGACCGGCGCTTCGATCATCATCATCACCCACGACTTGGGCGTTGTTGCTGACGTTGCACAAAAGGTTGTCGTCATGTACGCGGGCAAAGTTGTAGAAAACGGCACGATCGACGAAGTCTTCTACAACCCGCAACATCCGTACACCTGGGGTCTCCTGCGTTCCGTTCCGCGTCTGGACTCCTCCAAAGATGAAGATCTCATCCCGATCGACGGCACCCCGCCGGACCTGATCGCACCGCCGAAAGGCTGCGCATTCGCTGCGCGCTGCCCGTACGCGATGGAGATCTGCATGGAGCAGGATCCGGAAATGACCAAGATCGACCAGAACCACGCAGCTGCTTGCTGGCTTCTCCACCCGAACGCTCCGAAAGTTGAACGTCCAGTAGAAGTAGGGGGAGGTAACCACAATGGCTAATGCTACGTCGACTGTTGCAAACTCGTCGAAGACGGGTACTGATAACATTCTTGAGGTGACGAACCTCTCCAAGCACTTTGACTTGGGCCGCGGCACGATCCTGAAGGCGGTTGACAACGTCTCCTTCTCAATCAAACGCGGTGAAACGTTCGGTCTGGTTGGCGAGTCCGGCTGCGGTAAGTCCACCACCGGCCGTACGATCATCCGTCTGTACGATGCTACTGCCGGTACTGTGAAGTTCAACGGCAAAGACGTTCATAAAGTGCAAGGCCGCGACTTGAAGCAATTCAACCGCGACATGCAGATGATCTTCCAAGACCCGTACGCATCGCTCAATCCGCGTATGACCGTCGGTGACATCATCGGCGAAGGCATCGACATCCATAAACTGATGTCCGGCCGTCAACGCTTGGATCGCATCTATGAACTGCTCCGTACCGTTGGTCTGAACGAAGAGCACGCTTCCCGCTTCCCGCACGAGTTCTCCGGCGGTCAGCGTCAGCGTATCGGTATCGCTCGCTCTCTGGCGATCGAGCCGCAGTTCATCATCGCGGACGAACCGATCTCCGCACTGGACGTTTCCATCCAGGCGCAGGTTGTCAACCTGATGAAGAACCTGCAGGAAGAGCGCGGTCTGACCTACCTCTTCATCGCGCACGACTTGGCAATGGTTAAGCACATTTCCGACCGTATCGGCGTTATGTACCTCGGTGCACTCGTCGAGGTTACCGAATCGACCGAACTGTACCGCAAGCCGCTGCATCCGTATACGGAAGCACTCTTGTCTGCAATTCCGATTCCGGACCCGGAAATCGAGCGTACCCGTGAGCGCATCATTCTGGAAGGCGACGTTCCGTCCCCGGTTAACCCGCCGTCCGGTTGCCGCTTCCGTACCCGTTGCCCGAAAGCAATGCCGGAATGCGCACAGATCACTCCGGAGCTCAAAGAAGTTGAGCCGGGCCATCACGTGGCTTGCCTGCTCTACAACTAAGATCCGTTCTAAGAAGCACACCTTCGGGTGTGCTTTTTTACTTTTCATTATGCTACAATAAACGAAGCACATACCTTGCGAAGAGGTGGAGACATGACCGATAAAAAGAAATTGGTTCTCATTGACGGGAACTCCATTACATACCGGGCTTTTTTTGCACTGCCGCCGCTGTCGAACAGCAAAGGGCAGTATACGAACGCCGCATACGGCTTTACAACGATGCTTTTGCGGCTGCTGCAGGACGAGCAGCCGACCCATTTGATGGTGGCCTTTGACAAAGGCAAGGCGACCGTGCGTCAGGAGATCTATCCGGAATACAAAGGGACGCGCGAGAAGACACCGGGCGAGCTGCGCGAGCAGTTCCCGATCGTGCGCTCGATCTTGGACAGCTTCGACATTCCTTATCTCGAAGTCGAGGGCCACGAAGCGGACGACATCATCGGCACGATCACTCAAGCAGCAGAAACGCAGGGCTTTGAGTCGCTGGTGGTCACCGGGGACAAAGACTTGCTGCAGCTCGTTTCCGATCACGTGACGACGATGCTGACCCGCAAAGGCATCTCGGAGACAGAAAAATACACCGAGAAAGAGATTCAGGAGCGCTACGGGCTGACCCCGCTGCAGATCATCGACCTGAAAGGCCTGATGGGCGATACGTCAGATAACATTCCGGGAATCCCGGGCGTTGGGGAGAAGACTGCGCTGAAGCTGCTGGCGCAATTCCCGACGGTGGAAGAAGTGCTCGAACATGCGGACGAAGCGCCGGGCAAGAAGCTGCAGGAGAAGCTGCGCGAACATGCCGAATCGGCACTTCTGTCTAAACGTTTGGCGACGATCAACCGCGAAGTTCCGCTCGACATCGATTTTGAGTCCTATCGTTTCGAATCTTATGATGCGGGGAAAGTGCGCGAGATTTTCAAAGCGCTGGAATTTAAGTCTCTGCTTGATCGTCTGCCCCAAGGCGGCACCGAGTCGGAAGCGGCCGAAGAGCCGGCTGCAGCTGCAAATGCGGTGGTGAGCCCTCAGATCATCCGTGCGGACGAGCTGGGGGCGATCATCGACACCTTGCCGGAGACAGTGGGGCTCTATCTGGATGTAGAAGGCAACTATCAGCTCGGTGAGATTCACGGGCTGGCGATGGCGACCAAAGACGCCGCCTGGTATCTGCCGTTCGATGGCATGTTGCCAAATGAAGTGGTGGCGCTGCTCCAAGATGCGGGCAAGACGAAGGTCTATTACGATGTGAAGGCGGTCAGCGCCGCGCTGAAGACGCAACTGATCGAACTGGACTGCAACGTGTTCTGCACGCTGCTCGGTTCGTATTTGCTGTCGCCGTCTGACGGCACGCCCGATCTGTTTGACGTGATCGAGCGCCACATCGGCTGGAAGGTCGATCCACTCCCGAAAGGCACGGCGAAGAAAAAGGTTGAGGTCTCGATGGAGGAGCGGGCGATGTTGGCCGGTTCGGTCGCGGCAGCCAATGCGCATTTGAAAGAGCTGCTGGAAGTGGCGTTGGAGACGAGCGACCTGATGCCGCTGTACCGCGACCTCGAATTGCCGCTCTCCTTTGTGCTGGCCGACATGGAAGCATCCGGCGTGCGCATCGACACAGAGGAGCTCAAAGAGATCGGCGAGAACCTCAAAACGCGCATCGAAGCGCTGCAGGCAGAAATCTACGAGTTGTCCGGGCTGGAGTTCAACCTCAACTCGCCGAAACAGCTCGGCGAAGTCTTGTTTGACAAGCTGGGACTGCCGGCGTCGAAGAAGACCAAGACCGGTTATTCCACATCGGCCGATGTATTAGAAAAATTGGCTGAGCACTCGCCGGTCGTGCAGAAGATCCTCGATTATCGCCATTTGGGCAAACTGCAGTCCACCTATGTGGAAGGGCTGTTGAATGCGGCGCGCCAGTCGGGGGACAACTTCCGCGTGCACACGCAGTTCAACCAGGCGCTGACGGCGACGGGCCGTCTGTCGTCGACCGAGCCGAACCTGCAGAACATCCCGATCCGCACGGAAGAAGGGCGCCGTCTGCGCCATGTGTTTGTGCCGACCGATCCGGAGTGGAAGATCCTCGCAGCAGACTACTCGCAGATCGAACTGCGGATTCTCGCGCACATCTCGGGCGATGAGAGCATGATCGACGCGTTCGTGCATGACGAGGACATCCACACCCGCACGGCGACGCAGGTGTTTGAAGTGGCGCCGGAAGAGGTGGATGCGAACATGCGCCGAGCGGCAAAAGCGGTCAACTTCGGGATCGTATATGGCATTTCCGATTTTGGCTTGTCGCAAAACTTGAACATTCCGCGCAAGCAGGCGGGGGCGTTTATTGAGAGTTATTTTGCGAAGTTCCCCGGCGTGAAACGGTATATGGAAGAAGTTGTGGAGCAGGCGCGCCGGGACGAATATGTTACTACGCTGCTTGGCCGCAAGCGCCATCTGCCCGATATCAAAGCATCGAACTTCAACATCCGCAGCTTCGCCGAGCGCACGGCGATGAACACGCCGATCCAAGGCACGGCTGCTGACATCATCAAAAAAGCGATGGTCAACATCCACGAAGCGATGAAAGACCAAAAGCTGCGCGCCAGAATGCTCCTGCAAGTGCACGACGAACTGATCTTCGAGTGCCCGCCGGAGGAGATCGAGCAGCTCACCGACTTGGTGCGCCATGAGATGGAGCAGGTAACTGTGCTCTCCGTGCCGCTCAAAGCGGACATCAACATCGGCGACACTTGGTACGAAGCTAAATAAAACGCTGGATGTAAAAATCAAGCAGACTGCAAGAAGACTACAGCTCGGCAAGAAGATTACAGGTCTGCAAAAAGACTGCAAGCGTGTCGGATTGCAGGTGAATAGACAGCTAACGAAAGGAGGAGGCCTCATGCCGGAATTGCCGGAGGTTGAGACTGTCCGCCGGGGGCTGGAAGCGCTGGTCCTCGGCAAAACGATCGATCATGTGACGGTGAGCCTGCCGCGCATCATTCGGATGCCCGATGATGTGCAGCAGTTTGCCCTCATGTTGCAAGGCCACACCATCGATGCGGTGGAACGCCGCGGCAAATACCTGCTGCTCTCCATCGGACCGTACACGCTGGTTTCGCACCTGCGCATGGAAGGCCGTTATGGCGTGTACCATGCGGACGAACCGGTTGAGAAGCATACGCACGTCATCTTCCATTTCACCGACGGCACCGAACTGCGCTACAAAGACGTGCGTCAGTTCGGCACGATGGACCTGCTCCCGCGCGGCGAATACGCGTTGCTGCCGGGACTGGCCATGCTCGGTCCGGAACCGCTGGCCGAAACGTTTACGGCCGACGTCCTCGCACAGGCGCTGAATAAACGCCGCAGCGGCAAAATCAAAGTTTTGCTGCTCGACCAGACATTTGTCGCCGGGCTTGGCAATATCTATGTAGATGAGGTGCTCTTTCAGTCGGGCGTTCACCCGGAAGCGAGCGGCCCCGACCTGAACAGCGAGCAGATTGAGCGTCTGCATGCGGCGATCGTCGCGGTGCTCACCCAGTCGGTGGAGCTCGGCGGCTCCTCGGTGAAGTCGTACGTCAACGGCTACGGGCAAGAGGGCGGTATGCAGCATCAGCTCAAAGTCTACGGCCATGAAAACACCCCGTGTCCCGCGTGCGGCACGGAGATCGCTAAGACCCGCGTCGGCGGGCGGGGCACGCACTTCTGCCCGTCGTGTCAGCCGCTGGACAAGTAACGGAACACCCTTTTTCCCTCCTGCGCATATCATGGTGGCAGATTGAGGGAAGGAGGAGTCAGCGTGCTTCACTATTTCTCCCTGCTGGTGCTTGCCTTTGCCGTCTCACTCGACGGTTTTGGCGTAGGCTTGACTTACGGACTCCGTAAAATCCGCTTTCCTCTGTGGTCCCTGCTTGTCGTTACGCTCTGTTCGGCGACGATGATCTTGGTTGCGATGCAGCTGGGCGACGTGCTTTCCCAGTTCCTGACCGACTCCTTCGCCAAAACGTTTGGTGCGGTCATTCTGATAGGCGTCGGCAGTTTTGCGATCTATAACATTTTGACCCAGAAGGAAAAAGATCTGGTGGCCGAGGAACAGCCGATGCCTGTCCTCGACCAGCCGGCAGAAGAGGGACAGAAGACGGTCTTGCACGTGGAACTGAAGAAGATCGGACTGGTCATTCAGATTCTGCGTACTCCGTCCTCCGCAGACGTCGACCGCTCTGGTGACATTTCGGTCAAAGAAGGCCTGATCCTCGGCTTTGCTTTGTCGATGGACGGTTTTGGAGCGGGCGTCGGGGCGAGCTTGATCGGTTTTCATTCCATTCCGACAGCGTTGACGATCGCTGTGATGAACCTTGTGTTCATCTATACAGGTCTTCGGGTCGGCATGCGCTTTGCAGATGCGCGCCTTTTGCGCAAAATGGTCTATATACCAGGCGTGATGCTGATCCTGATCGGCATTTCGAAATTTTTTTAAAGCGGTGACAGGAGGCTCACTATGATCGTAGGTCTGACCGGCTCGATAGCAACAGGAAAAAGCACCGTTTCGAAGATGTTCGCAGAAGCAGGAGCGGTCATCGTCGATGCAGATAAGATCGTGCGCGAGGTGCAGCAGCCCGGCAAGCAGGCATTCCTGGAGATTGTCGATCATTTTGGCAAAGAAGTGCTGTTGCCAAACGGCGAACTGGACCGTGCCAAGCTCGGGTCGCTGGTTTTCGGCAAGGAGGAAAACAGGCTGAAGCTCAACAGCATCGTCCATCCGCGCGTCCGTGAGGAGCGCGATCAACAGACAGCGGCAGCCCTAGCCCGCGACAGCCGGGCGATCATCATCTGGGACATTCCGCTGTTGATCGAAACGGGAATTTATCAAGAGGTGGAAAAGACGGTCGTTGTCTATGTGGATCGGGAGACGCAATATGAGCGTCTCCTGAAACGGGACGAGCTGTCGGCAGAAGCGGCGGAACAACGCATCTCCGCCCAGATGCCCATCGAGGAGAAAAAGCGCTATGCCGACTTCCTGATCGACAACCGGGGCACGATCGAGGAAACACAGCGGCAGGTGCAGGAGGTCTGGGTCGAACTGACCCGTCTCCAGAGGGAAAGGTCCCGTTGATCTGGCCTCGCATCTCGTGGGTACTCACGCCCCAAGCCAAACGCAAAGTCGCCATCATCCTCGGCCTGATCTTCCTGATCGTGCTCGCCGTGGGCAGCGACTGGTTCTGGCGCTTTATCTACCCGATTTATCATGAGGCGGAGATTCGCCAAGCGGCCGAGACCCATCAGATCGACCCGCTGCTCGTCGCTGCGATCATCCGCGTGGAAAGCAAGTTTCGCACGGAAAACGTCTCCAAGGTCGGCGCGGTCGGCCTGATGCAGTTGATGCCGGAGACGGCCGAATGGATCGCCAAGGAAAGCGAGATTCCCTACCGCGGCATCGAAGACCTGTCCGATCCGGAGACGAACATCCGCATGGGCTCCTGGTACATGGCCTACCTGCTCAAGCAGTTTGACGGCAACCAGGCGGCTGCTATCGCTGCTTACAACGCCGGACAAGGGCGTGTCTCGCGCTGGATGAAAGAAGGCGTCTGGGATGGAACGCTCGCCGCCTCGGAGAAGATCCCGGTCGGTGAGACGCGGCATTACATACAGCGGGTCAGCTTTTCGTACACAAAATATCAGCAGCTCTACCCAGATTTTTGATCGTATCACCCCCTTTGCAGAGACGGACACTATACGCGAAAGGGGGCATGGCTGATGACAGAGCGCGAGACCTATCGGGATCGTCTTGGCAACCTGCACAAGCACTTGACGCACGAAAACATGAAGAACGACTTCCTGTCCGGGGATGCGATCGATGACACCACCCGCGGTGAGCAGGAGGATTTTGAGCTCGACCGCATGCCGGCAGGACATGAATACCGCGATCTGGTCGAACCCCTTCCGACGAAAAAACACAAGATCTAGCCAAAAAGCCCGACCCCTCGCAGGAGGGATCGGGCTTTTGGTATCGCAAGCGCTTATTCTTCCACCGTCTCGCGGACGAAGATGTACGGCAGGTTGCGGGCGTAGTCGCCCAAGTTCAGGCCATAGCCTGCGACAAACAGGTCTTCGATCGTGATGCCGGTGTAGTCGAGCGGCACGTCCACCAGACGGCGGGACGGCTTGTCGAGGAAGGTGCAAGTCTTCAAACTCTTCGGGTTCTTGGCTGCCAGATGATCGAGCACGCCGCGCATGGTGATGCCGGTGTCGAGAATGTCATCGCAGACCAGCACATCTTTGCCCGCGATGTCGGTGCGAATATCGGTGACGATCTCCACCCGACCGGCGCTGTGCTCACCGTGTCCGTAACTGGACGTGGTCATGAAGTCCACGTTGACCGGAACGGTAATCTCCCGCACCAAGTCAGCAGTAAACACAAAGCTGCCGCGCAGAAGGGAAATGACGACAACTTCGCCGTCCTTATAATCTTGGGACAATTGCACGCCGAGTTCGGCGACCCTTTTCTGGATCGCTTCACGGCTGAAGAGGATGCGGTCACGAGTCTTTGCCATGGGGTTTGGCCTCCTGTTTCACGAAGGTTACTGTATTTTGGCTAATTGTACCGTAGTGATATCTTTGTGGCAACACCTCTACAGCATTCCACAAAAAAAGCTCTGTCACACGAAAAAGTGTGCAGAGCTTTTTCACTGGATCAAGGTGATGACGAACAACACCAAAATCAGGCCGAAAATGCTGACCACCCAGGGCAGCATCTTGTTCGACTTGGAGCGGATGGTGCGTTCTTCGGCGGCGCTGAGCGCGCCTTCCTGCGCTTCAAACGAGTTGACAGGCGCCTGAGCCAGCACCGGGTCCTCTTCGTACATCTCCAGCTCCTCAAACATCCCATCATCGACTTGGAAGCCAAAATCGGCCACGTCGATCACCGTGATGTTGATCCGCGCTTCCACGATGCGTTGCTGAAACTGCAACTGGTCGGTGATCAAAGGGATCTGCTCGCGCCGCGCCAGCAAAATGAGCTCCGTCTCCACCGGGTCGAACTCTTCGCCGTATTCGGCGTTGTCCAGCGCGTTGACGACGGTGAACGTCACGTTTTCGTTGAACAGGATCGGACGGCTCTTCTGCCACGGCACGCGAAGTGATTTGTCGAGCTTCTTGGATACGAACGGCTGCTCAAAGAATTGGATGATCTTCTCCAAATTAGCTTTGACGCGCTCGTTTTCTTGCGGATCGGAAATGACTTCCTCGCTCTCCCGCAAATCATACAGTTCCATGACGGTCGAGTAGGGGATGATATATTCGATTGGCTCCGTTGGAAATAACAGTTCGCCAAACATTGCAAACAAGATTGGTTCCACTACAAAACGCTGCATCGTAACCCCAACTCCTTTATTAAAAAAAGCATATCGGACGAAGACCTTGTGCGCAACCATTTTTATAAGGAAAAAGTCACATGTTGTTTGCTATACTGAGAAGAATACATAGTAAAATGATTGGTTTGGAGGAACTTATGACTTCATCTCGTTTTATCGGCTCATCCAATTTCGGATTTGCCCAGTACGCGCAAGAAGAGATCCGCCGCCTGTTCCCGGGCGTGAAATTCCGCTATCTCGATGCGGGAGAAGTGTTTTTGATCGATGTGCCCGCTCCGGCCGAAGTGGTGACAGCCGCTCTGCTCGAACAGGAGCCGATCTTCCTGCGCCACATCCAGCCGGTACAGCACGAACTGCCGCTCGACAAGTCGGCAGAGGACCTGATGCGTCTGATCGAGTTTATTCAGCAGTTGCGCCCCTTTCAGGCAGGCGAAAAAGTGGCGGTGCAAGCCCGCAAAGTCAAAGAGGTCAAGTTCGCCTATACGCCGTATGGCGTGAAAGACGCGCTCGACCCGATCTTGGAACAAGAGCAAAGCGTGGAGCCGGTCGTCCGCGGCGCCGACAAGATCATCTCCGTGTACTTGACGGACGGCACGTGCTATTTCGGAATCTCCACGCCGTATGAAAATCTATCCGATTGGAACGGGGGGATGGTGCGCTACCGCAAAGAAGAGGAGCAGGTATCGCGCGCCAAGTTCAAGCTCTTGGAAGCGGAAGAACGGTTCCATCTCGACCTCTCCCAGTTCCGCAGCGCGCTCGACATCGGGGCCGCACCCGGCGGCTGGACGTCGCTTTTGCTCGAGCGGAACCTGCAGGTGACCGCCATCGACCCGGGCGCCTTGCACCCGTCCGTGTCGGGACACGCCAACCTCACCTTCCTGCAAAAGAACGCGGGGGACGTCACTTTTCCAGAAGGGGCGTTCGATCTGCTCGTATGCGATATGAGCTGGAGCCCGAAGCAGATGAGCAAGCTGGTGGCCGAACTCTTGCCCGCCGTGGAGACGGGCGGCGTGGCGATCATCACCGTCAAGCTGATGCACAAAAAGCCGTTTCAAACGGTCAGGGATGCGCTGGAGAACCTGGAGCCGCAACTGGTGCTGCTCAAAGCGAAGCAGCTGTTCCACAACCGTGAAGAACTGACATTATATTTAATGAAAGAAGAAGAGCTGTAAGCGAATGTGCTCGCGGTCGCCATGCGAGAAAGGCCCGTTCCCCGGTAGAACAGGCCTTTCTCGATCATGCAAATGCTCTGTCGAACATTCTTGGGAACGGTAGGTTACGAAGCGATGCTGACAGAGACTGTAAGACCCCGTGCTTGGACTTCCTTGTATAACAGGTCGATAAACTGTCTGTCCAACTTCTGCTTCACTGCGTTCGTGTAAGCTTCAACAAGGTACTCATCACTCAGTAAATGCATGGTGGTTCACCTCACAGTTCTGGTCTCGTACTCTACCAAATCCCGCGCGCGAGTTGGTTGTGGTATGACTATATCATGGAATATAGGAGCGAACAAGCGTTCCGATTATCCACAAGACCCTGTGTACAGTTTGTGGGTAAGTTGTGGATTCACTGTGGAAAAGGACATATTTGCCATAGACGAGTGTGTGGAAAACTGTGTACAAACTTATCCACAATTTCCAGTGAACAGCCAACAGGTACCAAAAAAATTTTTTTTCGACAAATAACCCACGTTGTGCAGGGTACGCTAAAGATGGCTAAATCCAAGCAAGTAAACGCTTTCGCAAGGCTACGGGCTTTCGCAGTCCGAGAAATGAATGAAAGCCCATTCACAAAGTTCGACCAACGAGACCAAGTCCTGTATAATAAGTAACATCGGATTATTCTGGGTATAAGTTGACTATATGGAAACATCGTATTTTTCAGGAGGTGTTCGTCAATGTCTGAAGCAAAAGCGAAAGCGGGTTTGCAAGACGTTGTTGCAGGTGATTCTTCCATCTGCCTCGTAGACGGGAAACAAGGCCGTCTCGTCTATCAAGGATATGATATTAACGATCTGGTCGGGAAAACTTCTTTTGAAGAAGTGGTGTACCTGCTCTGGTACGGCAAGCTCCCGAATGTGAGCGAACTGGCAGCTCTCGACGCAGAGCTGAAGAAAAACCGCGAGATCCCGTCCGATGTGCTGGAACTGGTGAAGGCGCTCAGCAACTCTCAGGCGAACCCGACCGGCATGGAAATTCTGCGCACGGCAGCATCTTACCTCGGCACGGTGGACCCGGATAAGTCGATGGATCATGAGACGCACATCAAGCAGGCGACCAAGCTCGTGTCGATGCTCGCCTCGATCACCGCAGCGATCGGACGCTTTAAGCAAGGCAAAGATTATGTGGCTCCGCGCCATGATCTCGGCCATGCGGCGAACTTCCTGTATATGTTGACCGGGAAAGATGCGGATGAGCTGTCGGTGGAAGCGTTTGATGTCGCGCTCATCCTGCACGCTGACCACGAGTTTAACGCTTCGACCTTTACCGCACGCTGCACGGTGGCGACTCTGTCCGACATGTACTCCGGCGTCACTTCGGCGATCGGCGCGCTGAAAGGCCCGCTGCACGGCGGCGCAAACGAAGACGTGCTCCGCATGCTGATGGAGATCAACTCGGTGGAAAACGCAGCTTCGGAAGTGCAAAACAAGCTGGACAACGGCGTAAAAGTTCCGGGCTTCGGCCATCGTGTCTACCGCTCCTACGACCCGCGCGGTCTCGTGCTGAAGCGTTACGCGAAACAGCTGACCGAAAAGGTTGGCGAAACCAAGTGGTATGAAATGACTGAGATCACCGAAGGCGTCGTGCTCGAACACTTCGCGAAGAAGGGCAAAGACCTGAAGTACAACGTCGACCTGTACTCCGGCTCCCTGTACAACGCGATGGGCATTCCGGTTGAACTGTTCACCCCGCTGTTCGTCATCTCCCGCGTTTCCGGGTGGACGGCACACATTCTCGAACAGTATGCGAACAACCGCATCATCCGTCCGGTTGCCGACTACGTAGGTCCGGTGGATCAATCGTTCGTTCCGATCGAAGAGCGTAAATAAACGGCCGCCGATCAGGCTCCTCGCGATGCGGGGAGCCTTTTTTATGACTCCATTCCCAAGCAGAAAGGCAGAATTCACCATGACCAACATTTTTGAGAAATTGCAGACCGATCCTGACTTTGCATTGTTTTTTCTCGGCTACTATACGCTGTTGCCCCTGTTGGCACAGATCCTGATCGTCCTGTTCTTCCGCAAGAAAGTCTCGATGCAGCGCTGGATGTTTGCCGTTCCCGTCTTTCTGATCGGACAGGCGTATCTGTCCAACCTGATGATCGGCTTGATGATGGTTGATCAAAACGGGGAGTACGCGGTGCGCAGCGCGGGCGAAGCGCTCGGCATGACTCTGTTCTCCGTGTCCTTTATCGCAATGGTGCTGATGGCGATCATCTCGCGCATTTTCTACGGGATGCAAGGCAAAGAATACGTGCGCGGACTGCTGATCTATTTGGCAGCGCTGGCGGTGCTGGCAGGGGCTTTAATTATTTTTCAACTGTAAGAGGAAAGTTTGCAGGACCGCCGAATAGATAAAGAAGAGAGAAGAAAGGGGATGTCATGGGTGATTGTACAACAGCTGAAAGTAGAAGCTCATAAGGTCGTAACAATCGAACCTACAGCGAATCTGAACGAGCTGCTCACGGCGCTCGATTCCTGCGGGTTCCAACATATTCCGGTCGTAGCGGACGGAGCGTTTTTCGGTATGGTCGGCTATGCGGATGTTCACAAGGCTTATTTTGAAAGCGGTTCTGCCGATAAAGAGCAGTTCCTGACTGAGACGAAGGTCGATGCGATCACGGTCAACAAGAATGCAACGATTCACGAGGAAGGCAGCATCGAAGACATTCTGTTAGCGATCGACCGCGTGCCGTTTATTGCGGTGCTGTCCGAGGAAGGCACGTTCACGGGCATCGTGACGCACAGCGCCAACTTCGAAATGCTGCGCGATGCGCTGGGCATGCACAAGCCGGGCATCCGCATGACCGTCTCCATGCCGGAGATGCAAGGTTCCCTGCTCAAGTTTGCCGATGTTGTGCGCAAGTACTCGAACATCTTCGGGCTGCTCGTGCTCGATGACGATGCAGACTTTGGGTATCGCCGCGTATCTTTCAAGGTCGCGCCTGATGCCGATGTCGATGCGATCACAGAAGACCTGCGCCAAGTCGGCGTGCGCGTGTTCCATGTAACTCGATAGGGGATGCAAGCTTTTCAGCGTCCACATCCGAACGGGATGTGGACGCTTTTTTCACGTTTGGCCGGAAGGATTCATATGCTGATCACGAAATGTCCTGAAAGGAGTGAGGGCAGTGCCGTTAGTTGTGATTGATCCGGGGCATGGAGGCAGAGATCCGGGAGCGGCAGGGAACGGATATCAGGAGAAGAACCTCGTGTTGCAGACTTCGCTCTTGCTTCGCGATGCGCTGCAGCGCTGCGGCTTTCGTGTCATCATGACGCGAACGACCGACACGCTGCCTGACCCTGATGGGACGATCGGGCAGGATCTGGCCTACCGCGCCAGCATCGCCAACAACGCCAAGGCCGACCTGTATATCTCCTGGCACACCGATGCGGCGAGTTCGGCTGCCGTAAACGGCTCTGCGGTCTGGATTCATCCGTCCACCCGCGGCGGCCGTACCAACCAATGGGCGGAGCGGATCGCCGCTGCGATCGCTTCGTCGACAGGTCAGACCAACCGGGGTGTGTATTTTGGGGATTTTCAGGTCCTGCGCGACACGGTGATGGATGCGGTGCTGGTCGAAGCGGGTTTTATCACCAATGCGGCCGAAGCGCGCCGCATGGCGACCCGTGACTATCAAATTGCTGCCGCAGAAGGTGCGGCAAGGGGGGTGTGCGCGATTTTTGATCTGCCATATAACGCACCGGCCCGCCCGACCCCGCAGCCGGGAACGCCGTCCACACCGACACCCGTCACCCCGCCGAAGCAGCCGGAAGTTCTGCCGGCCTGGGCGGAAGAATCGATCCGCCAAGTGATCGAGTGGGGCGTGATGACCGGTTACGAGGACGGGACGTGGCGTCCTGAACAAGCGGTGACACGAGCGGAGATGGCATCTGTGCTCGTGCGCTTTTACAACTTTATCCGAAGCGGGAGGTAGGTGGCCACCATGACGGAACAGATCCTCGGGATGTTGCAAGACGGCGTGTCGATCGTGCTGCAACTTGCTGTCCTTGCCGGTCTGCTCCTGCTTCGAAATCTCAAACAACGCATGCAGAACTACTATGATGCCCAGACCACCTTGCAGAATCGACAACTGTTGGCACAACTCGGGCGGGAAGCTTTCTCCTATGCGGAGACTGTATATACGATGGAAGACGGTCCGGCCAAGATGAACGAAGCGATCAAATACCTGATGGACAAATGCGGGACATGCGGCATGCAAGACGTGCCGATGAAAGACATGCGCGCGGTGATCGAATCGGCGTGGCTTGAGGATCGCCGCGGCGCTGCAGCGCCGGCGAGCGCTTCGCTGATGTCTGCTGCGCCCGGCAGCGCGCCAGAGCCGGCTCGACTGATCACCGGCGAGGAGCGCTAAAGCGCTAAACAGAAAAACTCTCTCAGATCATCTTGAGAGAGTTTTTTGACGCTTGGATCGTCCGGACCGGAAGAAAAGCGCAAGCAACACGACCAGAAACACGCCGATGCTGTCCACATACACGTCGATCGCATGCCCAGTGCGACCGGGTACAAACGACTGGTGCCACTCGTCGGACGCCGCATACAAAATGGACAGCAGCGCCGTCAAGATGAGCGCGCTGACCTGCCGCACCGTCGTGGCCGCAAAGGTGCGCCAGAGCAGGAAGGCGAGAATGAAATATTCGGTCACATGCGCCGCTTTGCGGATGAAAAACTCGAGCATCGAATAGGGATCTTGGTAGGAGACCAGCCCGCCGTCATACAAAAATTCGATGTTCGGCAGCACGAGCAGAAGCGTCGGCTCTTCGATCCATTGCCGGAGCAGGGGGCGCAGGTCCTGTTCGCCGTAGGACTGTCCCGATTTGTAAAAGATGAGCAGCATCCAGGCGAGGCTGAGCAAGAGCCAGATCCCAAATCGTCTGCGTTCTGCGATCATCAGGCCGTCCCTCCTTTTCGTACAGTGTACCTTTGGAACAGCAAATGGACAAGACCCGCGCAGGGTCTTGTCCATTTGGCTGAAAAAGAGACGAGAGATTAGTGCAGTTCCGGATGAGCCGGTTCGGAGATTTCGCTCAGCGCGTAGCCGGCCGATTCGTCCGCTTTGCGTTCCACAGCGAGGTCGCCGATCGCCACGATCCCGACCAGACGGCCGTCTTCGACCACCGGCAGACGGCGGACCTGGTTGTCGGCCATCAGCTGTGCCGCTTCTTGTGCCGATTGATCCGGGGTACAGGAAACGATGTTTTCGGTCATGCACTCGTCAACGCGGGTCGCGTTGACATCCATGCCCTTGGCCACCGCGCGGATGACGATGTCGCGGTCGGTGATGCAGCCTTCGAGATAGCCGCCGTCACGTACGATCGGCACGATGCCGACATCGAGGTCGGCCATGATCTGTGCCACTTGCTGCAGGGAGTCCTGCGATGAGCAGGATTCAACGTCAGAAGTCATGAGTTCACGGATTTGCATGGAATCGCCCTCCTCATGAGTGGAATGGTAGTGCAACCAAGCTTAGTATGCCAAAAAGCGCAGGGGCTATGCGGTTACAGCTGCGGACGAGCCGGATTGGAGATCTCGTGCAGGGCAAAAGCGGCTTCGTTTTCGTGGATGTTGACCACCGACAAGTCGCCGAGGGAGATGATGCCGACCATGTGACCTTCTTCGACGACCGGCAGACGGCGAATCTGATGTTCCGCCATCAGCTTGGCCGCTTCTTCGGCCGATTCGGACGGATTGATCGAAACGAGTTTCGGGCTCATGTAGTCGTTGATCTTCGCAGTTCGGATATTCGCACCTTTGCTGACGGCGCGCACGACAATGTCGCGGTCGGTGATGATGCCGCGCAGTTTGTCCCCTTCTTCGGCGACCGGAATCACGCCGACATTGAGGTCAAGCATCAGCTTCGCCGCATCTTGCAGCGTGTGCTTCGCCTTCAGGGTGATCACTTCTTGGGTCATGAGATCACGGACCTTCATGCAACCGCCTCCTTGGTACGTGGTGTGGAAAAACGGGTGTGGCAACGCAAAAAGACTGCCGGGAACACCCGACAGTCTTAGTATGCGTTGCCTGCCTGCCGCTATTCGCCGGCCGTTTCCTTCTCGCCGAGCACCGCGTACAGACCCCAGGCACCGAGGATGATGTGAATCAGGTTTTCGGTCACTTCCAGATGCATCCCAAGGAAGTCGGAGAGGAAGAAGCCGACGATCCCCAGCAGCAGGTAGATCACACCGAACACTTGCGCATACAGCCGCGACCAGTTGGCATTTTGACCGGCCGCGATCCCGAGCACCCCGAGGACTAAGTGGACAATGTTGTGGGTCGTATCAAACTGGATGAGTCCGAGGAGGTCAGTAATGAAGAACCCGAGGATCCCGATGAGCAGGAAAATCCAACCGGCTGCACGAGCATACACCTTCGCCATTCTTGATCGTCCTCCTTGCGAGATGAATTGCGCAATCGTTGTTGCGCTTACTTCACCTTATGAGCCGTTCGCGGCAATATGCCGTTCTTTTTCGAGAGGCCTTTTCATAAAAAAATAGAGATTCATTGTCCCATCACCAAGTCAAAGGGGTGAATGTTGTTTGCAGCAGGGTTGGGATCACCTGCCGTCGCGTTACCGGGATGATCGGCTGTACGCGCTGGCGCTCGACAAGAAGCGCATCTGGGTGCATTGGGCGGAAGGAACGGCCCTGCAAAAGATCGCGGACCGCCAGTTTCCGGACGGGTGGGAGCGGGCGCCGCGGCTGCTTCGGATCGAGAGCGGGACGGGAACTGTGCGCTTGTTGCCCTGCCCGGCAGAATACGGCGCTGCTTTTGTAGATGGGCTGCGATCAAGTGCAGAAGTTCGAGTGGAGTATGGCTTGGAGATGAAGGGCGAGTTTTGGCCTCTTTATGAAACGAGTGTGAGAATGCCGGGGCCCCATGCTGCTGTCTCCCGAAGGCGGGAGCGCCCTGACAGCATCAGCTCCTATTCGATCTATCGTGTGACGTGAGGAGGATGGGGATGAAAAAAGGCTATTTGGCGATGATCTTGCATGCCCATCTGCCATACGTGCGCCATGCGGAGGGGGCGCATGCGCTGGAGGAACGATGGCTGTTTGAAGCGTTGTCCGAAACCTATCTGCCGCTGCTTGCCGTTTTTGAGCGGCTGCGCGAAACGTGCGTTCCATTCGCCTATGCGCTGACGGTGTCGCCGACATTGCTGACGCTGCTCACCGATGAGGCGATGGGCGCGCGGTATGTCAAACATATGAAGAAAACGATCGAGCTGACCGAAAAGGAGCTCGTGCGCACCGTGCATGAATCGGAGTTGCAGAACTTGGCGCGGATGTATTACGCCCGCTATCGCGGGCTGCTCGACCAGTTCGAAGGCTGCGGGCGCGACGTGACGGCCAGGCTGGCCGATCTGGAAGCGAGCGGGCATCTGGAGCTGATGACCTGCGGCGCTACGCATGGCTTTCTGCCGGTGATCGGGCGGGAGGAGTTGCGCCGGGCGCAGGTCGCGCTCGCCTGTGAAACGCATGAGCGCATCATCGGACGCCGACCGCGCGGGATCTGGCTGCCGGAGTGCGGCTACCTGCCCGGCATCGAACGGGTGCTGGCCGACGAGGGGCTCGCCTATTTTCTGGTCGATTCGCACGCTTTTGGCGAAAACAGCGTCTATCGGCCGCTCATGACGGCCGAAGCGGACGTGTACGCGCTGGGCCGCGACCCGGAATCGGCGGGGCAAGTGTGGAGCTCCTTCAGCGGTTATCCGGGCCACCCCAATTATCGCGAATATTACCGCGACATCGGTTTCGACCTGGAGCTTTCGTACATTCGCGACCACATCCATCCGGAAGGCATCCGCGTGAACACGGGGATCAAATACCACCGCGTCACGGGACGGGGCAACGAGAAGGAACTGTACAACCCGGTCCGAGCGGCCGCCACGTGCAGCGAGCATGCGGAGCATTTTGTGACGTCCCGGCTGCAGCGGCTTCACTCCCTCGATTGGACGATATCGGACGGACGCCCGCCGCTGATCACCGCCCCGTATGACGCGGAGCTGTTTGGCCACTGGTGGTATGAAGGTCCGCAGTGGCTGGAGCAAGTCGCGCTGAAACTGGCCGGCACCGAGCTTGGGATGACCACCCCCGGCGCATATCTGCAGCAGTTCCCTGAAGCAACGCGGGCGGAGCTCGTTCTGTCCTCTTGGGGGCGCGGCGGGTATGCGGACGTCTGGCTGAACGAGACGAACGACTGGATCTACCCGCACCTGCACCGCCTCGAAGAGCGGCTGGTCGACTTGGTGCGAAGGGCGCAGCGCAGCGGGAGCATCGCCGATCCGCTGACCGGGCGGGCGCTGCGGCAACTGGCCCGGGAAACGTTGCTCGCCGAAGCGAGCGACTGGCCGTTTATGATCACGATGGGCACGACGGTCGACTATGGCGTGCGGCGCACGACCGAGCATTTGGCGCGCGCTGAACGGCTCGCCGCTCAGATCGAAGCAAACGGCATCAGGGAAGACTTGCTGGCCGAATGGGAAGCGGCGACCCCGATTTTCCCGGAGCTGCACCTTGGCCATTTCCTCGAGGAGGAGCCGGCGGAACTGACACAGAGTCCGGAGCGGCGCGTCCTGATGCTGTCCTGGGAATTCCCGCCGCGCACCATCGGCGGGCTGGCTCGTCATGTCTATGACCTGTCGCGGGCGATGGCAGAAGCGGGGATTGAAGTGCATGTCGTCACCTGCCATGGTGAAGGCACGCCGGAGTACGAGGTGGTCGATGGCGTGCATGTGCACCGGGTGCAGGCGCCCGACTATGAGCATGACGATTTTGTGCAGTGGGCGGCCTTGCTGAACATTCGGCTCGGCGCGATGGGCAGCCGAGTGCTAGCCGCCTGCGGGCCGTTCGACCTGATACACGCGCACGACTGGCTGGCCGCCGAATGTGCCCTGCTGCTATCGGAAATGTCCGGCCTGCCGCTGGTGACGACGATTCACGCGACGGAGCATGGGCGCAACCATGGGGTTCACAACGACTTGCAACACCGGATCTTTGCGATCGAGCAACAACTGGCCCGGGAGTCGGCCGAAGTGATCGTCTGCTCGAAGTACATGCAACAGGAGCTTGGCGAGATCTACGGCATCGCTCGCGACCGCCTGCATGTGCTGCCCAACGGCGTTGACCTGACCGAACTGTCGCGCGGGCTCCGGTCGTCCGGGCAAGTGAAAAACAGCACAGCCAAAACGGTGTTTTACGTCGGCCGGCTCGTCCCGGAAAAAGGGGTGCAGGTGCTGTTGGCGAGCGCGCCAGCCCTGCTGCAGCACCACCCCGACACGCGGTTTGTCATCGCCGGCAAAGGGCCGATGCTGGCTCAGCTGAAGGAGCAGGCCGCGTTTTTAGGCATCGCCGAACAGGTGGACTTTCTCGGCTTTGTGTCGGATGAGGAGCGCAACCGCCTGATGTTGGCGGCCGATGCTGCCGTGTTTCCCAGCCTGTATGAGCCGTTTGGCATCGTGGCGTTGGAAGCGATGGGCGCAGGCACACCGACCGTCGCGGCGCGTACGGGCGGCTTGGCGGAGATCCTCGACCACGGTCGGGACGGCTGGCTGGTCGAGCCGGGCGATCCGGGGAATCTGTGCGACACGCTCCTGCAGCTGTTCGCCGATCCGGACGGCACGAGAGCGACGGCCGAGCGGGGCAGGCAAAAAGCGATCGACGCGTACAGCTGGCCTGCCATCGCGCGAGGCACGCTCCTCGTCTATGAGCAGGCGCTGCAAAAGAAGGTGCAGGAAGCGGGTGAACAGAGATGAAAGCTGTGATTCTTGCCGGCGGTAAAGGCAGCAGGCTGCGGCCATTGACCTGCAACAAGCCGAAACCGATGGTGCCGCTGCTCGGTCAGCCTTGCATGGCCTACACGATCGACCTCTTGCAGAGAAGCGGCGCAGGGGACATCGCGGTGACGCTGCAATACATGCCGGATGTGATCCGCGGCTATTTTGGCGACGGGTCGGAGCACGGTGTGCAGATCGCCTATTTCGAAGAGACGACGCCGCTTGGCACGGCCGGATCGGTGAAAAACGCGCAGGAGTTTCTCGATGAGACGTTTATCGTCATCTCCGGCGATGCGCTGACCGATTTCAACCTGCTCGCCGCCGTGCGCGCCCACCGGGAAAAAGGCGCCTTGGCTACGATCATCTTGACCCGCGTCGAGACGCCGCTGGAGTTCGGCGTGGCGATCACAGAGGCGGACGGGCGGATCACCCGCTTTCTGGAGAAGCCGTCGTGGGGCGAGGTGTTTTCCGACACGGTGAACACCGGCATCTATATTTTTGAAAAAGAAGTTCTGGAATTCATTCCGGAAGATCAGGAGTTTGATTTCTCCAAAGATCTGTTCCCGAAGCTCATGCAGAACGGGCATGACCTGTATGGCTATGTGGCGGAAGGGTACTGGTCGGACATCGGGAATCTGGCGCAGTATCGCCAGACCCAGTTTGACATGCTGGAGGGGAAGGTGAACTGTGCGATCCAAGGCTTCCGCGTCGCGCCGAAGATCTGGATGGGGCAAGGGGCACAGGTCGCAGAAGGCGTGACCTTGGAGCCGCCCTGCTACATCGGGCGGGACACGGTGATCGAAGCGGGGGCACACATCGGGCCGTACACGGTGCTTGGCGTGGGCAATGTGATCAAGGCGGGCGCATCGCTCAAGCGCACTGTCGTCTGGAACCGCAGCTACCTGGGCGACGGGGTGGAGCTGCGCGGCGCCACGCTCTGCTCGCAGCTCAACCTGCAGTCGCACGTCGCCTGTTTCGAAGGTTCGGTGATCGGCGACGCCTGTTCGCTTGGCGCCAAGTCGGTCGTCAAGCCGCAGGTCAAATTGTGGCCGGGCAAGCGCGTGCAGGAAGGCACAGTCGCGCACTCGTCGCTGATCTGGGGCGAGAAGCTGGAGAAAAGTCTGTTTGGGCTGTACGGCGTGCAAGGCATCGGCAATGTTGACATGACGCCCGACTTTGCGGGGCGACTGGCTGCGGCGTTTGGTGCGGCACTTCCTTTTGGCGCGAGCGTCGCTGTCGCCTGCGACCATGATCCGTTCTCCAGCCTGATCAAGCGGGCGCTGGCGGCTGGGCTCCATTCGGCCGGCGTGAACACGATCGACTGCGGGGCGGCGACGACGCCGATGCTGCGCTATGCCGTGCGATGCGTGGAAGCGGAAGCGGGCATTCAAGTCAGGAGACTCGGCCCGGCGGGCGATGACCGCGTGCTGATCGAATGCCTCGATCAGAGCGGGATCAACATCGACAAAGCGCTGGAGCGCAAGATCGAAAACGCCTACTGGCAGGAAGACTTTCGCCGGGCCAACCTCGCGCAGATCGGGCGCAATCGGGTGTTCACCGGGCTGCAGGAGTCGTATGCCGCCGAACTGCTCCAACAGGTCAGCGTGGACGCCGTCAAACGCGAGCGGTTCCGCGTGGCGATGCAATACGACCCGATGCTGTGGGGCCGCTTCGTTCCGGAGCTGATGGAGCGGCTCGGCTGCAAAGTGTCGGTGCTCGACGCCAGGGAAGCGTCGCAAGGAGAGCTGCAGAATCTCGTCTCGACCGGCATCTTCCACCTCGGCGTGCGCTTCGATGACAACGGCGAAGAGATCGCGTTGATCACCGACCGCAGCCAGATGATCGAACGGGACCGCCTGCTGGCTTTGCAGACCCTGATCCAGCTCATCTCCGGCAGCGACAAAGTGGCGGTGCCGGTCACGGCGCCGAGCATCATCGAGACATTGGCCGCCAAGTTCGGGGCGCTGGCCGTCCGGACCAAAGCCAATCCGCGTTCGTTGATGGAGCCGCTCCGGCACCAGCCCTTCCCGATGCTGTACGACGCGATGTACATGCTGGTCAAAGTGCTCGACACGCTGGCGCTGAGCAGGCTGGCTCTGTCTGAGCTGGTCGAGTCGATTCCGCATTTCCACCTGCTGCGCCGCGATGTACCCTGCCCGTGGGAAGACAAAGGGCGGGTGATGCGGCTGTTGATCGAGGAGCTGAGGGATGAGACGGTGGAGCTGGTCGACGGGATCAAAGTGTTCAAGGACGGGGGCTGGACGCTGATCCTGCCCGATTCGGATGAGCCGATGTTCCAAGTGTTTGCCCAAGGCGTGACCGAACAGCTCGCGGAAGAGCTGGCCGGGATGTACGCCCAGAAGATTCGCGACTACCAAAAGACAAGCGTAAGGGGGTAGGGATCATGCCGCGCTCGCTGGTGATCGGCAACGGGCATCTCTGTATCGGCTTCGATGCTAAGACCAACATGCGGGACTTGTATTACCCATACGTCGGGCAGCTCAACCACATCGGAGGCAACCGCAATTCGCTGGGCGTCTATGTGGATGGCGAGTTCTCGTGGTGTGACGAGTCGGACTGGGTCGTCGAGAATTCCTACCGCACAGGGACGCTGGTGACCTCCGTTCTGGCCCGCAACGAGCGGCTCGGACTGGAGCTGCAGATCGAAGATGCGGTGCATTTTCGGGAGAACGCCTATCTGAAAAAAGTCAGCGTGCGCAACACCAGGGCTTTGGAGCGCGAGATTCGTTTGTTTTTCACGCATGACTTCTGTATCGATGAGACGGAGATCGGCGACACGGCGGTGTATGATCCGGTGCAAAACATGGTCTATCACTACAAGCGCAGCCGCTACCTGCTGATCAACGGCTTCACGCACCTCGGCGGCCTGTTCGAGTACTCGACCGGCATCAAGCGTTTCCACTCGCTGCAAGGAACGTGGAAAGATGCCGAGGACGGAACGCTGGAAGGAAACCCGATCGCGCAAGGGTCGGTCGACAGCACAGTGTCGTTCAAAATGTTTGTGCCGGGCGGCGAGGAGGAGACGCTGTACTATTGGGTCTGTGTCGGGCGCACCTTCCCTGAGGTCAAAGAGATGAACCGCTGGGTCTTGGCGCGGACGCCGGAGCAGCTGTTTGCGGAGATCGATGCCTATTGGCGGGAATGGCTGCGGCAGTCGGAGCAGGAGTTTGGCGATCTGGGGCAGGAGGTGATCGACGAGTACTTGCTGTCTTTGATGCTCGTGCAGACGCTGACCGATGCGAACGGCGCGATCATCGCCGCCAACGATACTGACATTCTGCAGTACAACCGCGACCACTATTCGTACATGTGGCCGCGCGACGGGGCGCTGATCGCTCATGCGATGAGCGAGGCGGGGTATGAGCGCATCGCCAACCGTTTCTTTCGTTTCTGTGAAGACTCGCTGACAGCGGGTGGCTTTTTGCTGCACAAATACAATCCGGACGGCTCGGTCGGCTCGTCGTGGCATCCCTATCTGCAGGGTAAAGACCCGTCGCTGCCGATCCAGGAAGACGAGACGGGGCTGGTGATCTGGGCCTTGTGGGAGCATTACCAGCGCTATGGCGACGTGGAGTTCGCCCAGTCGCTTTACACGACGCTGATCGCGCCGGCCGGCGAATTCATGGCAGAATATGTGTATGAGCATTTGGGGTTGCCGATCGAAAGCTACGATTTGTGGGAGGAGCGGCGCGGGATCTTTACGTTCACCGTGGCGACGGTGATCGCGGGGCTGCGGGCGGTGCGCAATTTTGCGCAGGTGTTCGGGGATGCCAAGCGGGCGCAAAAGATGCAGAGCAGCGCGGAGAAACTGCTCGAAGGCATGGACAAATACCTGTACGACCCATCGGTCGGCCGTTTCCTGCGCGGGGTGTATCTCGGCGAGAACGGGGAGATCGCCAAAGACAAGACGCTGGAGTCCAGTCTGTACGGCCTGTTTCAGTTCGACATCCTCTCGCCGGACGACCCGCGTCTGCAGGCGACGATGGAGCGGGTCTGGGAAGGGCTACGCGTAAAGACGGAGATCGGCGGGATCGCACGCTATACGGATGACTACTATTTTAAAAAGTCTGACGAGATCGAAAGAGTGCCGGGCAACCCGTGGATCATCTGCACGCTGTGGCAGGCGGCGTGGGAGATCGAGCGGGCGGAGTCGGTGGAAGATCTGCAGCAGGCGAAAGAGCTGTTCGACTGGGTGCTTCGCCACCGCATGGACAGCGGCGTGTTGCCGGAGCAGTTGCACCCTTATCACGGCACTCCGCTGTCGGTCGCTCCCTTGACCTGGTCGCATGCGACGTTTGTGCAAGAGGTGGTGCGCTACGGGCGGCGGTATAAGGAGCTGTCGAACAAAGCGCTGCATCAACTGCAAGAGTAAAACAACGTGCCGTCCCGATCCGGGGCGGCACGTTGTCATCTGCACTATTCTTTAAAGCGGAAGAGCATGCTGACCGCTTCGGCGAGGGTCAGATCGCCTTGCGGGTGGAACTTGTTGTCGTCGGCGCCTTGCATCCAGCCCTGCTTGTAGTTGATCGCCACCGCGCCGTACGACCACCAGGAGATCTGATTGACATCGGCGTAGGGCAGCGCGTCCGCTTGATGCTTCTGCGGGTCGAACCCGGCCGCCTTGGCCATCAGGATCGCCATCTCTTCGCGGGTGATGGGGTCATCCGGTCGGAAGTTTTTGTCTTTCGCGATCCAGCCGAGGTTGGCGGCTGCGTTGATCGCGTAGTAGGACGGGTGGTCTGCGGTGACGTCTTTGTAAAAGACGGTCTGCTCGCTTGGCGCATTGCGGTTCAAGTGTCCGATCATCAGCTCGATCAGATAGCCGCGGGTGATCGGTTCGTCGGGAGACACGTTCATCATGTCGAAGCGCAGCAGGTCGGCATCGGCAAACGCGGTCAACGCTTTTTCCGCCCAATGCCCGTAGATGTCCCGGGGCAGGAAGGTGCCGTTTTTGCTGATCAGCCCGGTCAACTGGCCGCTCTGTGCATCAATCATCGCATATTGCGGGAGGCGCTGTTCAAACCGGTAACCCAAGAACGGCGGGAGTGCGGCCGACATGTCTTCCGTGTTTGCAAAGCCGTAATACAGTTCGAGCGGCAGGCTGGTGAAGATCTGCTTCGCACTGGCTGCGGAGACCGCTGGTGTCGCCTGCGGGAAGTAGTCCGCTTCGATCAGATTCTGGCTCACTTCGAGGACGCTGCCCGTCGACGGATTGAGCGACAGTTCCACATAGGTGTCGCTTGGCAGTCCGTTGACGAGCTGATGGAACCAGAAGTAGCCGTCCGGAGACGTCGTTGCTTGTGTGAGCGCCCCGGTGCGGTGCGGGAAGAGCGTTTTGACGTGTTCATTCGCGCGGCTGAGCAGTTCGTCAGCTGCCAGCAGATCTGCCGGCTCTTCGTCTGTCCACAACTCGTCTTCAGGGGTGAACTCTTCATCAAATTCAAGATGGGCCAGATAGCCGTAAAACTCGACCAGTTCACCGTTGGCAGCGTTGATGCGGATCACATAGGTGACGTCGTCGGTCGGCTGATCGGTGGCACCGGGCGCTTCGTACTGCAGGTACCATTCGCCGTCTTCGTATTCCTGCTCGGAAGTATCCTGATAGACCGCATCGGCCGGCAGCAAGCCGAGCGACTCCGCCGCTTTTCGGGCTTCTGCTTTGGTCAGTTCTTTCGCGAGCACAGGCGGTGCCAGCGGGCCGTTTTGCACGAGCGGGGTGGTGGAAGCGGGCTGTTGCGGCTCGTAGTAGAAGTCGACGGCCGGGTCGATCTTGCCGCTGGTCGCATTGACCGTATAACCGGCGGTGAAGTATGGGCGGTACATCAGTTCCGGCGCGCCTTCATAGCTTGTCACGTATCCGAGCTGCATCGTGATCTGATCTGCCAGGATGCTTCGCGCCTGGTCTTGCGTGATGATCTTGTCGGCGGCGGGGAACGTCAGGCGCTCGTCCCATATATTGGCGAACATGCTGATCGAACCGTCCCAGGCGACGGTGACGATCAGGCTCTGATCATCGACGGGTATGCCGTTCACCGAACGGGTGTACACGAGATCGTAAGAATAGCCCCATCCGGCCGGTTCTTTGGACAGCGTCGATTGTTTCAGCTCTTCAGGGGCGACCTTCTGCAAAAAAGCGAGACCGATCGCACGCGCCTCTTGCGGCGAGATAAATTCGTCCGCGTCGGACGGCTCCTCGACCTCCTGTAAAAAGTGCATCAGTCTGCCGGTCTCGGCATCGATCGAAACGGCGGTCTCTTGCTCATCATGAATAAAAGTCAGCCACCACGCGCTTCGTTCGGGGAGTCCGGCGTAATAGGCGTAGGGCATCCGTTCGGCCGTGTCCAGCTCATACTCGGCAGCGGGCAGGTTGAGCAGCGCCCGCGCTTTGGCGACGGCTGCCGCTTCGGAGAGCGCGCCGGGCTGCTCGGCGGCGGCGGCAGCGGGCAGGGCTTGCAGCGGCACGGTGCCTGCCGCGAGCAGCAGGGCTGCCGTCACGTGAAAGAATCGCGACATTAGAGTGACTCCTCTCAGGATCCGTAAATGAAAATTGGGCTGTTCTACAACGGTAGAAACAAGCCCAATTTATCATATTATTTTATCCTTTGGCAATTGGTGTTTAAAGAATAATGCCGCGCTCTTTCAAATTTTCGTTAAGCGCGTCTTTCATGTTCAACAAGGACTCGTTCGCTTTGGCGAAATTCTCGTCCTGCTGATAGAGGTTGGCGAGCAGCGAATAGGTCTCGGCCAGGTCGCTTAACAGGCGGTGCTCCTTGAAGATCTCGATCGAGCGCTCCATCGTCGCGATCGCGCGGTCGCGCTGTCCGAGCTTGTCCTCGGCGATCGCCAGCGTGCGCAGAATCGGCGCTGCTTCAAGCGACGTGGCGGGGATCGTCGCGAGCGCTTTCTGGCAGGTCAGTTTGCAGTCGTCGAAGCGCTGCTCTTTCACATGCAGGCGAGCGATCTCGCCGTAGACAGAACCTGCATCGAGCGTGTAGTTGTGCTTCTCATACTCCTCGATGCACCCCAAGAACAGTTCATGGGCGGCCTCAAACTGGCCTTCTTCGCTTTTTAAAATGCCGTAATTTTTCTTCACATCGATCGCCAGCTTGATATTCTTGAGCGACTCGAAGATGGCGATCGCATACTGCGAATACTCAGAAGCTTTTTCATATTCTTTCATGCGCTTATACGAAAGGCCGAGGCCGATATAGGTGAAGCCGATTTGTTCAAAATGGCTGCTTTTCGCCAAGAACTTATAGGCGGTCTCATAATAGTTGAGCGCTTCTTGAAACTCTCCCAGCTGATAGTGAATCGTCCCCAAATTGGTCAAGATCTGTGACTGCAAAAAAGGCTCCGGCTGCAGGAGCAGGTCGAACTGCTCATACGCTTTGCGCCAGTGGTAGATCGCCAAATGATACTTCTGGCGGCGCTGTTCAATCACCCCAAGTTTGTTCAGCGCCTGCAGAGCTGCAGTTGGATTTTCCTTCGTCTTCGCGATCTCCAGCACCTTCTCGAACTGCTCCACCGCTTCTTCATAGCGGCCGAGATGCAGGTAGCATTCGCCGAGGTCGGACATCACGTCAACGATGTTCAAACTCTGCGAAGGCTTCTGGAGCAGCGACTCGAGCAGGCCGTAAGCCCGTTCGTAGTTGGCCGAAGACAGCAAGGCTTTGGCCACCTTGTGTGCGCTGGTCTGCTCCAATTGCGTCTGGATATCGGTCAGAAAAAATTCCAGCGGCGTCTCCAGTTTTTCTGCGATCGCTTCGAGCACTTTGTAAGAAGGATTGGCTTTATCCGACTCGATCTGGGAGATCATGCTCGGTGTGACGAGCCCCGAACCGAGATCGCTCTGCGTCAATCCTTTCACGATGCGAAGTTCGCGAATTTTCTGCCCTAAAGACATGCAAAATTACCCCCATCTATGGTGTTATCTACACACATTTTACACCTTTAGGGAAGGCGAATAAAGAGGAAAGTAAACTTTATATCAATTTTTCTTATAATATAAGCGAAATGTTTCTGAGTATAAGTAATAGTGTTGAAGATTAGTAGTTAATGGATAAATATGTAAAAATAAAACCCGACGGAGATCGGGTTTGGATGAGAAAAGCTTATAAATAAAGGCGTCGCCACGCGGTTCGATCGACCGCGCTGCCGAGCTTAACTTCCGCTCCGACCATCAGACAACTGAGATCGTGAAAGGTGGACAGGGGCAGGGTGAGCACGAACCGGTCCTGCTGCAGCTGCCAAAACACAGGGGATTGAACCCGGCTGTTTAACTCAGGGAACGGGATGATATTTAACTTTCGATTATGGAGTTTAACTTCGAGCTGTGACGTTTCGCCAGGGCCTGCTTCCGGCATGCGCAGCCGAACGGTGAAGCGATGTCCGGCGGTGACCGGGGAGGCCAACTGGATGCAGAGGCGCAGCTGCTGTCCGAAGCGGGAGACGGTCAGTTTGCGAATGTCGGCCGCTCCGTCTCCGCTCTGGTCGCCGGCAGGATCAAGCAGTTCCACCGCCGGCCCGCAGTTTTGCAGCTGCGGGATACAGGAGCTGGCGACCAAGTCGTTTTGGCGCACAAACGATGTGAGGAAGTCGTTCATCACCTGAATCTGCGACCGATGGGCGAGGACGGCGGAGCGCTTTTGCTCGACTTCGCTGACGCCAAGCGGCACCTGGCGCCAGCGGATGCCGATGCCGGACAGCTTCTTTGGCTGGAGCAGAGCTTGTCCGGGCCGGTAGCGCTGCGGCTTGGGAAACTGCGGGTAGTGGATGAGATAGGTCGCTTCGGACGGCTTCAGCGGCAGTCCGGCCAGCGCGTATTGCGTGAAGGCGGATGCAGCCCAGTGGTCGCCGTGCACATCGTGCGGGTCGGGATAGAGCACGTGTGTCGGGCGGAACTCGGTCAGAATGCGGCGCAGGTCGTCAGCCAGCGCCTGTCCGCAGTACGGGTTGCCCACCTGATAGGCGCGGCGGTACGGCACCCGGTCGAAACCGTTCAGCCCCGTGTAGGGCGAGCGGCTGCTCCAAAAATGTCCGCTCCACAGGTGACGCAGACCGGCGTCCGGATAGCCGAGGAACAGGACGTCTTGCTCCTGCAGGCCCAGTCGCTTCGCTGCTGTCAGCTCTTCCTGCTGCCGCAAAAGCCCCAGCCTGTACAGGTCGGTCGCTCCCGCTTTTCGCAGGTGAAACTGTTCGGCTGCCGCGCGGCGGAATCCGTCCCCGTTGGTCAGCACTGCCACGCGCACCGACCCGCCGCGCTGCAAGGTCTGTTGAATCAGCGCCGCTCCGGCCAGCGATTCGTCGTCCGGGTGCGGCGCGATGACGAGCAAGCGTTGTTCGTCCGCCTGCGGGCGGGCGGCAGAGGGCAGGTCTTCGGCGTGTCCCGGGCTGCACGGAAGCAAAAGGGAGCCCGTCAAGACAAGCAGTAGTGCCAAGCCCCGCTTGGGTTGCCTGTTGCTCACTTGAATTTCCCCCTTCGTCAGTGCGATGAAGTAGTTTCAGTGTTTGAGCCTCGCCCGCTTCTTATACTGAGTAGAGCGCTCGCAGTTGGGGACACTATGCGTGGAGGTGAGTACACATGGAAAAGAAAAATAAAGTGCATCTGCGGTCCGATGAATGGACCCGTCGCGGTACCATCGATGACGATCACGACAACGCTCCATGGAGAAACACCCCGCTCGACAACTGGAGCCGAGATGTTGACCCCGCCGTTATGTCGGGGGACAAGTATGTCGACAACGATCACGATCTTGGCAGCACGCGCCGTGAGAACCTCGAGCTGAAGAACGGCACAGCGAGCCCGGTCATGGCTCCTTTTATGCATCCGACCCATGATGCGTCGATGCGCAACGACGGCTAGTGTCAGACCTCTCTCCCGAACGGAGAGAGGTCTTTTACTGCGCAAAAAAACAGCCACCTGCTGTAGAGGGTGGCTGAACTAGCCTAGCTATTTCTTTTCTTCGCCCGCATCTCGCGCTCCCATTTGCGCAGGTGCGGAGTCGGGTCGAACGCCCATTCCCGGGCTCCGGTGTCGCGATACATCCCGTAGTGCAAGTGCGGCGGGAACTTGCCTGACGTGCCGGGGCGGCCATAGCCAGAGGAGCCGACATAGCCGATCACCTGGCCCGGTTTGACGATCGATCCGCGCTTGACCCCTTTTTCAAAACCGCCCAGATGCGCGTAATAATGATAGACGTTGTTCAGGTCGCGGATGCCGATACGCCAGCCGCCGAAGCGGTTCCAGCCGATCACTTCGACCACGCCGTACGCGGTAGACAGCACGGGGGTGCCATGATTGGCGAAGATGTCGCAGCCTTCGTGCATCCGCCGCCCGCCCCAGCCGCGCGGATCGCCCCACGTTGAGCGATACGAATAGTTGAAGCGCTTGGGGATCGGGAAGGCGTTGCCTTTGATGTCGGTGGTGCCGGCTTCGCGGAAGAGGCGGGCGAATCCGGAGATCCGGTCGACGACCATGCCGTCCTGGTAATAGTCCCAGATCTTGCGGCGAATCGCGTCTTCATCTGTCCCTTCCGAGCTCAGCCATTTGGCCATCGTAAACAGCGCATCTTCCGGGTTGGTGCGCTCGGCGACTTTGTCTTTGTTGCCGTCCAACCCCAACCCGCCAAAAATCTTGATCGTCACCGGGTTGCTGTCATCCCGTTGCGGATTGACCGGCCCGCTCCATTTTTCAGAAGGGAACTCGATTTGAATGGCCGATTTGTGAGGATTGTCTTTGTTTTTCTTCCAATGAATCCCCATCTCATACTGGTTGACCGCCGCCAGGTAATACCACGGCACTTTGGTCACCTTTTCCACGTTCTGGAGCACGGGCAGCTCTTGCTGATATTGAGCGGCTGTCGCGAGCTCCAGCGTTTGGTCGACAGGGGGTTGTTCCTCTGCTGCGCCCGCTCCCGGAACGGGGAGCAGAGTCAGGGTCAGCAGCAGATTTGCGAAGATGCGGGTTCGCCGTTTCATCATATGTGCTCACCTCAAAGCGTAGTGTCTCCGGGAATGGGGAGCGCCACTACAGGGAACTCTTTCCGATAAGGTTTTTCCCATTTGTCGAAAAGGTGAACGGTAATGTTAAGATTGTGTAAAAGTCGTGTTTTTTGATCATCTTTCGTCTTGTCAAAGTCGAAGCGCAGGACGATAATGAGAAAGGTTTTACAAATCTATTACATAACCTTTGTCTATTTTGCCAAAACTAACTTGACCTTTTTACAAGGAGGCATCTTTTGTATGCTGAACTTTGGACCGAAAAACGACGTCTTTTTCGATCTGCTGGAGCAGGAAGCTAACAATCTATACAGCGGTGCGAAGGCCTTCCTCGAACTGATGGAAAACTACACCGATGTGGAAAAGAAATTTGACGCGATTCAAGAGATTGAGCACAAAGGCGATGCGATCACCCGTCAGATCATGGAGAAGCTGAACTCTTCGTTCATCACGCCGATCGAGCGCGACGACATCTCGGCGCTGGCTTTTACGATCGATGAAGTGCTCGACATCATCACCGGTGTGGCCGACCGCTGCGTCCTCTACCGCATCGGTTCGGTGACACCGGAAATGCTCGCGCTGTCCAAAGCGATGGAAGGTGCGGCTGCTGTGATCGTCAAATTGTTGCACGCGCTGCGCGATCTGAAATATGAGCGCATTCAAGAGCTGACCCGCAGCATGAAGCAGTGGGAGCTGGAATCTGACCAGATCTACCGCCGCGCTGTGGCCAAGCTGCTCAACGATGAAAATGTCGACCCGATCCACGTGATCAAATGGAAGGAGATCTACGAAAAGCTGGAAGACGGCGTAGATTTCTGCGAAGACGTGTCCAACCTGGTGGAAGGGGTCGTCTTGAAAAATGCCTGATGGTGGATTGATTCTGATCATCACGGTCGTCATCCTGGCACTGGCGTTCGACTATATCAACGGTTTCCATGATACGGCGAACGCCATCGCCACTTCGATTTCGACCAAAGCGCTGTCGCCGCGAGTAGCGATCATTCTGGCTGCGTCGATGAACCTGATTGGCGCCTTGACCTTTACCGGCGTTGCGAAGACGATCGGGAAAGGGATCGCCGACCCGTTCGTGCTCTCCAACGGGATGTGGATCGTCGTCGCGGCGATGTTGGCCGCGATCGTCTGGAACCTGATCACGTGGTGGTATGGGATTCCGTCTTCCTCTTCCCACGCGCTGATCGGTTCGCTCGTCGGTGCGGTCATCGCATCGGCCGGCTTCTCGGCTGTGAACTACCATGGATTTGTCAACATCCTCAAGTCGCTGATCTTCTCGCCGATCATCGCGCTGGTGCTCGGTTTTGGGATCATGCTGTCCTTGATGTGGCTCTTCCGCAACTTCGCTCCGGCGAAGATGACGCGCAACTTCAAGACGTTCCAGATCTTCTCGGCGGCGTTCCAAGCCTTTATGCACGGCACGAACGACGCGCAAAAAGCGATGGGCGTCATCACCTTCGCGCTGATCGCCGGCGGCTTCCAAGACACGACCGACATCCCGCTGTGGGTCAAAATCTCCGCAGCGCTGGCGATGGCGGCCGGTACGGCGACTGGCGGCTGGCGGATCATCCGCACCGTCGGACGCGGCATCATCAAGATCCAGCCGGTCAACGGCTTTGCAGCCGACTTCACCTCGTCGATCGTCATCCTCGTCGCGACTTTGTACAAACTGCCGGTCTCGACGACGCATGTCATCTCGTCGGCGATCATGGGTGTCGGTGCGGCCAAAGGCTTCAACAAAGTCAAGTGGGACGTGGCGGGCAAGATCGTCACGACGTGGATCATCACCTTGCCGATCACGGCGGTGCTGGCTGCGGTCTTATATTGGCTGTTGGGCTTGTTCTTCTTCTAAATCAAAACAAGTTGGAAACACCTCGGAATCATTCCGGGGTGTTTTTTTGCGGTTATGAATACGAAAATCAGCCTTGTACATACTGAGGGAAGGAACGAGTTTTACATATTTGGATCACCAGACATGGAGGGAAATCAACGTGAATATGAACCAACAGTTTGGCGCTCAACTGGATCGCATCCAGCAGAACACGATCAACCCGAATCAGCAAAACATGGGGATGGGTATGAGCATGATGGGCATGGGCGGCTACGGCGGCGGTCAGCAGCGTTTGAACCAAGGTTACCAAAACCAAGGGTTTGGCGGGATGCAACAAGGCGTGAACCAAGCACAGTTGAACCAGATCCATCAGAATTCGGTCTTTGGCGGCAATTCCCAGCCGGAAAACTTCCACGTGCAGCGTATTCAGCAAGCGACGATCAGCGGCGAAGAGTCCAACCCGCTGGGCATGAGCATGATGATGGGCGGCTATGGCAGCCCGCAGTCCTTCAATCAAGGTTATCAAAACCAAGGTTATCAAAACCAAGGGTACGGCGGCATGACTCAATCTGTGAACCAAGCGCAGATCGAACGCATCCACCAAAACTCACTCTTTAACGGCGGCTCCCAATCGTCCGCACAAGGATATGGCGGCTACCAAAACCAGATCGAAAGCCGCAGTTACGGCGCTCCGCAGTACTACAACCAAGGTGTGAGTCAGGCGCAGCTGAACCAAGTTCACCAAAACTCGATCTATAGCGGCCAATCTGAGCCGAGCAGCAACTTCTCGCAAGAAGTGCAGCGCATCCATCAAAACTCGCTGTTCAACGGCGGTTCCCAATCGCCCGCACAAGGGTTTGGCGGCTACCAAAACCAGTTCCAAAGCGGCGGTTACGGCGCCCAGCAGTCTTTCAGCCAAGGCGTGAATCAGGCGCAGATCGACCGCATCCATCAGAACTCCCTGTACGGCGGTCAATCCCAGCCCAGCAGCAGCTTTCAACAGCAGACTGAGCGCATCCATCAGAACTCGCTGTTCAACGGCGGTTCCGGCGGTTCTCAAAGCTTTGGCGGTGCGAGCATGTCGATGATGGGCATGGGCGGTCAAGGTTACAACCAGCAGCAGCAAAATCAAGGTTTGATGAACCAAAACGCATTCCAGCAAGTGATGAGCGCTGACGCCGGCATCCAGGATCACGAAGGTCCGAGCAGCTACCCGGCTTCGATGTTCCGGGGCAACCAGTATGACACCGTCAACCAGTCGGTGATGAACCAGATGGCGAACATGGGCGCCCCATACGGCCGCCAGTTCTAATCCCGGCCATACCGAAAGGCACGTCGACAGACGTGTCTTTTTTGTGTACGATGAAAGATAAGGGGGGAGCGACATGAACGAAACGCTCGTGCACGTGGACGGCGTCTTGGCAAGCGACCCGGTGCCGTACCAATGCGTCGAGGAAGATGCGGAAGTCTATCTGGCCAAACTGGAATTGTCCGCTCCGCTGCAGACCGCCGGGGCGGAGCTTAACGAACTGTTTCTCAACCTCGGGCAGGACGCGCGAGGCTTGAAAAGCGGGGACCGCGTGACCGTAAGCGGCGTGGTGGTGGAGCGCAGCATGATCACCCGTTCCGGAAAAATTCGCCGTGGCGGCGTTTATCAGCTGCTCGTACAGGATGTACGGCGGTAAGTTGTGGTACACTAAAAAGGAATCAATTTTGTAGGAGGAATTCCTTTTGAATTACACAGACCAGTCGAAACAACTGCTTGAAGAACTTTTGAGCCCCATCCCGTTTTTTGCCCGTCCGATGGCAAAGAAGATGATCGAGAAACAGATCTTTGCGGAAGCACAACAAGCCGGCCATGATACGGTCTCGGAAGAGGACGTTCTCCGTGGATACATCATCGCGGGCGCGAAGAAAGAAGCGGACCGCGACCGCATCAAGCAATTTTTGACCGAAAAAGGCTATGATCTTTCGAAATATGAAGATCTGCTGGCGTAAAGGCTTGCAGACAGCAAAGAGCGCCTGTCCCCGCAAAGGGGACAGGCGCTCTTTTGGTACGGGCTCATCGCGTGTCGATCTCCCAGTACGGTGTGCCGTTGGTGGAATAGCCGCGCACTTGCACAAACCGCGTATCGAACGCTTTGCGCACCGCGATGAAGCCGCGGTTGTGCGAGACGTCCATCCGGTCGACGTGCCCGTCGCGATAGGCGATCTCCACGTATTCGATGAACGGGTTGTAGACGCGGCCGGCCAACACGCCGTACGGCGCATTGATCCCGTTGTTCGGCGGGATGGCGCGCACAACGACCAGGTCTTTGGCCGGGTCGGTGACCGCAAGCGGCCAGCGCGCCTGATAGATCGTCACCTTGCCGTCCCCCTGGCGTCCGGCAAAAGCCAGCCCGTCGTTTTGCGGCAGGGAGTAGAGCACATAGGTGCCGCCCGGCGTGTCTTTCGTCTCCAAGATGCGAAATTGCCGGCGGGTATCTGCCGGTAGATCCATCTGCCGGAACAGCTCGCTTTCAAACGCACGGTAGTCGGCCGCAGTGAGCGCTTTTGTCGCGGCGGTGCCATTCTGCTTGACCCCTTGAATCCCTGCTTGCTGAGCCTGCTGTGCATCGCTTTGTCCGCAGCCGGCAAGCAGGGCGGACGCGGCGAACAGGGCGGAACAGGTCAAGAGTGTCATCCGTGAAACTGCCATCGAATTTCCTCCTTCAGGAACAATAGCCAAACCTTTAGCGCTAGTGTGCCCACTCCGCGCATCTTCACTCCTGACTTTCCCAGCAGCTTGTCAACCACTTAAGATATTAACGAGCTGAATGGTTAACATCTGAAACACCTTTAGTTCATCGGATAAAAGCCTGCTTGATCGGAAACTCTAGTACTGCTTGGGCAAGAGGCACGTGCAGACAGATAGCACCGTTGGTATAGGGCTGTATAATTGTACGGTCTATAAGTTTGGAGAAGAGACGTGATAAAGATGCAGCGCTCAGACGCATTCGAAAGATTATTGTGGAGCATAGCGTTGCCCGGTTTCGGACAGTTGTTAAACCAAAGGTTTCTAAAAGGCTTGCTGCTGGTTGTTCTGGAGTTTGTGATCAATGTTCAGGCACGTTTAAACCTGGTCATCGTCGCTTCGTTTCAAGGCGATATGACAAAAGCGGTGGATGCAACCGATTACCAGTGGCTGATGTTTTACCCCTGTCTCTATCTGTTTGCGATCTGGGATGCCTACAAGGATGCAGGCGGCGGAGACGGTGTGAAATTTGCGTCATTGCCGTTTGTGTTTTCCGCATACATTGGCACGATCGGCGTGATCTACTCGTCGACGTTTCGTATTGGCGGCGCACTGCTTGGTCCCGTTTTTCTCCCGATCCTCGGACTGGTTGTCGGAGCCTTGGTCGGTCAGGCGCTCAAACGGGTGTTGGTCAAAATGATGTAGCCATCCGCGAGGGTGGCTTTTTTTGTTTGTATGCTATACTAAAAACAGGAGGCGATGAGTGATGCTGAACTTTCAGTTGAGTATGCCGACGCGCATTATCTTTGGGCGCGGTGAAGTGGAGAAAGCTGGAGCGGAAGCAGCCAAACTGGCCGGAAAAGTGCTGCTGGTGACCGGCCGCACTGCGACCCGCAAGACGGGCGTGCTGCAGAGAGTGGTCGATTCGCTGGAGAGCGCCGGCGTGGAAGTGGTGGTCTTTGACAAGATCGAGCCGAACCCGCGCACGCACACCGTCGATGAAGGCGGCCGCATTGCCCGCGAAGAAGGGTGCGAACTGATCATCGGGCTTGGCGGCGGTTCCCCGATGGACGCTGCCAAAGCGATCGCAGCGGTGGCGCTGAGCGGTCATCCGAGCCATGAATACATAACAGGCAACAAAACAGGCCGCTGGCGGGAACTCCTGCCGGTGCAGGAAGCTTTGCCGGTGATGACGATCCCGACCCTGGCAGCCACCGGGTCGGAAGCGAACAACGGCGGGGTGCTGACGAATGAAGCAACGAAGGAAAAGGGCGGCATCAGCGGCCCGGCTCTGTTCCCGAAAGTGACGATCATCGACCCGGAGCTGACCTTCACCGTCTCGCCGGAATACACGGCGGACGGCGCGGTCGATATGTTCACACATCTCTATGAAGCGTATCTGACCGGCGAAGAAGATGCGCTCGTGCAGGATCACCTGACCGAAGGCCTGATCCGCGCCGCCGTCGAAAACGGCCCGATCGCAGTGCAGGAGCCGACCCACTACGAAGCGCGCGCCGCGCTGATGTGGGCCTCAACCTTGGCGCTGATCGGTCTGACCGGCGCCGGGCGCGGCGGCTCGTTCCCGGTGCACCAGATCGAGCACACGTTGTCGGCGTATTACGACATCTCGCACGGACGAGGCTTGGCGATCCTCGCCCCGGCCTACTTCAAGCGCGTGGCGGAAGACCGTCCGCACCGTCTGGCACGGATGGGGCGCAACTGTTTTGGCGTCACCGAGCAGGATGATCAGTTGGCGGCCGAGCGGACGATCGCGGCGGTGGTCGAGTGGTTCAAATCGATGAACGTCCACTTGAAGCTGAGCGACCTCGGCATCTCCCGTGAATCGCTCGCCGAGATGGCTGAGGAAGCGGTTCGCGTTGGCGGCCGCGGCATGGGACACATCCCGGCGACGCGTCACTTGGACGTACAAGAAGTGCTGGCGATCTACGAAGAAAGCTATTAAGTTTCGAATCGGCATCGCATGATGCAGCGGCAAGCCGTCCTCTCCGAGGGCGGCTTTTCAGGAGGAGGAGCAGATGCAGGCAAGCGCAGAGATACTCGCGGTGTGGCAGAAGTTTGACCCGTTCCCGATGGAGACGCTGACCAAAGCTTGGCATCGGGGCGGCCAGCGTACGGTGGCTGAGATGAAGGCGCACCGCGAGCAGTATGGGACATCAGGAAACTGTTTCGATTTGGCGATCTGGCTGTTGGAGGAGTTCCGGGCGGCGGGGATCACCGCGTATGCGGTCGGTCATGACCTTGGCACCGGCGAAGCGCATGTCGCGGTGGTGGCGGAAGATGAGCAAGGTTCGCGCTATCTGTGCGATCTTGGCGACCTCTGGCTGCAGCCGATCCTGCTCGATCCCAAGCGTTCGGAGTTTAGCGGCGAGCGGCTGGCCGGCTTTTTCCCCGCGGCTGAGGTGCAGGTGGCGGTGGAAGGGGATCGCTGTCTCGTACGCTATTTTCGCCCGAACGGCAAGCAGAGCCGACAGGAATATGACCTGACGAAGATCGCCGAGCCGGAGTTGCTGGCGGCGGCGGAAGCGTGCCAGCAGGATTACCGCTTGGCGCTGGTCGAATTGCGAGTGCCGCACGGGAGCGAGACGGCACACTGGGAGTTTGGCGATTGGGAAAGTTTTCTCAGCACCAGCGAGGGGCTGTATCCGGAGGAGAAGCTGTCGACGATCGAAGCGTGGGTAGAACGGATTCACGCGCGCACGGGGATCGCCAAAGCGGTGTTGCAGGAGTCGCTAGCCTTTTATCAGAATAGTATGAAGTAAGGAGGGGAGCAGATGGAAGAGAAGCTGTCGTTTATGGAGCGGTACAACCGCGATCATCAGCATCCGATGAATAAACTGACGCATGCGATCGGCATTCCGATGATCGTCGTGTCGCTGCCGCTCGTGTTCTGGGACTGGAAATGGGCGCTGGCTTTGTTCATCCTCGGATGGATCTTCCAGTTTGTCGGTCATTATTTCGAAGGCAATCCGCCCTCATTTTTAAAAAATCCGATTTTCCTGCTCGTCGGTCCCTTATGGATCATCAAGCGCATGTTCTGCTATGGAAAAAACCGCCCTTAGACTTGCTCAAGGGCGGTTTTTTCTGTTTCGTACATCCCTTTTGTCTTCGCGTACCACGGGGAGAAGAAGCCGAGCAGCCCGACGACCGCATAGCCGATGCCGGCAGCGAGATACAGGTCGCGCACGGCGAGCAGATCGCCAAACAGCCCGATCAGCAGCATGGAGACAAGGGACAGCGAGTTGACCGCTGAAAAATACATGCCGGTCACGCGCCCCATCAAGTTGTGCGGAATGTTTTCCTGGCGCAGAGTCGCATTGAGCGGATTGACAAAGCCGTTGAAAAAAGCGCCGAGCGCATAAAAGGCGAGCGCGAGGTAGACGTTTTGCGACAAGGCGAGCAGCGCGGAGAAAAATCCCATGCAGAACAGACCAAGCAGGATCAGATGGATGCGGTTGAAGCGGCGGTTCAGCTTCGGTGACACGATGGTGCCGAGGAGTGACGAAACGCTGAACAGGGAGAGGATCAGGCCGATCTGCCAGGAGACGGCGCCGAGCTCGCCTTGGAACAGCGGATAAAACAGCACGTTCATCGGCATCGCGAACATCATCACCAGCAGGAACAGCGTCATTGAAAACAAGAGCGGGGCGCTCGTTTTGACAAACGAGAGGCCTTCTTTGAAATCGAGCCGGCTTTTTTCCAGCCAGCCTTCCTGCTGCGGCTTCCGCTCCACGTCCGGGATCGCCACGAAGCACATGAGCAAGGCGGACAGCGAGAAGGTCGCGACATCGACGTAAAAAGGAAGGACGAGATTGGTGGCGGCGATCAGTATCCCGGCCAGAGCCGGGCCGGCGATACCGATCAAATGGTCGAGCCCCTGCACCAGCGAATTCGCTTCGACCAGCTCTTCCTGCTTGACGAGCTGCTTGGTGGAACCGAATTTGGCGAGATCAAATATTTCTGACGCGCAGGCGGTCAGGAAGCAAATCAAATATATCCCGTAGAGCGGAACGAATGGGATCAGTCCGATCAGCAAGGCGCGGGCGATGTCCATGCCAAGCATCAGTTTCTTGCGGTTCACCCGGTCGACCACGATGCCGAAGAACGGGGCGAGGATCAGGTTGGGCAGCCAATAGGTGAGCATCATAAACGCCATCGAAGCGACCGAGCCGGTACGGGAAAAGATCAGCAGCGGCAAGGCGACGCCGGTCACCATGTCTCCGATTTTCGAGAGCAGTTGGGCGAGCAGGACGTTGCGAAAGTTTTTGTTGCGCAAGACCGCTTGATAGCTCATGCCCGCACTCCTTCTTCGATCCAGATGCGCTTCCAGCGAATCGCCATGTCCGGATGCGGCGTGATCTCGTGCACGTCGCTGCGCTTGCAGATCATCGACAGGCCGCTGCGGGTGAAGATGCAGGGACTGTCTTCCACGATCAGGCGCTGCGCTTCCCGGTACAGCCGGGAGCGGACGCCGTGCTCCGTCTCGCGGCGAGACTGTTCCAGCAGGCGGTCGACCTGCGGGTTGGAGTAGCCCAGATAGTTGGAACTGCCATTGCTGTGGAAGTTGGTGTACAGGATGTCGTCAGGGTCGGTGCCGCCCGCCACCCCAAGGAAGATCGCTTGAAAATTGCCGGAGGTGAGGTTCTCCAGCATCTGCGGGAACTCGACCACTTCGGCTGTCATGTCGATGCCATAACGGCGCAGTTGATCGCCCATGTGGTTGATCATCTTCAGCATCTGAGCGGCGGGAATCTGAATCGTAAAGGAAAAGCCGTCCGGGCAGCCGCCCTCCGTCAGCAGTTCTCTGATCCGCTCCGGGTCGGGACGATATGGGAGGAACGATTCGTCGTGTGCCCAGGAAGCCGGGGGGATCGGTCCATGAGAGACGAGCCCGACGCCGAGGTTGACCGAGGCGAGCATCTCTTCGCGATCGACCGCCCAAGCGACTGCCTGGCGCAGGGCGGTCTGGTCAAAAGGCGGACGGTTCACGTTGAGCCGCGCGCAGTTGAACCCGTGCGAAGGGATGCCAAGAAAGCGAATGTCCTCCCGGCTGTGCAGGGAAGGTACTTTTGCATACGGGATCTCGTTGATGAACGACAGGTGTCCCGCCTCCAGCATCTGTAACATGTCCGTGCCGGTCGCAAGCCAGGGCATGATCAGCGCGTCGGCATAGGGAAGCGGAGTTCCGTCCTCATCACGGTCCCAGTAGCGGTCATATCTGACCAGTTCCACCGCTTCGCTCGTCTTTCTCAGCAACCGGAACGGGCCGGTACCTTGGTGCACCGTCAAGTTGATTCCGTCTGCCGTCTCGACTTCGGTCAGCTCCGGCGACAGCACCAGACCGGCCCCGCCGGCCAGCTGGGACAGAAGCGGCGTATACGGGGCGTGAAGATGAAAGCGCAGGGTATGGGCGTCGAGCGTTTCGACCCGCTCAAGGATCGCCAGTTGGGAGCGGTATTCGGAGCTCTCCTGTTGCAGATGACGGAGACTCCAGACCACCTGTTCGGCGGTCAGCGGAGTGCCGTCATGGAAGGTCACGCCTTGTCGCAGCCGGACGTGCAGGCAGGTGTCGGTCAGATACTCCCAGGAGACGGCGAGATTGGGCTGCACGATCAGTTGTTCGTCGATCGCAAACAGCGTGTCGTACATCGCAAAGACCACATGAAAATCGGACAGCGTCATCATGCCGCCCGGGTCGAGCATGACCGGTTCGTTGTCGAGCGCAAAGCGCAGTGTGCCGCCGGAGCGCTTCTGCATGGCAGATCACCTCTGGTTCAGTATGTAGGAAGAAAAACGCCCGCAGGCGTTTTTCTTCACAAAAAGGGGTATGTGTGGTTAGCAGTTGCAGTTGGTGTTCGCGACCGCTTCGCGGCGCTTGATAGCTTTTTTCACCAATTTCACCCGAATCACCTCCTTGTTCGTAATACGCACCTTAGCGCGTGTTAGCAGTTGCAGTTGGTGTTCGCCACCGCTTCGCGGCGCTTCATCGCTTTTTTCACGAGTTTCATCCTGTCTCACCTCCTTCACAGAATCTACGGGCGGCATCAGGTCGTCATCACGTCCAGCACCTGCTTGAGCTGCGTTTTGCTGGGCGGGCAGGGCTGGATGCCTTCTTCGATCCGCTCGTAGGGACAAGCAGCCCCTTGGCAGGACGGCCGGAAAAAGCAGCGCTGGCAGCCGGTGTCGATCGTTTCGTTCGACGAGACCCAGAGGTTGAACCTCTCTTCGATCAGGTTGAGGTTGCCGTGTTCGTCGAGCTGCCCGACTTTGTTGTACTCCTTGTCGAGCGCGACGGTGCATTTGTAGATCGTGCCGTCCGCGCCGACGACGAAGGAGTGCGGCAGAGCCGCGTAGCAGACGCTGCTCGATGGCCCGATGTTTTCATCGAGCACGGCGAGCGGCAGGCCGAGCTCGCGAGCCTGCTTGTGCAAGGCGAACATCTCTTTCAGTCCCTGGCTGCCATCGCAAACATCCAACTGGTCGTCGTTGGGGCCGCCCCATTTGCCGATCGTGCGGTAGTAGACCGGGAAGCGCGGGTCGCCTTCGAACTCGGCGAGCAGATAGTGCATCAGCTTTGGCACTTCCTCGCGGCTGTGCTTGTCAAAGTTGGTGCGCAACTGGCAGTGGAACTGGTAGTCGGTCTCTTTCATGTGGCGCAGGTTGGAGATGATCGTCTCGAACGTGTCGCCGCCGCCTTTTTTGATCCGTCGCTGGTCGTGGTCTTCTTTGACGCCGTCCAATGTGATGTTGAAGTAGTCGATCTTGCACTCTTTGATCAGCGTTTTCACGAAGTCAGGCTGCAGATTGTAGCCGTTGGTGGTCATCGACGTCTCATAGATGATCCCGTACTGCTCGCACAGCTCGAGAAAATGCCGGGACAGTTCGAGGATAACATCGGGAGCTTCGGTCGGTTCGCCGCCGAACCAGGAGATGTTCAGATGGGTCAGTTTCGGCGCCCGGGCGGCGACGAGGTTCTTGATGCCGGAGCGGACCGCTTGCGGCATTTCTTTGACTTTAAAATCTTCGTAGCAGTAGACGCAGCGGAAATTGCATTCTTCGGTTGGCATGATGATCAGATGCAGGCGTTCTTCTTGATGAAACACGTCGTGATGGAACTCCGCCGCTTTGGCGAACTCATCTTCTGCGGCCGGCACCAGCATGCCCGCTTCGCTGAGGTCATTCAGCACGCCGTGAAGGCTGTCGATGCGGGTGGCCGGTTTTAGTGCTGCTTCGACCAGCGCTTCATGCTCCGGCGCCACCAGCCCGACCGCTCCCGTGAACGAGTTGTACAGCACCAGGTCGCCGTTCGAATTTCGCGTTTTGAAATTAAAACGGGAGGGTTTGTAGAGTTCGGAATTGCTCATGTAGGTGCCCCTTCCTTGAATGAATGTATGTGTTGGTTAGTAGGAATTCGTAATATTAAAGATATTTTCTGTTTTACATTGCCTAACTTATGTGAGGTTTTGTTTAGATATGACCTAAGTAAATCAAGAAAAACAAAAAACCCGATGCTTGAAAGCAATCGGGTTCATGGTTAAGCGCAACATTTTACACGAGGGTAAGTTTGGATTTGAGCAGTTCCAGCGCATGTTGCAGCACATCTGCGGTCGGCACGTTCGCCACACCGCCGCCTTGCGCAGTGTCCGGGTTGCCGCCGCCTTTACCTTCGATCAGGGGCAGCGTCTCTTTGAGCAGCTCGTTCATCTTGACCGGTACTTGCGCGCCGCGGGCGAAGACGAGCTGCGTCTTCTCGCCGGACGTGACGAGCAGCGCCACCGCGTCCGGGTCGAGCGAAGCGATGTGCTGGCCGAGCTTTTGCAGCTCCGGGATTGTGCGGTTCTCCAAGACGAGACCTGCAATCTTCAAGGTGTCGTGAGCGACCGCCGTTTGCAGTGCCTCCTGCGCTTCGGTGGCGATCAGCTTATCTTTGGCTTCCTGCAGTTGCTTGTCCAGCTCTTTCTTCTCGGTCAGCAGGCGCTCGACGTTGGCGGGCAGGTCCGCTTCGGAAGAGGTGAGCACGCGGGACAAGTTGCGCAGGACCAGTTGCTTGCCGGTCATCGCCTGCAGCGTGCGCCAGCCGGCGACCAGTTCAAGGCGGGTGTTGCCTTTGTATTTGCTCCAGGACAGCGCTTTGATCGGGCCGATCTCGCCGGTCTGGGAGAAGTGCGTGCCGCCGCAGGGTGAATAATCAAAGTCTTGCACGGAGACGATGCGCACGTTTTCGGTCACCGTCGGCGGCTTGCGCAGCGGCAGCTCCGCCAGTTCCTCCGCCGTGACGAAGCGCGCTTCGATCTGGCGGTTCTCAAAGACGATCGTGTTGGCCATCGCTTCGGCCTGCTCGACCATCTCTTGCGTCAGCTCGGCGACAGTCAGGTCGATCGTCGTCACTTCGCGGCCGAGGTGGAAGCCGACCGTCTCCGCTCCGAACAGCTCTTCGAAAGCGGCGGAGAGGATGTGCTGGCCGGTGTGCTGCTGCATCAGGTCATTGCGGCGCACCCAGTCCAGTTCGCAGGACACGAGCTCCCCGCCTTCCGGAAGCGGCGCGGCGAGACGATGCAGGATGCGGTCGTTCACTTCTTCCACGTCGACCACCTGCACGCCGTCGATCGTGCCGAGGTCGCACGGTTGTCCGCCGCCGACCGGATAAAAGGCGGTCTGGTCGAGCACGACGTACGGTGTGCCGTTCGCTTCGACGCCGCGTTCGAGGACGGCGGCGGTGAATGTTTTGACATAGGCGTCTTCATAATACAGCTTGCGAGACATGACGGGCCTCCCTTTTTGCGAATCAGGCAATCGGTTTCGTATTCAGAATACCAGATTCTGCAATCCGGCGCACCGTTTCGCGCAGGCGTTCGGCCGGCTGCACCATCGCGATGCGGACATAGCCGTGGCCGTATTGGCCAAACGCTTCGCCCGGGATGACGACGACGCCCGCTTGTTCCACCAAACGCAGGGCGAACTCTTTGGACGGCATGTCAAACGGGAGCTTGGCCCAGATGAACATCGTCGCTTTCGGCTTGTCGATCTGCCAGCCCAGCGCCGACAGCCCGTCGATCAGGATGTCGCGGCGCTCCTGGTAGACGGCCGACATTTCGCGGGTGTAGGACTGATCGCCGCTCAGCGCAGCCGTCGCCGCATGCTGGACAGAGCCAAACACGCCGTAGTCGATGTTCGACTTCAGGCGGGCCAGCGCTTCCACCGCTTCGGCGTTGCCGGCGATGAAGCCGATGCGGGTGCCGGCCATCGAGTAGCTCTTGGAGAGCGAGTGGAACTCGACGGCGACGTCTTTCGCACCCGGGATTTCGAGGATCGACATCGGGCGGTAGTCGTCAAAGGTCAGTTCGGAATAGGCGAGGTCGTGGACGAGCACGATCTCGTTCTCGCGGCAGAAGTCGAGCGCTTTTTGGTAAAACGCTGCATCGGCGACGGCAGGCACCGGGTTGCCCGGATAGTTCAAGATCATCATCTTCGCGCGCTTGACCACATCCGGGTCGAGGGCGGAGAAATCGGGCAGGAAGCCGTTTTCCGGCAAGAGCGGCATCGGCGCCACTTCGGCAGACGCCAAATGGATGCCGGAAGCGAACACCGGATAGGACGGGTCGGGCACGAGCGCCACATCGCCCGGATCGAGCAAGGCCAAAGGCAGATGCGCCAGGCCGTCCTGCGAGCCCATCAGGGTGAGCACTTCCTTCATCGGGTCGAGTTCGATCCCGTTAAAGCGCTTGGCGAACCATTCGACAAACGCCTGACGCAGCGTCGGGAAGCCTTGCTGGTGCGCATACCCGTAGACGTTGCCCTGCATCACCGATTCTTGCAACGCCTCCATGACATGCTTGGGCGGCGGCAAGTCCGGCGAACCGATCCCAAGGTCGATGATGTCGCGGCCTTGCGCCATCAGACGGTGTTTATGATTGGCCATCTCTGTAAAGATGGAGGATGTCAGATACTCCAGTTTCTTTGCTCGGATCATGATGATTCCCCCTGCTCACAATGTTTCGACACACGATACATGACACGTTTCATTTTATGGTAGGATGAGAGAAAGATAAAGACAACAAGCAGTAGTTTTTCTAGTAGTCGATCACATCATCCCACAGAATGAGAACCGTCTTTATTTTAACATAAAGGAGTACAAGGGCAATGAACGATGGAGTTCGTTTTGAGATTGATAGAGAACGCCGGCTGGCCGTCCTGACGCTCGACCGCCCGGAGGCGGGCAATGCGGTGAACACGGCGGCGATGGAAAGCTTGGCGGCGGGGCTTGCACAGGCGAAGCAGGACCCGGACGTGCGGGCGGTGATTTTGACCGGAGCGGGGAATCGCGTGTTTGTGTCGGGCGGCGACCTGAAAGAATTTCACGCGGAACTGAAGACGGAAGCTGAGGTGTACGCCAAGATGTCGCAGATGCGCCGGGTGCTGGAGACGCTGGTCCGCTTTCCGAAGCCGGTGATCGCAGCGGTCAATGGCGCGGCCCGTGGCGGCGGCGGGGAGGTGGCGTCCGCTTGCCATTTCCGTGTGGCAGCGGAGACGGCGACGATCGGCTTCATCCAGGTCAAGCTCGGCATCTCGCCCGGCTGGGGCGGTGGCGCGCTGCTCGCCCGCATCGTCGGACGACAGCAGGCGCTGCGGATGATCTTGAGCGGCGACGTGCTCGACGCGCAGGCGGCAGAGCGGATCGGCCTGTTCGATCGCGTCGTGCCGGCTGCCGATGTGCTGGAAGCGGCCAAAGAGTTTGCCGGTACGATGACGGCAAACGCGCCGCAAGCGGTGCAGAGCCTGCTCCAACTGATGAACGAAGGTGAAACGCTGCCGCTCGCAGAGGCGATGGAGCGGGAAAGCCGTCTCGTGGCTGCGCTGTGGGGGTCGCCCCAGCATGAGCAGGCGGTCGAGGCATTTTTGAACCGCAAAGGGCGGAAGGAGTGACCGGGAGATGAGCGGGTTGTTCACGCTGGCCAAAGAGCTGCAGGGGCTGAACGGCTCCCTGCATGAAAAGCGCAAAGAGCGGGCCGACCGGACGGCGATTCGCGCGGCGCTGGAGACGAACGTCGGCGAGTTCGTCCGCGCCAAACGCTTGTCGGACGAGCAGATCGGCGAGCTGTTTGCCGGGCGGCCGCTGGTCGGCGTCGACGGGTCGGTCAACCAGTTCGGCAGCAATTATCCCTACGCGATCCATCTGTTCAAATCGCTGGCCAAATCGACGCTGCCCGGCCGGGACGGAACGCGCAAAGTGGAAAAAGTGCAGATGTTTTCACCGCTCAGCACCGCCGACCATGCGGCCGTCCGGCAGTTCGTCGCCGAGCGGCGCGAAGAGCTGCGCGTCGAGCCGCAGGAAGACCGCAACGCGGAGCGTGACATCGCGGAGCAGCAGGCCTATCAGATCTTGGTCGATCAGAAGATGGTCGAGTTGGAACTGCAGGCGGCGATCGACGCGCTGAAGAACTTCCGCCCCTATCTGATGCTGATGGACGGCGGGTTCTCCCGCCTGAAAGGCAAAGGCGGCGAGCTGTGGGAGCAGTTCGAGGAACAAGTGACGCACTCAGATACGATCGTTGTCGGGGTGATCGAAGAGGTCGGCTCCTACCGCTTGAAATCGCGGCTCGATGATGTGGATGAAAAGCTGTTGCGCGGTTTTATCCGCGGCCATGACCGGGAAGTGCTGTTCAACATGCTGGAGACGGGCGAATGGCTGAAGACGAGCTTGGAGCGTCCGATCAAAAATGAATTTTACACCGTCTTCAACCGGCTGTCCGACCAGCCGCAGGCGGGCGCGTGCGACTTCCTGCGCGAACAGGCGCACCGGGTAGACGAGGTGATCGACTTTTTGTACACGATCACGCCGGGCAAGTCGCGGGGGATTCCCTTGTGGCTCGATGTTGTCGATGCTGAGGCGCGGCTGACCAAAAAGCAGGTCGAGATGATCGTGAAAAGCAATGTGGATCAGGAAATCATCGAGTCGTTTTTGCGGCCGCAACGGGAACGGAGGGACTTTTAGAGGATGATGCAGATCGTCGGGCAAACAACGCAGCTGGAAGCATGGGTCGCTTCGCGGACGCGAAAGTTTTCGATCAATGAGATTTTGATCATCGAAGACCGCGGGCAAGGCAATCCAAAAGCGGAAGTGGTGGAGACGATGACGTTCAACCGCTACATTCCGCTGGCCTCGGAGCAGACCAATTTCGTCGATGCAGGCGTGCTGAGCGGACTGCGCCAAGTCGGATTTGACATTGAAGATGAAGAGATCAACCTCGCCAAAGTCCGCTTGATCGAAGAGCTGGCGATTCCGATTCGCGTCGGCGCGCTCGTGCGCGTGCCGCATTTTTCAGAAGTCGAAGCGCTGCTCGTCAAGCGCCGCCCGGCGCAAGGCTTGACGCTTGGCGTGATCCAAGGGACGGCGGAGATCTCGCACGACATGCCGGCCGACCTGCAAGGCGTGGCTCCGCTGTTCGATAAGGAGCAGGGCGTGCGCGAACAGGTCGGGGTGCCTTTTGTCTTCGATTACCGCTCGATGGACCAGTACCCGCACATCGGGATCTTCGGCGGCTCAGGGTCGGGGAAATCGTTCGGGACGCGCGTCCTGCTCGAAGAGATCATGATGAAGCAAGTGCCGGCGGTGGTGTTCGACCCGCACTTTGAGCTGACGTTCGATCAGGAATTCCCGGGACTGCCGGAAGAGTTCCGTCAGTCGTTCAAAAAGCGCTTCGTCGTGCTCGATGCCGGGGTGGACATCGGAATTGAGTTCACGGAGCTGCAAAGCGATGACATCGTGTCGCTCTTGCGCGCGTCGTCCGGCTCGATCACCGATGCGATGGAGACGGCGATCAAAGCGGTGCACAAAAACAAAGACAGCTACCTGTCCTATTCGACGCGCCTGTCCAACCTGGCCGAAGCGCTGGACAACGAAGCGGAGCTTCGCAAGCAGCACGGGGAGATGGAGTATCTCAACCCGGATGAAAAAGAGCGCGTGCAGACTTTGTTCAACCTGCTGAAGACCTACAAGGACAAAGTCGGCGGCTTTGCCGGGACGCTGCGCTCGGTCATGCGCCGGATGCACCGCCTGGAGATGGAGGGCGTCTTCACGTCGGCCGGAACGAAGAAAGTCGAAGAGGCATTTCTGAAACGCCAGCTCGTCGTCATCCGCGGGTCGATGTATTTCCTGAACGTGTTCGCTTTCTATGTGGTGCGCAAGCTGTACCGCAAGCGCCGCGACTACCGCGATTCGATCCAAAAAGGCAGACCTGTCGAAGAAAAGTTCCCGCCGTTCATCATCATCACCGACGAAGCGCACAACTTCGCCCCCAAAGGCGATGTGCCCGCACCGGCAAAAGGCGTGCTGAAGGAGATCGCGCAGGAAGGCCGGAAATACGGCGTGTTCCTCGTCTTCGCCACCCAGCGGCCGGCCCTGCTCGATGACACGATCACGGCCCAGCTTTCGACGAAGATGGTGTTTCGCACGGTGCGCTCGGTCGACATCTCGGTGATTAAAGAAGAGACCGACATCACGCCGGAAGAAGCGAACCGCCTGCCGTACCTGCCGTCCGGCACGGCGTTTATTTCCTCGGCGATCACCGGGCGCACCAACGCCGTGCGCATCCGCGTCTCCAAGACGACATCGCCGCACTTCAAGAACCCGTTCGAAGAGCTCGAAGAAGCGTTTGCCGAGCAGGACGCCAAGCTGTGGGCAGCGATCGAGCCGATCCTGCCGATCGACGCGTTCAACCTGAACGCCTATCTGACCGACGTCTCGCGCAAAGCGGGCCGCACGCTCGGCCATGACGAGCTCGCCCATGCCCTCGAAGAGCTGTGCGAGCAGGGCAAAGTCGTGCAGGAAAACACGCCGTTCGGTTCGCGTTATCGTAAGGCCTAACCGAAAGGCCTTTTGGAGAGGAGGAACTGCTGCATGAAAGGACAACGCATCCAATTGCGCGCTTTGAAAAGCGAAGATACTGCACACATCCTGCGCTTGGAGCAGGATTTTGATTCGCGCCTGATGCATTCGCCGGGGATACCGTATCCGGTGATGGAGTCTGACATCGAAAAGTTTGTCGAGAATGTCCGATCGGAAAAAGACCGTTACACGTTTGGCATCGAACTGTTAGAAGATGGAACTTTTCTTGGAATCTGTACCATTTTTCGTGTAGACTTGAACCATGGAAACTGCTGGGTGAGCATCATGATCGGCGGGCCGGAACAGCGGGGCAAAGGGTATGGGTCGGAGGCGATGGAGCTGTTGATCGACTTTATTTTCCGCTATATCAATGTGCACAAGATCAAGCTCGGCGTCTTCGAGTTCAACCAACCGGCGATTCGTTCGTATGAAAAGTGCGGGTTCGTCGTGGAGGCGCGCATGCGTGAGGAACTGTTCCGCGAAGGCAAGTTTCACGACATCATCTATATGGGCCTGCTGCGCCGCGAATATGAGGCGCGCAAGGCATAGGAGGAGCAGGACAGATGGCAGCACATGAGATCGATTACAAACTGCACGGCGATGACATGCAATTCGTCGAGATTGAACTCGACCCGCAGGAAAGCGTAATCGCCGAAGCGGGCAGCTTGATGATGATGGAAGACATGATTCAGATGGAGACGATCTTCGGCGACGGCTCCAAAGGCGGCATGGGCGGTCTGGTCGGCAAGCTGTTTGGCGCCGGCAAGCGTCTGATCACCGGGGAGAGCTTGTTCATGACCGTCTTCACCAACGTTGGACACGGCAAACGGCACGTCTCCTTCGCCGCCCCGTATCCCGGCAAGATCATCCCGGTCGACCTCGCTCGGCTGGGCGGCAAAGTGGTCTGCCAAAAGGACGCCTTCCTTTGCGCGGCGAAAGGCGTCTCCATCGGCGTTGACTTCCAGCGCAAACTCGGTGCCGGCTTCTTCGGCGGCGAAGGCTTCATCATGCAGAAGCTCGAAGGGGACGGCTTGGCGTTTATCCATGCCGGCGGCACGATCTATGAGCGCGACCTGAACCCCGGCGAAGTGCTGAAGATCGACACCGGCTGCCTCGTCGCGATGACCCGCGAAGTCGACTACGACATCCAGTTTGTCGGCGGCGTGAAAACAGCTTTGTTCGGCGGCGAAGGCTTGTTCTTCGCCACGCTGAAGGGGCCGGGCAAAGTGTGGATTCAATCGCTGCCGTTCTCCCGTCTCGCCTCCCGCGTGTTCGCGGCAGCAGGCGGTGCCAAGAAGGACGAAGGCAGCGTGCTCGGCGGCTTGGCCAACCTGTTCGAAAAGTAATCGCTCCACGCCTCACAGCGCCTCCCGATGCGGAGGCGCTGTTTCTTTTGCCAAGAGTTTCTGCGCTGCGCAGGCAGGAAGATCGTCCTGTGCGTCGAAATCCTCAGTTGACATAATGCAAAACAGAGAGGGGCAAACCCTTGTGAAATTGCTGTATCTGACCGACACTCACATCCGGGCGAGTTCGCCGCAGAACCGCACCGATGATTTTGTGGAGACGTTAAAAAATAAGTTTCAGGAAGTCAACGCGATCGTGGAGCGCGAAGGGGTGGACGCCATCCTGCACGGCGGCGATTTTTTTGACATTCCCAGCCCCTCGCTGGCTGTCTGCGCCGATTTTATCGCTTTGATGAAAGGGGCGGGCGTGCCGATCTACGGCATCGCCGGCAACCATGATGTGTTTGGCCACAACCCGGACACCTTGCCGCGCACGATGCTCGGCTTTATGGACCGCATCGGGATCGTCAAGCTAATCCATCCCGGCGACCCGCTGTACCTTGAGAAAAACGGGTTCAAGGTGCAGGTGACCGGCCAGCACTACCATTATGACCTGGACCGCCGCGATCCGCGGCTTGATTATGTGATCGACGAAGTGAACGCCGACATTGGGATTCACCTCGTGCACGGGATGCTGATGGACCGCGCATTTATTGAAGGCGTGGCACATACCCGCTTCGACCAGATCCTCGACACGAAAGCTCACCTCACGCTGTGCGGCCACAACCATATGGGCTGGCCGGAAGTGAAGCATGAGGGCAAGATCTTCTACAACCCGGGCGGCTTCGTCCGCCTATCCAACCATCCCGCCGATGCGGGGCGCACGCCGCAAGTGCTGTTGCTCGACATGACGAGCGGCGAACTGGTGCTGAAAAAAATCAAGCTCACCACCGCCCCGCCCGGCGACGAGTGCCTCGACCGTTCGAAAAATGAAGAGGCGGCATTTACGCAGCAGCGCCTCGCCGACTTTGTGCAAGGCATCAAAGCGGCAGGCGACTACAAAGTGATCGACATCGGCGCGATCATCGACGAGATCGCGTCCCGCGACGGCTTGCAGCCGGATGTGCGCGAAGAGGCGATGAAGCGCATCGCCGCCGCGCAGGAACGCCTGTCGACCGGGGAGAGTGCATCATGAACCTGAAGACGATCCGCAACTTGCGCATCGAGAATTTCCAATCGCACGAACTGACCGAAATGGCGTTCGACGACGGGCTCAACGTCATCGTCGGCGCTTCTGACAACGGCAAATCGGCGGTGATCCGCGCTCTGCGCTGGCTGCTCTACAACGAGCCGCGCGGCTCCGACTTCATGCGCGTCGGCGCCACCCAATGCCGGGTGATGATCGAGCTCGCCGACGGGTCGCGCGTCACCCGCGAGCGCACCCCGTCGAAAAACCGCTACATCGTCATGCAGGCCAGCGGTGAGGAGCAGATCTACGAAGGCTTCGGCAACACGGTGCCCAAAGAGGTCAGCGACTTGACCGGCGTGCGCAAAGTCGCACTCGATGAAGACAACGAGACGCCGCTGCATCTCGGGACGCAGCTCGAACCGCCTTTTTTGCTGTCCGAACCGGGCTCGATCAAAGCGAAAGCGATCGGGCGCTTGAACGGCGTGCACATCATCGACGCCGCCTCCCGCGACACCAATCGCGACCTGACCCGCGCCAATGCGGACGAGCGCGGCTTCCGCGAGCAGCTGACCGAAGTCGAGCAGGAGCTGGAGCAATTTTCCGACCTGCCCTATCTGGAAAACATCCTGCTGCTCGTCGAAGAAAAACAAACTGCGCGCAAAGACCTCTCCGCCCGCCTGCTTCGCCTGCAGGCCCTGGCCAAAAAACGGCAGGCGGTGCAAAGCGACCTGAGCGAGGCTGAACAGGTGCTGGCGCGGACCGCACACCTCGACCTTGCAGCGCTGCAGGCGGAGCGCGCCATCACCTTGCAGAGCAAAGCGTTGCGCCTGCAGCAGGCCCGCAATAAGCGCGACACGGTAGCCGACGGCATCGCCCGCACCGATGTGGTCCTGCAGCGCACGGCTGGGCTCGGGCAGGCGGAGCAAGAGCTTGGCACCAGCGAGACGCTGCTCGCCCGCTTCCACCGCCTGAGCAAGCTTGGCGAATCGCGTGCCCAATTGCACCAGCTGCGGCGGCGTGTCGAGGCGGTTTTGCAGCGGACAGAAGGGCTGGCGGACGCTGAACAGCGCGTGCACCGGCTGGAAGCGTCGAAACACCGCCTGATGAACTTGCACCTCTTGCGCACCAAGCGCTCCGATACCGGGCAGTTGCTCGCCAGGATCGACCGCGTGCTGGAGCTGACCCAGGGCACGCCAGAGCTCGGCGGGCGGCTCGATCTGCTCGATCACAAACGCCTGCAGGCGCAGAAGCTGCGCGACCTCGTCGTGAAAAAAGCAGACCTGTCGCACAAGCTTCAGGCGCTTCAGAACATGCTCGCCGCGCTGGCCAAAACGGAGCGTGCTGAATGGGCGCTGGAGCAGTTGGTGATGCTGACCGGCCGCCAGCAATTGCTGATCAAGATGAACGAAGACCTGTTCGACCTCGGCGACCGGCTGCGCAAAGCGGACCAGTACCTGAAAGCGAACGCGCTGGAGATCACCGAGAAGCTGGCAGAATACAGCGAGGCGCTGAAGCGCTCCGGGTCGTGCCCGGTCTGTTTCGCGCCGATCGATGAACATACGACCGAACGACTGCTTGATGAATTTAAAGGAGGACTCCCCCATGAGCACAGCCATCGATACTAAATTGTCCACATTAAAAGACGGTCTCGCCAAAGCGAAAGACATGCGCTACAAAGCAGAACTGCGCAAAGACGCTCTGCTCAAGCAGCAGGAAGAGATCCTCGAACAGATCCGCGCCGAACAGGTCGACCCGGAGCTCTTGGAGCAGGAGATCGAAAAGTTGGAGCGAGAGATCGCGCAGTTGGCCGACGAAGTGGAATCCCTGATTCCGTGGGATCTGATCAAGAGCCAGGCGTAGGTGAGCGGAGATGACGATCGATACAGCTCAGCACGACAGCGCGATCGCCAAGCTGCGCGATCATTACAACCGCCGCTTGGGTGAGCAGGAAGCGCTGCTGCGCAAAAAGCGGCAAGTGGAAGACAAAGTGACGGAGAAGCGCGCGGAGATCGTCAAGTTGGAAGGGGTCAAGATTCTGCTGCAGGAGTCGAGCGCCTTCGCCCGCGAACAGGCGCGGCGGCAGATCGAGACGATGGTCACCAACGCGCTGCAGTTTATCTTCGGCGATCAGGACATCGAGTTTCGCGTGGAGATCGATGAAGTGCGGGGACGGGCGGAAGGGGAGTTTCTCGTCGTCTCCAAATACGGCGGCGAGATCCCCGTGCAGACGCGCCCGCAGGATGCGCGCGGCGGCGGGGTGGTTGACGTGATCTCGCTGGCGCTGCGCGCGGCGCTCTTGCATGCCAACCGCCCGCGACTTGACGGGCCGATCATCCTCGACGAGCCGGCGAAACACGTGTCGGAAGAATACTCCCGCCAAGTGGCGGAGTTCTTGAAGCAGTTGTCCACCGCGTTCGGGCGGCAGATCATCATGGTCACGCACAACCAGCACTTGGCGAACACGGGGGATACTTCCTACATGGTGGAGATGCGTTCCGGGAAAAGCTATGTACGAGTCTATCAGAGCATAGAACAAGCGTAACTCGCATCTCCAGCGCAAGGAGGCTGAACGCATGGACACGATGGGACGACACGTCATTGCAGAACTGTGGGAATGTGACGGACAGATTCTGAACAACCAGGAAGAAGTCGAACGAATCATGGTGAACGCAGCGCTCGAATCGGGAGCTGAAGTTCGGGAAGTGGTGTTCCACAAGTTCACGCCGCAAGGGGTGAGCGGGGTCGTGGTCATCTCCGAATCGCACCTGACGATTCACTCCTTTCCGGAGCACGGGTATGCGAGCGTCGATGTCTATACTTGCGGCGACCGCATCGACCCGCAGGTGGCGACCGACTATATCACCAAGCGCCTGCGCGCCGGCCGCAAGGAGGAGATCTTCATTCCTCGCGGGGTCGGTTCGTTCGACAATGTGAAGCAAAACGTAGAGATCTTGCGTTAGCTGTACGAAGAACGCGCTAATCACCAGCAAAAGGAGGACTTCTTCGGGAGTTCTCTTTTTTGTTTGGATTTGGCTGTTGCTTTTGTTTTATCAGCGCTATATAATAAGTCTTGTCGCCGCGGGGAATTAGCTCAGTGGTAGAGCACTGCGCTGGCAGCGCAGGGGTCAGGGGTTCAAGTCCCCTATTCTCCACCAAAGATTGTCTCTTGACGCACAGTCGAGAAACTGATAAAGTAGTAGATGTTCCTGCTACTTTATCTATTCTGGAGGTTTAGCTCAGCTGGGAGAGCATCTGCCTTACAAGCAGAGGGTCGGCGGTTCGATCCCGTCAACCTCCACCAACTTCAATGGAGCTGTGGTGTAGTGGCCTAACATGCCCGCCTGTCACGCGGGAGATCGCGGGTTCGAATCCCGTCAGCTCCGCCACTTAAAATGAATAACAACATGGCTCGGTAGCTCAGTCGGTAGAGCAGAGGACTGAAAATCCTCGTGTCGGCGGTTCGATTCCGTCCCGAGCCACCATTTAAGGAAGTTCAGCTAAAAGCGCGACGTCCTGTCGCAACGCCGGACGAAGGTAGCCCCGCTAAGAACGCGACATCCTGTCGCAACGCGGGACGGAGGTAGCCCAGCTAAAAGCGCGACGTCCTGTCGCAACGCTGGACACGGTACATCCTGTACGTGCGGAAGTGGCTCAGGGGTAGAGCATCGCCTTGCCAAGGCGAGGGTCGCGGGTTCGAATCCCGTCTTCCGCTCCATTTTTCATAACCCATACGGTGGCATAGCCAAGTGGTAAGGCGTGGGACTGCAAATCCTTGACCCCCGGTTCAAATCCGGGTGCCACCTCCATATGGAATCGTAGCTCAGAGGGAGAGCACCACCTTGACACGGTGGGGGTCGGAGGTTCGATTCCTCTCGATTCCACCATATGAGAACGCCCGTCATCTTCGGATGACGGGCGTTTTTGCGATTTCGTTAATCTGTAACTTTTTGCCTCATGCTGCGTATTACCATGTAGGAAAGGAAGGAGGGCTACGATTTGGAAATTCAAGTTGGCACACTTGTGATACAACTAATCGGCTTTTTACTTTTGACCGGAATCATCATTGGGGTCGTTTTCCTGCTTGTGAAGATCTTCAAAACGGGCAACAATACTGGCGAGATCGAAAAGCGCCTCGAAGCGATCGAAAGAAAATTAGATCAGACGATCGAAAGAAAAATAGATCAGAAATGAAACAAAACGGTACCCGCCTGCGACTAACTACATAAGCGAAATGTTTCATGAAAGGCCAGCCGGTCGCAATGTGAGAGTGAGAAGGTGTGTTCCGTCGAAAAATCACCAACAATGCCAAGCTGGCCGTTTTGTGAAAAACACAGAGCGCTTCCTTCTGGCCCCCGGAACTTACCGGGGGCTTTTTTCCAGTCATGTGAACTTCCCCTTCTGGTGATCTTAATAGGGTACAAGAGCCGAAGGAGGAATTTCACATGAGATTGTTTGCCAAACGGATGCTCTGCTCCGTCTTACTCGCCGCTTCGCTGATCTGCACCAGCCTGCCTGCCCAAGCGAACCACCAAGTGCCTCAACAGCAGGCCGCAGCCGAAACGTCTGCTGTCCTGCTTCCGACCACGCTGACGCCTGGCCTGCTCAAACAAGGCTACTCCGGTTGGGCGGTGCGGCAGTTGCAGACCAACTTGAAAACGCTTGGCTATTATACACACTGGAAAATCACCGGCTACTACGGCACCGTCACCAAACAGGCGGTGAAAAACTTCCAACTCGCCTACAGCATCCATGCGGACGGCGTGGTCGGACCCGTTACCCAGCGTGAGATCTCGCACGCGATCCTCAAGCGCAAGATGATCGCCGACACCACGCATTACACCGGTGTCAAATACGTCTGGGGCGCCGAATCGCCGTCCAAAGGCTTCGACTGCTCCGGTTTCGTCTATTACATGTTCCGCAAGTTCGGCGTGAACGTCCCGCGCACCACTTCGGCCGGCCTGTATAAATACGGACGCGCGATCAACCGCTGGAAATTGCAGCCTGGCGACCTCGTCTTTTTTGCCCTCGAAGGGAAGCACATCTCGCACGTCGGCTTCTACATGGGCCATAACAAATTCATTTCCGCCACCTCGTCCAAAGGCATCTGGGTCTACTCGATGAGCAACACGTTCTGGGGCCCGCATTTCGTCGGGGCGCGTCGGTATTATTAATCGCATACGTCAGATCCGGAGAGCGTGGGGTTGACCACCGCTCTCTTTTTGCATGGAAGCGCCGTGCGGCCGTGCACCGACAGCGCAGCCAATCAAAAAAGCCCTGACATCAGGGCTATTTGCATGCTTTCTTCAATCCACCTTCGCTCCGTGCGCTCTGGCAAACAGCACCGCTTGCTCCATGTCCAGTTTCGCGCCGCGCACGTCCATGTTTTCAAACGGCACGCCGTCCATCGCCGCCCCGCGAAAATCTGCGCCGCTCAGCTTGGTGTGGGCGAGGTTGGCGCGGCTCAGGTCGGCGTCGCGCAAGTCGGCTTTTTCCAAGCTGCAGCCGTAGAGATCCGCTTCCACGAAGCGCACCCCGCGCAGCTTTTGCCCCTTCAGGTCCTGCGAACGCAGGTTCACGAACGACAGGTCGCCGCCGGCGATCGTCACACCGGTCAATACCGCCTCCACAAAACTCGACCCGGTCAGCTTGCACCCTTTCAGCTCCGTCACAAACAGGTTGGCCGCCTCGAACTGGCAGTTCACAAACGCTGCGTTGTGATGCACCGAGTTGTTCAGCAGCGCCCCGCTGAAATCACAGCCGACAAACTGGCACCCGTGCGTCTGCAGCTCTTTCATCTCCGCATGCCGGAAATCGCAATTCACAAACTTGCAGTCCCGCAGCTCCCCTTCCGTAAAATCCTCGTCGCGCAGGTCCTCACCTTCAAACTCCCGTCCGTTCCACTCGATCATCAGATTTAACCTCCTCCATCTTGATACCTATTCTTGATTATACCAGTTCCAGGAGACCAGATTGAATGCGTTGAAATGCTCTGTTATAATTAACCATAGATGAGAAGTCAGTAAAGTTAGAGTTACATTTTCTGAGGAGGAAGTTGAGATGAGCACAGAGACCACGCAAGGCAGGTTTGGACAATTCGGGGGCAGCTACGTGCCGCCGGAACTGCAGGAAGTTATGGACTACTTGAGCGAGCAATTTTACAAATACAAAGACGACCCGGAATTCAATGAAGAATTCCGTTACTACCTCCGCGAGTATGTCGGGCGGGAGAACCCGCTGACCTTCGCCAAGAACCTGACCGAGAAGCTCGGCGGGGCGAAGATCTATTTGAAGCGGGAAGATCTCAATCACACCGGCGCGCACAAGATCAACAACGTGATGGGGCAGATCCTGCTCGCCAAGCGCATGGGCGCCAAACGGATCATCGCGGAGACCGGCGCCGGTCAGCACGGCGTGGCCACGGCGACCGTCTGCGCGATGTTCGATATGGACTGCACGATCTACATGGGGGCGGAAGACACGCGCCGCCAGTCGTTGAACGTGTTTCGGATGGAACTGCTCGGTGCGAAAGTCGTCGCTGTCGACAAAGGCCAGGGCCGTTTGAAAGACGCGGTCGACGAAGCGCTCGGCGATCTCGTGCAAAATTACCAGAACACCTTTTATCTGCTCGGGTCGGCCGTTGGCCCGCATCCGTTCCCGACGATGGTCAAACATTTCCAAGCGGTGATCTCCGAAGAGTCGAAGCGCCAGATTCTCGAAAAAGAAGGCCGGCTGCCCGACGCGGTGATCGCCTGCGCAGGCGGCGGGTCGAACGCGATCGGCGCGTTTGCCCACTACATCGATGAACCGGGCGTGCGGCTGATCGGCGTGGAGCCGGATCAGGCGCCGACGATGGCAGAAGGCGTTCCGGCTGTCATCCACGGTTTCAAATGCCTCGTCCTGCTCGATGAAGAAGGCAATCCGCGCAAAACGTATTCGATCGCAGCCGGGTTGGATTACCCGGGCATCGGACCGGAACACTCCCACCTGCAGGAGTCGGGCCGCGCCGAGTACGTTGCCGTCAGCAACGACGAAGTGCTGGACGCGTTCCAAGCGCTCTCCCGCACCGAAGGCATCATCCCGGCCTTGGAAAGCTCCCATGCGGTCGCGCATGCGATGAAGCTCGCCCCGCAGATGTCCCGCGATCAGATCATCATCATCAACATTTCCGGCCGTGGCGATAAAGATGTGGAGCAAGTGTTCCACATGTTGACAAAATAAATGTTCCAGCCCCTCTTCGGAGGGGCTTTTTTTAAAGAAAATCTAAAGATGCTGCTCCATACTGAGGTTGTAAGGGAGACAGGCAAGCAATTACAACCGAAAGGGTGAGTGTAATATGATGAGCAGAAAATCGAAATTCTTGATGACCTTGGGGATCGCGGCCGTGTTGGCCGGTTCCGGCACCGCGCTGGCAGCCACGACCGACAACCAGACCACGCAGCAACAGCAGCAAGCGCCGGCAGCCGGCAAGAAAATGATGAAGATCCAGTTTGGCGGCGGCGAGCTTCTGACCTTCCTCGGCGTGACCGAAGCGGAGCTGCGCACCGCCCAGCAGGAAGGCAAGACCTTGAAGCAGATCGCAGAAGGCAAAGGCATCACCGAAGCGAAGCTGATCGAGTTCCTGCAGACCGAGCAGCAAAAACAGTTGGCGCAAGCGGTGACCGACGGCAAGCTGACCCAAGCGCAGGCGGATAAGATGAAAGCGGGCATGACGACCGAACGCCTGCAAGAGATGATCAACAGCACCGGCAAAATCGGCCCCGGCGGCAAAGGACACGTCATCCTGCACGGTCCGGGCGGTGGCGAGGAGCTGGCAACGTTCCTCGGCCTGACCGAAACGGAGCTGCGCACCGCGCAACAGGAAGGCAAGACGCTGAAGCAGATCGCAGAAGGAAAAGGCATCACCGAAGCCAAGTTGATCGAGTTCCTGCAGACCCAGCAGCAAAAGCATTTGGAGCAGGCAGTGACCGACGGCAAGATCACACAGGAGCAGGCGGATGACATGAAAGCGAAGCTGACCGCTGAACACCTGCAAGAGATGATCAACAGCACTGGCAAATTCGGCGGCGGACGCGACCACGGACACGGCGGTCCGGGCTTCGGTGGTCAGGTATTCGGCGGTTTCCCGGGCAGCATCGAAGGGGCAGCGGCAACCTCGGCAATTCCGGCTCCGACTTCGCTGCGCATCGACTAAAAAGCGTTTCGGGAAGGACAGGCAGGGATTGCCTGTCCTTTTCGAGTATTTACCCAGTAGCTGAACACACTGGAAAAAGGGGGCGATGCGATGAAAGTGCTGATCGTCGAAGATGATGCTTCGCTCTTGAAGGCGGTGGCAGACGTTTTTGAAGAAGAAGGCTACCAGACCGACCGAGCCGACAACGGATTGGACGGGCTCTTGTATGCCGGGCAGGGCATCTACGACCTGCTCGTGCTGGACATCATGCTGCCGGGCAAAACGGGGCTGGAGATCATCAAAGCGCTGCGCAAGGCGGGAAGCACAGCCCCGATCTTGCTGCTCACCGCCCGCGATTCGGTGGAAGACCGGGTCAAGGGGCTGGACGCGGGGGCGGATGATTATCTGACCAAACCGTTTGCCTTTCAGGAACTGCTCGCCCGCGCCCGCGCGCTGTTGCGGCGCAAAGGCGGCGTCAGTGAAAGCGGTGAAGTGGTCTGCGGGCCGCTCGTGCTGAAAGCGAAAGAATTTGATGCGTTTGTGGAAGGCGCGCCTTTGAAACTGACGGCGAAAGAATACAAGCTGCTGGAGTTTCTGCTGCTCAACCGGGGGCAGATCTTAACGAAAGAGCAGATTTTTGACCGCGTGTGGGGATTCGACGTTGACACCAATATGGGGGTCGTAGATGTCTATCTGCACTATGTGCGCAAAAAGCTGGCCCTGCAGAACTGCGACGGCCTGATCCACACCGTGCGCGGCGTCGGCTATATGCTGAAGGAGATCGGCTGATGTTCGCGCAGATCCGCAACAAACTGGTCTTCTTAAACGCACTCGTCTTTTTTGTCATATTGATCGCGGGCAGCACCATGCTCTATCTCTACATGGAAGAGCGGCTGCTCGATCAGGTCGACGCCGCCATGGTCGACCAGTCACAGCGCATGTTCAACGGGGATCAGGGTCCGATGTTCCGCCCCGTCGGCCGTCAGTTGGACCGCCAAGCCGTCCTGCTGGCCTGGACGACAGAAGGCAAACTGATCAACACCAATCCGAGCCAAGAGGAGATGGAAGAGGCGGACGTGCTGGAATTTCAAAAGATCGCGCCGCACGATCTCCCGCAAACGTACCGCTTTGGCGCGCACAGCTATCGCGTGCTGACGATCGGCACGCCCGGCAACACGCTGATCGAGCTGAAAGGCAACCTGTTCAAAGTGTCGCTCGCCAAAGTGCAGCTGGTGCGCAACATCGACTCCGAACAGGCGATTCTCAACCGCCTGCTGACCGTCTTGAGCGCAGGCACGCTGTTCGGCGGGATCGTCACGATCCTCGCCGGCCTGTTTCTGGCCGGACGGGCCTTGGTGCCGATCCGCATCTCGTGGGAAAAACAACAGCAGTTCGTCGCCGACGCCTCCCATGAACTGCGCACGCCGCTGGCGGTGATCCAGTCGCAAACGGAGCTGCTGTTCCGCCATCCGGAGCGCACGATCCAAGAGGAAAGCGAAAAGATCGCCGGCGTCTACAAAGAGGCGCGGCGGATGAACAAGCTGGTCAGCGACCTGCTGACGCTGGCCCGCTCCGACTCTAACCAGTTGGAGATCGAGCGCAAACTGTTGCCGCTCGATGCGCTGCTGGCCGAGATCTCCTGGCAGTTCGCCCAGATGGCCGAACTGCGCGAGATCAAGCTGACCACCAAACTGCAGCCGGGCATCCGCATCGAAGCGGACGAAGCCCGACTGCGCCAACTGCTGGTAATCCTGCTCGACAACGCGTTGAAATACACCGGCACAGGCGGCAAGGTGCACGTGGCCTGCAACCGCAGCGCGCACGGCGCGGAGATCGTCGTCGAGGACAACGGCGCAGGCATCGCGCGCGAAGACCTGCCGTTCGTGTTCGACCGCTTCTATCGGGGTGATAAAGTCCGCACCTCGTCTGACGGCGGCACCGGACTGGGACTTTCGATCGCCAAATGGATCGTCGAAGCGCACCACGGCAAGATCCGCGTCGACAGCACGCCGGGCGAAGGCACGGCGTTTACCGTGTCGCTGCCGACGAAAAAATAGAAACCGCTCCCACATTCGGGAGCGGTTTTGTTTCTTAATAGCCGATCACTTTCGCCAAGATCGTCGCACCTTGCGCTTTGGTGAGGTGGTGGAACGGGTAGAAATAGTAGCGGCCATTCTCTGGGATGCCGTTTAGGAAGCCGTACTGGTTCATGATCAGCACGGACGGCTTGGCCCAGGACGGAACTGTTGCGAAGTCGGAGAGCGAAGTGGTCTGGCCGGTGATATCCTGTTGGGAAAAGCCGAGGATGTTGCCGACCATCACGGCTGCTTCCGCGCGGGTGATCGTGTCGCCCGGGCGGAACACCTGCTGCCCACGGGCGTTGACAGAGCCTGTGATCATGTTGTTTTTGGCGAGCAGATTGATCATCTTCGCCGCCCAGTGCTTTTGATCCACATCGGCAAACGGCCCTTTCACCGGCGCGGCGGCGATTTCTTCCGGCGAGAAGAAATAGTTGGCGAGCAGGGTGGCATATTCGGCGCGGGAGCTCTGCTTGTTCGGCTGGAAATTGCCTGCATAGCCTGTGATCATGCCGAGCTCATGCAAGACCTCAATATGTCCGTACGCCCAGAACGTCGGCGGAACATCGAGGAACGACGGACGCACCGATGAGAAGAAAGTGCCGAACAGCACCGTCTCATTGGCGGAGTTTGGCCGCGACGCGGTGACGGTCAGCTCATGAAAGCCGTCTTGAAACGACGCCGGGTTGATGATCGCCGAATGGGTGCCAGTGGTCAGCGCCGTCTCGCTGTGCAGTTCGCCGTCCAGATAGAGGTGCAGTTTCGCCGACGGGACTTTCGACGACACGCTGGGCGCCAGATCGAACGGCTTGGTGATCACTTCGCCGCGCGTAAAGGCACGCATGGTCAGTTCCGGCACCAGTGTGTCAGGGACGGTCAGGCCGGTGCCGCTGATCGTGACATTGATCGTCGCAGCGCCCGAGTCGCCGAGGTAGAGGTTGCTGATCAGCAGATTGTAGGCACCTGGCGAGGACAGAGCAAAGCTGGTCGATTGGCTGACAGGCTCTTCTGCGCCAGGCTCGTCCCGGCCGATCAATTCATCATGCACGATATCATGCGTGGTCGCATTTTCCACCCGCACGGACAGATACTGGCCGGTCGTCATGCCGGGCGCGGAGATCGTGACCGGGCCGGCGGCCGCTTGAAAGCGGTAGGAGTTGGTCTGCATCTGGTCCACTTTCGGAAATACGTTGGCGAGCGTCACCTCGCCGGTCCCTTGCGCGCGAGCCGGCATGCCGGCCGGGCCGGACAGGGCGAGCGCGATCGAGCAGACGGCTACGAGGAACCATTGGCAGACGGAGCGTTTACGCATCAGCGTGTAGGACCTCCCTTTTCCAGATGTCACAGCATGTGCTGGGCTTAGTGTCCCATGCCGGGGCTGTCCGCTCTCCGCACACATCTTGGCATCATCTCCACCTAAAAGTTGTATAGGAGCCTCTGTGCTTGCATACACTTATCCATAACACATTGGACAGACTGGATCGATCTGGAAGGAGGGAGATGCGGGTTGAAGAAACTGACCGTTGGGGCGGAAAAACACGCCGAAGAGCTGTGCGCCATTTTAGAGCAGGCCCGGGAGCAGCTGTGGCAAGAGCACGGCATCCGGCTGATCGGCGAGCGATGTTCGCGCGGGAAGTACACCTTTTATACATACAGAGTGAGCGGGACGAGCGAAGGCATTGAAGACAACTGCACAGAGATCGCAATGGCAGTCATCTCCGCAGGGATCGCAGAGTTTGTCACAGACGTGTGGGAGCGGTATGAACTGCAAAAGATCGTGGCAAGCGACTTTTATTATTACGGGGCGGATGAAGTGGAATACCTCGCCGACTCTGCGGTCAAGATGCTGGCCGGACTGCTCGGCCAAGACGGCAAGCCGCTGCGCGCCCAGCACATCGCTTTGTCGGTGCAAGAGCAGCTGCTCTTGGGCCATGAACTGCTGATCGAAGGGCTTTTGCGCTTCCGGATGCGGTCGCTGCAGGAAGATTTGCACCGCGTGGCTCTGCAGTCGATCGACGAATATCTGATGGATCTTGAGTATCAGGAGTTCGTGAAGATCCTGCGCTATTTTTTGGATGTGCAGGAGCCGCGACTGCCGCTGCTGCATATGGTATGCTTAGACGAGAACACGACCCGGTTGTACAACGCGGAAGGCAAGCCGATCGAGCCGGGCGACATCGCCGACCCGGTGGTGGAGGACATGTTGATGAGCACCTTGATCAGCCTCGCCCCGGAGAAGCTGCACATCCATGCCGGCGGGGAGAGCCTGCCGCCGCTGGCGGAGACGGTGACGAAGATCTTCGCCGACAAGACGGTAGTCTGCCGGGGCTGTCCGCTCTGCCATACGGTGCACCAGTGGGCCGACCTGCCCGCACAAAAAGCGACCGATCAATAAAAAATGGTTGACAGGCAATCTCGTTTCGGGTAATCTACATAAAGAAGTTTAATGGCATACTACGTGAAGAAAGAAGAAGCTTCCCGCTTCTCACCCGAAGAGCGTCCTCGAAGGATTGTGACCGGGTCATGCGAACGTTTCAGCGCGGATTTTAATTTCGTCTGTAACCATGCGGGATGTATTCTCCGAATACATCCCGCATTTCTTTTTTCTTCAACACAGGTTGGGCCATTAACTCTGGAGGTGACAGGTTATTAGCAAAGACGATGTTCAAATCAATGAGGGCATCCGCGCACGTGAGGTGCGGGTGATCGATGTCAACGGTGATCAGCTCGGAATTAAGTCGCTTCGTGAAGCGCTGCAGATCGCAGCTGACAAGAACCTCGACTTGGTGAACGTGGCACCCACGGCCAAGCCTCCTGTATGCCGGATCATGGACTACGGCAAGTTCAAGTACGAGCAGAGCAAGAAAGAAAAAGAAGCTCGTAAGAACCAGAAGATCGTATCCATCAAAGAAATCCGCATGACCCCGAATATCGAAGAACACGACTTCCAAACGAAGCTGCGCAATACCGTCAAATTCCTCAACGAAGGCGACAAGGTCAAAGCGAGCGTCCGTTTCCGCGGTCGTGAGATCACGCATCAAGATATCGGGATCAAAGTTCTGACCCGCTTGGCTAAAGAATGTGAAGAAATCGCCGTCCTCGAGCGTGCACCGAAGCTTGAAGGCCGTTCGATGATGATCATCCTTTCGCCGAAAAACACCAACAACTAAACTAGCAATTGGAGGTTCGCACCATGTCCAAAATGAAAACTCATCGCGGCGCGGCGAAGCGTTTCAAGCGTACCGGTTCCGGCAAGCTCTCCCGCAGCCATGCATACACTTCCCATATGTTCTCCAACAAAGAGCAAAAAGTGAAGCGCAAACTGCGCAAGCGCGGTACTGTACACAAGTCCGACCAAAAGCGTATCGAGCAAATGCTCACCTACCTGTAAGACTATTATTTTCTGTTTGAACACAGCATAGGAGGTTACTTAGAATGCCGAGAGTTAAAGGTGGTACTGTTACCCGCCGTCGCCATAAGAAAATCCTGAAGCTTGCACGCGGTTTCCGCGGTTCCAAGCATCGTCTGTTTAAAACTGCAAATGCACAGGTCATGAAGTCCCTGCTGTACGCATACCGTGACCGCCGCCAGAAGAAACGCGACTTCCGCAAACTGTGGATCGCTCGTATCAACGCAGCAGCTCGCATCAACGGTCTGTCCTACTCCAAGCTGGTTCACGGCTTGAAAGTAGCAGGCGTAGAAGTCAACCGCAAGATGCTGGCTGACCTCGCTGTTAACGATGCAGCAGCGTTTGCAGAACTGGCAAACCTGGCAAAATCGAAAGTAAACGCGTAACTTGCGCTGGAAAGGCCTGCTTCGGCAGGCCTTTTTTCGTATGATTGGGGTATGCTAGGAACAAAAGCTGCTTACCGAACGTGACCGATCAAGCATCGGCAAAGGGGGAAAACTACAATGGCAAAACAATTCGCGGTGGTCGGCCTTGGACGCTTCGGCACTTCTGTGGCGCGCACGCTGTACGAGATGGGCTACGATGTGCTGGGCATCGATTCGGATGATGACATCATTCAGGATATCGCCGACTTGGTCACGCATGCGGTGACGGCCGATTCGACCGATGAAAACGCGCTGAAGTCGATCGGCATCCGCAATTTTGACGTCGTCATCGTCGCGATCGGCAACGACGTGAAGAACAGCATTTTGACGACGCTGATTCTCAAAGAGCTCGGCGTGCAGTATATCGTCGTCAAAGCGCAGGATGAACTGCACGGCAAGGTGCTGGAGAAGATCGGGGCGGACAAAGTGGTCTATCCGGAGCGCGACATGGGCTACCGGGTGGCGCACAACCTGGTCTCGCCGAACATCCTGGATTATATTGAGCTGGCTCCCGACTATTCGATCTACGAGTTGCAGGCGCCGAGCAAATTTATCGGCAAGTCGCTGGAACAGCTCGACCTGCGCCGCCGTTACGGGGTCAACGTCATGGCGATCAAGCACGGCAAGGACATCAACATCTCGCCGATCGCGACCGACCTTCTGCATCAAGGGGATGTTCTGGTGGTGGTTGGGAAGAATGAAGATTTAGATGAGCTTGACGAAAACAGATAAAGGGTGAACAGACTCTGATGAATTTTGAACAGATTACGTCGGTCAAGAACGGCCGGGTCAAAGACTGGGCTGCGCTCAAGCAGAAGAAATATCGCAATCAGCAAGGGCTGTACATAGCGGAAGGCACGCGTCTGGTCGAAGATGCGGTGGCATCCGGGGCACCGATCGAAGCGGTGCTGCTCAGCGGTGACCTGCAGTCCGGGCGCTATGACAAGATCATCAACGGCCTCGCCTCGCTCGGCACCGCGGTGTATGAAGTGACGGAGTCGGTGATGGAGCACATTTCCGACACCAAGACGCCGCAGGGCGTGATCGCCGTGATCAAGCAGACGGCGGGCGACGCGGAAGGCTATTTGGCGAACAAGAACAACCCGCTGTATCTGGTGCTGGACGGGATCCAGGACCCGGGCAACCTCGGGACGATGATCCGCACCGCCGATGCGGTCGGCGCGACCGGCGTGTTCCTCGGCAAAACGTGTGTCGATCTCTACAATCCGAAAGTGGTGCGCTCGACCATGGGGTCGATGTACCACCTGCCGATTTTCGAAGTTGATCTGGAGCTGTTCCTGCCCGCGATGCAGCGCCAAGGCGTCGCCGTCGTCGGCACGGCGGTCGATGCAAAGAAGACGGTGTACCAGCACGATTTCACGCAAGGCACCGCACTGGTAATCGGTTCGGAAGCGCACGGCCTGAGCGCCGCTGTGACCGCGCTGGTCGACCACAACATCACCTTGCCGATGCCCGGACAGGCCGAATCGCTCAACGCGGCGATCGCCTCGTCGGTCATGCTCTACGAAGCGCTGCGCCAACGTTCGCACTAAGCGAAAGCGAGAGGCACTGCGAGCGGTGCCTTTTGTTGTTGAGGGAGGGTCTGGCACAGGCGGAAACTTGTGCATGGCAGGAACTTGCATGGTTCACCTGCTGGCGGGGCAGACTTCCTCTATGGAGGTGTTTGCAGTGAACCGACATCTGCTTGCGTTTGTGGTGAAACTGGGCTCAATGATCGCAGCTGTGTATTTTATTGCGCTGTTCTTCCCGCTCTGGGGGCAGGCCAACCTGTTCCATGCCGTGATGCTCGGTCTGATCATCGCCGTGCTCGGTTATGCGGCCGACCTGATCATCCCGCGGGCGGTGAACCAGATCGTCGCCGTCGCCGTCGACCTCGTGCTGGCCGCCCTCGTCGTTTTTGCCGGGAACTATTTTCTGCCCGGCATGAACGTCTCCTGGACGTTTGCCTGGTTTGTCGGCCTGCTCGTCGCCGGGATCGAGATTTTTTACCACTTTCAGTTCGTCCGCAAATCGAACGAACCGGTCGGCGAACCCGGACCCGACCGTTAGGGACGGCCTCATTTTGCACGTTTGCAGTTGCAAAGCTTTTTGCCCTGTACTATACTAAGTAATCAATAGCACAATCGAACAACCAACAGCATGGACGGAGAGAGTAAGCGCTCGGAAGCGTACAGGGAGAGGATGCCACAGACTGCAAGCATCCTTACGCGATGACGACCGCCGAAGTTCACTCCCGAGCTGCTTGCCTGAACGGTTCTTGCAACCTGTGTAGGGCAAGCCGGCAGCAGACTGCCGTTACCTGGAAACGAAGTGGAGCCGTGGGTGTTTTTGCCCATGCTCAATTAGGGTGGTACCGCGAAGACTTTCGTCCCTTGCCTGGGATGAAGGTCTTTTTTATTTTGGATACATGAAGCAGGAGGGAACACGAATGAAAGAACAGCTTGCTGTACTGAAAGAACAAGCGCTGGAGAAGCTGCAAGAGCAGACATCGCTGCAACAGCTCGGTGACTGGAAAGCGACCTACCTCGGCAAGAAAGGTGAACTGACCGCCGCTTTGCGCGGCATGAAAGACCTTAGCGCCGAAGAGCGTCCGGTAATCGGCGCTCTGGTCAACGAAGTGCGTGAAGCGCTGGAGCAAGCTCTGGAAGCGCGCGAGTCAGACTTGCGCCGCCAAGAGCGCGAGAAACGTCTGCGCGAAGAGACGATCGACGTCACCCTGCCCGGACGCAATGTTCCGCTTGGCAGCGAACATCCGTTGAACCGCCTGATCCGCGAGGCGGAAGAGATCTTCCTCGGCCTCGGCTTCCAGATCGCAGAAGGCCCGGAAGTAGAGACCGACTACAACAACTTCGGCGCTTTGAACGTGCCGAAGAACCACCCGGCCCGCGACATGCAGGACACCTTCTATATCTCGGAAGACATGCTGCTGCGCACGCAGACCTCCCCGGTGCAGGGCCGCGTGCTGCGCGCCAATGTGGAAGCGGCCAAACAGCGCGGCGAGACTTCGCCGCAGCCGGTGCGCATCATCGCGCCGGGTCGCGTGTACCGCCGCGATGACGACGACGCGACCCACTCTCACGTCTTCATGCAGATCGAAGGGCTGGTCGTTGACCGCAACATCCGCATGAGCGACCTGAAAGGCATTCTGACCTTGTTCACACAGCAGATGTTCGGTCAAGACGTGTCGATCCGCATGCGTCCGTCCTACTTCCCGTTCACCGAGCCGTCCACCGAAGTCGACGTCACCTGCTACACGTGCGGAGGCGAAGGCTGCCGCATCTGCAAGCAGACCGGCTGGATCGAGATCCTCGGCGCCGGCATGGTGCACCCGAACGTTTTGGAGATGGCCGGCTACGATCCGGAAGAGTTCACCGGGTTCGCATTCGGCATGGGCGTCGAGCGGATGGCGATGCGCCGCTACGGCATCGAAGACATCCGCCATTTCTATACCAACGATGTGCGCCTGATGTCGCAGTTCAAGTCTCGCGTGTAGCAGGAGGGAAAAACAATGAAAATCAGCTATCAATGGCTTCGTGAATATGTAGAAATCGGGGATCTCACCCCTGAACAGATCGGCGCCCTGCTCACCGACGCCGGCGTACCGGTCGAAGAATTTACCCCGCTCAACCTCGGCGTCACCGGTGTGGTCATCGGCCACGTCCTCGAGACTCGCCAGCATGAAAACGCCGACAAGCTCCGCGTCTGCACGATCGATGCCGGCACCGGCGAGCACCTGCAGATCGTCTGCGGCGCACCGAACGTGGCGCCGGGCCAGAAAGTTCCGGTCGCGGTGATCGGCTCCGTACTGCCGGGCGACTTCAAAATCAAAAGAGCCAAGCTGCGCGGCGTCGAATCGCAAGGCATGCTCTGCTCGGCCAAAGAGATCGGCCTGGACATCAAGCTGCTGCCGAAAGAGCAGACCGAAGGCTTGTACATTCTCCCGTCCGACGCACCGATCGGGACGGACATCACCGAATACCTGTACATGAACGACACGGTGCTCGAACTGGAACTGACGCCGAACCGTTCCGACCTGCTCAACTACCGCGGCGTCGCCTACGAAGTGGCTGCGCTGCTCGGCCGCGAAGTGAAGCTGAACGAAACGTTCAAGCCGCACGGTAACAGCGCGTCCCCGGCGACTGTGAAAATCGAATCGGAGAACTGCACCAAATACGCGGCTCAAGTGATCCAAGGCGTGACGATCGGCGAATCGCCGCTCTGGCTGCAGGCGAAACTGCTCTCCGTCGGCGTTCGCCCGATTAACAACGTCGTCGACGTCACCAACTTTGTGATGTTCGAGATGGGCCAGCCTTTGCATGCGTTCGACCTGAACAAAGTGGCGGAGAGCACGATCATCGTCCGCCAAGCGTATGATGGCGAAAAGCTGGTCACCCTCGACGGCAACGAGCGCACGCTCGACCATGGCATGCTCGTCATCGCCGACCCGCAAAAAGCGATCGGTCTGGCCGGCGTGATGGGCGGCGAGAACTCCGAAGTCGACGCTGCGACCACGGCGATCGTCCTCGAATCGGCCTATTTCGACCCGGCGACCACCCGCAAGACGGGCAAAGCGCTCGGCCTGAACTCCGAAGCGCAAAAGCGTTTCGAAAAAGGCATGATCGACCAAGGCATGGTCACAGCTGCCCTGCTCCGCGCAGCCGAGCTGATCGTCGAGCTCGCCGGCGGTGAGATCGTCGGCCAACCGATTGAAGTGGTGACAGGAGCGGCCGAGCCGCACGTTCTGCCGCTGCGTGCGGAGCGCGTGAACCAACTGCTCGGCACGGCGATCGAAGAAGGCGAAATGATCGCGATCCTGCGCCGCCTCGGCTTCGAAGTGTCCGGGTTCAAAGTGGACGGCGCCCACCATGTCACCCCGCCGACCCGCCGTCCGGATATGCTGCGCGAAGCAGACCTGATCGAAGAGATCGCCCGCGTCTACGGCTATGACAAGATCCCGGTCACCTTGCCGGAAGGGGCGCTCGTGCAAGGGCAGCTCTCGCCGGTGCAAAAGCTGCGTCGTTCCGCGCGCGAACTGCTGATCCACATGGGGCTGACCGAAGTGGTGACCTACTCGCTGATCCACATCGGCAATTTCGAGAAGCTGGGCCTTGCCACAGCGGGCTTCGAGAAGCAGCTGGAGCTGATGCATCCGCTGTCCGAAGAGCGCAACGCGCTGCGCACGCACATGTTGCCGTCCTTGGTCGAAGTGGTGCAGTACAACCGCAACCGCCGCGAAAACGACCTCGCGATCTTCGAGATCGGCAAAGTGTTCACCCCGCATGAGATCGATTCCGAACTGCCTCACGAACACTTCCGCCTGGCAGGTTTGGTCACCGGCAATTTCTCGCCGGTCGGCATCGGGGAAAAGGCCCGTCCGGTCGATTTCTTCACCGCCAAAGGCATCGTTGAAAACGTGCTGACCGGCCTTGGCATCTCCGGTGTCAGCTATGAGCGCACCGAGCTGCCGGGGATGCATCCGGGCCGCACCGCCCGCATTTTCCAAGGCGAGATGACGCTCGGCTTCGTCGGCGGCTTGCACCCGGAAGCGGAGGAGGCGGCCGAACTGGCGCCGACCTACTACTTCGAACTGGACGTCGAGCGCCTGCTGGCAGCGAAACACGGTGCGACCACCGTCACCGCGTCCCTGCCGAAGTTCCCGAGCATGGAACGCGACATCGCCGTGCTGGTCGACGTAGACGTTCCGGCCGGAGCGCTGCTCGACACGATCTACGCGAACGGCGGCGAACTGCTGGTCAGCGCGCGCATCTTCGATTTCTACCAAGGCGCTCAGGTGCCGGAGGGCAAGAAATCGATCGCGTATGCGCTGGTCTACCGCTCCGCAGAGCGCACGCTGACCGATGAAGAAGTGACGGCTGCGCATGAAAATGTGCTGCAGGCGCTCAAGGAAACGCATCACGCGGAACTTCGTGCCTAAGTGAGAAGGAATTTTTGACATGGAAGGCGAAGAGTGTGGGGAGTACAGAAAGGGGCGATTCCCTTGCCTAAGAATCCCAACGGATTTCAGACCAACGAATCGAACAAGATCAAAGCTGTCATTTACGGCCAAGACTATCAAATAAAAGGCAAAGCCCCGATTGAACATCTGCGGCTTGTCGCCATGCTCGTCGACCATAAGATGAAGGAAATCGGCGAAGGCAACCCGCGCCTCGACCTCAACCGGGTCGCGGTGCTCGCCGCCGTCAATGTGGCAGACGAATATTTGAAGCTGCGCCAAGAGTATGAGGAACTGCTGCGCGTGCTCGAACCGCAGGCCGTCTTGCACGCGGAGGATGGGGAAGAGTGACCGACATCATCATTGGATGCGGGATTCTGCTCGCGGCGATAAACGGCTGGCGCAACGGTCTGGTCAAGCAGATCGTCTCGCTGGTCGGCGTGTTTCTCGCCTTTTTCCTCGCGCGCAGCCTGCATGATACGTTTGCGCCGGTCGTCGCGCAATTTGTGCCGATGCCGACGCTGAGTACTGACAACCCGCTGCACCTGATCCCGGGGCTCAATCTCGAGGGGCAACTGCACAGCGGCATCGCGTTCATCGTGCTGTTCCTCGCGATCTTTCTGCTGATCAAACTGGTCGGCACGGTGCTCGACATGATCGCCAAGCTGCCCGGCCTGTCGATCATGAATCGCGTGTCCGGCCTCGTGCTCGGCACTATACTCGGCGTCATCGTGGCGGCCGTACTGGTCAACGTGCTGGCTTTGCTTCCGTATGATGCGCTGCAAGCGGCGCTCGAAGGATCACAGCTTGCCCAGCAGTTGATCACCAAGTTCGATTTCTTCAAGCTGAATCTGCCAACCGTTTGACAAAAAGCCCTGGAGCATGCTCCAGGGCTTTTCTGCCGTTCGATATAGGGGGGAACACGGCGGGAAAGCTAGTCGTCGCGGCGTTCGCTGCGACGTCCGCCGCCCATCATGCTGCCTTTCAGGCTGCCCGGGATGAACAGATCGATCAACCCGATGACGAGCGAAGCGAGAATGGCCCCCAGCAGCGTGACATGCATGCCCGGCACGAACCACTGTGCGGCGTAGATCACCGCAACACCGACGAGGAAGCCGACGATACCGCGGCCGTACGGGGACATTTTGCCACCGAACAATGCTTCTACCACCCAGCCGATGACGGCGATCACGACAGCAGCGAGCAGTGCCGACGTGAACGACAAGCGGTCAAAGCCCGGCACAAGCAGGCCGACCACCATCAACACCAAGGCGGATACGATAAAGCGGACAATAGCTCCAAGGATTGTCATCGCTACTTCATCCTCCTTTTCCTTTGATGTGTCTACCATGTGTTCCGTATCCAGTAGAGTGTCCACTTTTTTGGCGGATATGCTATAATAGATGAAATTTCGGGGGTGAAAGCCATGAATGAACGAGTACTGCGTGTGCTCGAGTATGATAAAATACGCGATGCTGTCGTGCGTTTGGCCAGCTCTTCCTTAGGGAAAGCAAGAGCTGAAGAATTGTATCCGTCTTCCGATTTGGCGGAGGTGGAATCATGGCAGCAGCTCACCGAGGAAGGTGTCACCGTCTACCGTTTGCGCGGGCTGATTCCGCTGGGCGGCATTCATGACATCCGCTCTTCGGTGCGCCGCGCGGCGCTGGGCGGGATCTTAGATGCACACGAAATGCTCGATACGGCAGATACGATTATGGCCGGTCGCCGCCTGAAGAAGTTTTTGCAGGACACGAACGAGGAGCAGGCCATGCCTGGCATGATGAGCCTCGCCGAGCTGCTGCCGGAGCTGAAGCAACTGGAAGATGACATTCGCCAGGTGGTCGATGACAACGGCGCGGTGCGCGACACCGCATCGTCCGACCTGCGCCGGATTCGCAGCGAGATGCGCACGCAGCAGGCGCGGATCAAGGAAAAGCTGGAGTCGATCATCCGCACGCCTTCCTATCAGAAGATGTTGCAGGACCCGATCATCACCCAGCGCAATGACCGCTACTGCGTGCCGGTCAAGGTCGAATACCGCGGCTCGTTTGACGGGATCGTGCACGACCAGTCGGCATCGGGCAGCACCTTGTATATCGAACCGGCATCGGTGGTGCGCCTCGCCAACGCTTTGCGGGAGCTGCAGATCAAAGAAGAGCGCGAAGTGCAGCGCATTTTGCAAGAGCTGTCCGCTTTGGTCGGCCAGCATGCGGCAGAACTGCAGGACGGGCAGGAGGCGCTCGCCGAGCTCGACTTTATTTTTGCCAAGACGACGTATGCCCGTGAACTGCGCGCCGTGCGTCCGCAGATGAACGATCAGGGCATCGTCCGCGTCAAGCGCGCCCGCCATCCGCTGATCGACCCGAGCGTGGTGGTGCCGTCCGACCTGCGCCTTGGCGAAGACTTCATTTTGCTGGTGATCACCGGACCCAACACAGGCGGCAAAACGGTCACCTTGAAGACGTTTGGCCTGCTCACGTTGATGGCGATGTCCGGTCTGCATGTGCCGACCGATGACGACAGCGTACTGTCCACTTTTGATGAAGTGTTTGCCGATATCGGGGATGAGCAGTCGATCGAGCAGTCCTTGTCGACGTTCTCGTCACATATGACGAACATCGTGCAGATCCTCGAGAAGGTCGACTTCCGCAGCCTCGTCCTGTTCGACGAGCTCGGCGCCGGCACCGACCCGACAGAAGGGGCGGCGCTGGCGATGTCGATCCTCGACTTTTTGAAAGAGCGCGGGGTGCGCACCGTTGCGACCACGCACTATTCGGAGCTGAAGGGCTATGCGTATAACGAGCCGAACGCGATCAACGCCTCGGTGGAATTTGACGTGCAGAGCCTGCGCCCGACCTACCGTCTGCTGATCGGGGTGCCGGGCCGCTCGAATGCGTTTGCGATCTCCGAACGCCTCGGTCTGCGCCGCGAGATCATCGAACACGCCCAGTCCCGCCTCACCACCGAAGACGTGGCGGTCGATGAGCTGATCCGCAAGCTGGAGCAGAATCAGGTCATCGCCAACCAGGAGCGCGAGCAGGCGGAAACGCTGCGCCGCGAGCTGGATGAGCTGATGGAAGAGTTCGAGAAGGAGAAAGAAGCGTTCTACCAGCAGAAAGACCGCATGATGGAGCGCGCTGAAGCGGAAGCCCGCAAAGCGGTGCAGAAGGCGGAGCAGGAAGCTGCCGAGATCGTCGAAGAACTGCGCCGCATCGCCGCCGAGGAGCGCGGACAGATCAAGGAGCATCGGCTGATCGAGCTGCGCAAAGAGCTGGAGGGCAAAGCGCCCAAGCTCAAGCGGGAAGCCAAAAAGCCGAAAGCCCAGCCCGCCGACCGTCCGCTGCAGTCGGGCGACCATGTGTCGGTGGTGCATCTGGGGCAAAAAGGACACATTCTCGAGATCAAAGGCAACCAGGTGCTCATCCAGATCGGCATGATCAAAACGAAAGTTAAGAAAGACCAGTTGGAACTGCTGGCGCCTGAGAAAGAGCCGACCCGGACCATCGTGGGCCGCAAGCAGGTGGAAGCGAAACACGTCTCGATGGAGCTCGACCTGCGCGGGGCGAACGTCGAAGAAGGCATCTACGCGATCGACAAAAAGATTGACGATGCGTTGCTGGCCGGTCTTGGCACCTTGCATCTCATTCACGGCAAAGGCACCGGTGCGCTGCGCACCGGTGTGCAGGAATACTTGCGTACCCACCGCCAAGTCAAGTCTTACCGCTACGGCGTGGAAGGCGAAGGCGGCAACGGCGTGACCGTTGTGACGCTGAAGTAAACCGACAAAAAACCACCCGGCCACTGTTCGCAGTGGCCGGGTGGTTTTTTATTGGGTCGGTGTGCCTTGTGCTGTAGCGGACGGCGTGGAGCGTTTGCCGTTCGCGTCACTGGCAAGCACGCGGTAGAAATACTTTTGTCCGGTGGACAGCCCGGTGTCAAAATAGCCGGTGTCGCTGGTCTCCCCAAGCGGCACCCATGTTGCGCCGTCGGTGCTGCGCTCGATCGAATAGGAGATCGCCCCGCGGGACGCTTTCCAGCCGATGACGAGCGAGTTGCCCGATTTCGGATCGGTGACCGTGACGCCGCTCGGAGCAGGAACGCTTGCCGGCTGTCCGGGATCGGTTCCGCCGCCGCTCAGTGCGCCAGGCACGGGGGCGGATGCGTTCGACTCTTTGCCGCCTGCGACAGAGGCGACTTTGTAGAAGAAGGTCACGCCCGGCATCGCGCCGACATCGTCAAACGAGGTGCTGCTCCCCGTGCCGATGCGCTGGTAGCTGCCGGACGGCTCGTCGCTGCGGTAGATCGCATAGCCGGTGGCGCCGGTGACCGACTGCCAGGAGATGGTCAGCCCGACGGCTCCAGGCTGGACCTGCACGCCGCTTGGCGGGGCCAGTTGCACAGCGCCCGGCGTGGCGGTGACCGACTTGCTCGGGTCAGACTGCAGCCCTTCTTTGTCGATCGAAACGATGCGGTAAGCGTATTGCTTGCCTTTTTTCACCGTGGTGTCGGTGAAGGAGGTCGTCTTGACTTCGCTGATGATCTGGAACGGACCGGCTTCGCTGTCTGCGCGAAGCACGAGGTAGCTCGTCGCCGCACTGACGCCTTTCCAGCTCAGGCTGACCGACGTGTCGGTCGTGGCGGTGACTTCGACGCTGCCCGGTACGCGGGTCGTGCCAAGCTCTGCTACGTCGCTGCGCGGGTCCTTGTCGCTCGGGAGCTCCTTCTCATGGTCGAGCGGGAGCCAGCGCTTGTCGTTGTTCGGCAAGGTGTATTTTTCACGCTTGATGAAGATGCCTTCTTTGACCAGATACGACGGCGTGGAGTCGTTGGCGAGGTACTTCTTGTCGCCGACTTCGTAGTATTTGGCTTTGACGTGCACATCGCAGGACTCGGTCGGCGCAGTGCCGGCGAGGAACAGCTCGGTGGTGACGGTGTGCTCCGCCTGGCACAGCTCAGTCGGGATCTTGCCGGAGAGTCTGCAGACGGTCACTTGACGGACACCGCCAGGATTGCCCGGGAAGCTTGTCGTGCGATTTTCGATCATCGGCAGCACGTCGGTCATGATCGTGCTCCACAGCGTCTTCGGCAGGTTCTTCTGATAGGTGGAATTTAAGGTGTACGGGATGTTGTAGCCGGCCCAGACGCCAAGCGTCACGTCCGGCGTATACCCGATAAACCACGCGTCTTTGTCCACGTCGGTCGAACCGGTCTTGCCCGCCACGTCATAACCGGAGAAGCGGGCGCCGACATCGGAGGCGGTGCCTTTGCGCACGACGTCTTTGAGCATGTCGGTCAGAATGTAGGCGGTGTTCGGATTGAACACTTGTGCCGTCGCCGATTTGTGCTGGTAGATCGGATGTCCGTCGCGGTCTTTGATCACGTTGATCAGGTACGCATCGTGCGTAACGCCCATGTTCGGCAGCGTCGAGTAGGCGTTGGTCGCCTCGGTGACCGTCAGGCCGTGGGAGAGGCCGCCGATCGCAGCTGCCAGGTTGTTGTCGGTGTCTTCCAGCGTCGTGATGCCCATCTGACGCAGGAAATCAAGCCCTGCGGTGGGCGTCAGTTGGTGGAACATTTTCAAGGCCGGAATGTTGTAGGACTGCTCCAGCGCGGTGCGGACGGTCATCAGCCCGTGGAACTTGCTGTCCCAGTTCTTCGGGAAGTATTTGCCGTCCGCCGCGTTTTGGTCCGGCCAGACCATCGGCACATCGTCGATCGCCGAGCCGGAACCGATCATTTTCTTCTCAATCGCCGGGCCGTAGACGGCGATCGGCTTCATCGTCGAGCCGGGCTGGCGCGGTTGGGTCGCATGGTTGACCTGGTCGACCTCATACTTGCGGCCGCCCGCCATGGCGAGGATCTGGCCCGATTTGTTTTCGATCAAGGTCGCGCCGGACTGCATCATCGCGTTTTCGACGACGATCTGTTTGCCGGCGTCGTCGGTGATCGTGTAGGAGATGTTCTCCGGGTAGAGCTCATCGTTGTCGATCACCGCATCGAGCTTGTTTTGCATCTTGCGGTTGATCGTGGTGTGAATCTCATAGCCGCCGCGGAACAGCGCTTCGCGGGCTTTGTCGAGCGATTCGTACTTGCCGGTGTCAAACAGCTGCTGAGCTGCGCGCTCTTCCACCTCGGCGGTCAAGTGCGCAAATTCGCCGCCTTGCACGGCCGTTTTTTCCTTATGCTGCTGGATATCCTTGGCGACATCGTACGCCTTGGCTTCCTGGTATTCCGTCTGGGTGATGAAGCCTACTTTGAGCATTTCCTGCAAAATGTACTCTTGGCGCTCTAACGTCGCATCGAGATTGGTATACGGATTAAATAGACTCGGGTTATTCGGCAGCGAAGCCATGATGGTCGCCTGCGCCAGATTGAGGTCTTTGGACGGAATCCCGAAGATCGCCTTCGACGCGCGTTCAATCCCGTACAGGTTGGCCGGGCCTGATTTGCCAAAATAAATCCAGTTCAAATAGGTAAGCATAATTTCATCTTTGGTCAGCTGCTGTTCGAGCTGAATCGCCAGTGCCGCTTCCTGCACCTTGCGTTCCAAAGAGCGTTCCTGCTCTGGGAACATCGCATTCTTGATCGTCTGCTGCGTGATCGTGGAAGCGCCGGAGACGATGTCGCCGCCGATCACGTTCTGAATGCCTGCGCGTGCGATCGCGTACGGATTGACGCCAAAGTGTTCGTAAAAATTCTTGTCTTCCGCAGCGACAAACGCATCCACCACAAAAGGTGAAGTATCCTGCAGCGAGTTGATCAGCTCGCGGTCGCCGTCGCCTTGCAGTTCGAACATGAATTGTCCTTCGCTGTCGAACACTTTGGTCTTGGCAGCCATGTTGGTGATCGCATTGAGATCGAGATCAGGAGCTTTCTTGACCAGCGAAGCAACAAAGCCGGCCGCCGCACCGCCGCCGATGATCGTCACGGCAAGGAACAGGAATAAGAAGACTTTGACAAATTTGAGCCAGCGCCGTTTCTTCTTTTTCGGTTTCTTTTTGTGCTGATCGGTTCGGGTGTTGTTCTCTTCCATATATAGCGTCCTCCCCCTTATCTAGTCTATTATACCACAGGTCAATCGGTGGACAAGAAATGACAGGTTGGGACTTGTTTCTACAGAAGGACAACTTGACAGCGATCGGAGGCCCTGCTATTATTTATCGCATATATTGTGCTGTCTATGACAAAATCATACAGAACAGGCAATGAAGGAGCGAGTAGCGTTTTGTTGGATTGTGCAGAGAGCCGGTGGTCGCTGTGAACCGGTCAGTCCCAGACGTGAAGTACACTCCGGAGCCGCTTGGAGGCAATGCCAAGCCGGTCACGCGTGTGGCCGTTACTGCAACGAAGGAGCTTGCGCGACAGACGCAGGCTGCTTAGGGTGGTACCGCGAGTTCGAACCTCGTCCCTATTTGGGACGGGGTTTTTTGTATTTTGATCTAACAATTTGGAGGGATATGAATGACCACGCAAGAACAAACACTCGATCCGCAGCTGCAAGCGGAAATTGACCGCCAACTCGCGACGATCCGCCGCGGCGCCGTCGAGATCATTCCGGAAGAAGAACTGACCGCCAAGCTGAAGAAATCGCTGACCAAAGGCAAGCCGCTGCACATCAAACTCGGTCTCGACCCGTCCGCGCCGGACATCCACCTCGGCCATACCGTCGTGCTGCAAAAGATGCGCCAGTTCCAAGACCTCGGCCATCACGTGACGATCATCATCGGCGACTACACCGGGATGATCGGCGACCCGACCGGCAAATCGGAGACCCGCAAACAGCTGACTCCGGAGCAGGTCAAGCAAAATGCTGAGACCTACGTCACCCAGCTTTACAAAGTTCTCGATCAGACCAAGACGAGCATCCGCTACAACTCCGAATGGCTCGCTCCGATGAATTTTGCCGATGTCATCGGGCTGGCGGCGAAAACGACCGTGGCGCGCATGCTGGAACGCGATGATTTTGAGAAGCGCTACAACTCGCAGCAGCCGATCTCGCTGCATGAGTTTTTCTACCCGCTGATGCAGGGCTACGATTCGGTGGCGCTGGAGTGTGACGTGGAGCTCGGCGGCACCGACCAGAAGTTCAACTTGCTGATGGGCCGCATGCTGCAGAAGGAGTACGGCAAAGAGCAGCAGATCATCTTGACCATGCCGCTGATCGAAGGTCTCGACGGCGTGCAGAAGATGTCCAAGTCGCTCGGCAACTACATCGGCATCGACGAAGCGCCGAATGAGATGTACGGCAAGACGATGTCGATCCCGGATGAACTGATGGTGAAATACTACGAGCTGGTCACCGACTTGCCGACCGGGGAAGTCGAAGCGATCAAGGCCGGTTTTGCCAGCGGCGAATTGCATCCCCGCGATCTGAAGATGCGCCTCGGACGCGAGATCGTTCGCATGTACCACGGCGAGGAAGCGGCATTGGCAGCAGAAGAGAACTTCAAGACGATCTTCCAGAAGCGCGCGCTGCCGACAGACATTCCGGAAGTGACGGTGGAAGCGGGCACGGTGTGGATCGTCAAGCTCCTCGTCGACCTCGGCATGGCGCCGTCGAACGGCGAAGCGCGCCGTCTCGTGCAGCAGGGCGGTGTGAAGATCAACGAAGAAAAAGTCGACGCGGCCGATGCGCAGATCGAGCTCGCCGACGGCATGGTCGTGCAAGCCGGCAAACGCAAATTTGCGAAAATCAAACTGGGTTAAGAGCTCCATGTGATGAAGAGGAGGACCTCCGGAAACGGGGGTCTTTTTCTTCCTATTTATTAAGGAATAGCTGCAGATCTTGGCCGATCGGGGCAGCAAATGAGGGCGTAAAATTGCAGGAGGAGCAGGAGAAACTAGAAGCAACCATCTGGTTGCAGCTCTTGGAATTTTCTGAATCTGTTGTCGGAAAAGAAGTGTGCTACCATATGGGCGTTAAAAATGGACGTCCAGGGGAGGATGGTAATGGAGAACCAGGCAATCTTTGCAATCGGCATTTTTCTGGTTACATACGCCTTGATCGTATCGGAAAAGTTGCATCGGACGATCGTCGCGATGATCGGCGGCATTTTGATGGTCGCGTTTGGTATCATCGATCAGGAGACGGCGATTCATCATATCGACCTGAACACGATCGGACTGTTGATCGGGATGATGATCCTCGTGTCGATCACCGGGCAGACCGGCGTGTTCAAGTACCTCGCAATCAAAGCGGCAAAGCTGGCCGGCGGGCACCCGGTGAAAATTTTGATCTACTTGTCGCTGATCACCGCGCTGTTGTCGGCGCTGCTCGATAACGTCACGACGGTGTTGTTGATCGTGCCGGTCACGTTCTCGATCGCGCGTCAGCTCAACGTCAACCCGGTGCCGTATTTGATCTCGGAGGTGCTGGCTTCGAACGTCGGCGGCACCGCCACACTGATTGGCGACCCGCCGAACATCATGATCGGCAGCGCTGTGCCGGAGCTTTCGTTTATGGAATTCATCTATAACCTTACCCCGGTAGCGGCGCTGATCCTCGTTGTGACGGTCGCGTTGCTGGCGTTGATCTACCGCGGTCAACTCAAAGCGGATGAGGAGCGCCAAAAGCGGATCATGTCGCTCAATGAGCGGGGGGAGCTGCAGGATCTGACACTGTTGAAAAAGTCATTGACGGTGTTGGCGCTGACGATTGTCGGCTTCGGACTGCACCAGGCGCTGCATCTGGAATCGGCTACGGTGGCGCTGAGCGGCGCGTTTCTGCTCTTGCTCCTGACCGGCGAAAAGTATTTGGAGCAGGCGTTGGAGCGGGTGGAGTGGACGACGATCTTCTTCTTCGTCGGGCTGTTCGTGCTGGTCGCAGGCCTGATGGAGACGGGTGTGATCTCGGCGCTGGCTTCGCAGGCGGTGGAACTGACCGGCGGGGATCTGACCTCGACGACGATGCTGATCCTGTGGATGAGCGCGATCGCGTCGGCGTTTGTGGATAACATTCCGTTTGTGGCAACGATGATCCCGATGATCAAAGAGATGGGGGTGCTTGGCATAACCAATCTCGAACCGCTGTGGTGGAGCTTGGCGCTCGGTGCCTGCCTCGGCGGCAACGGGACGGTGATCGGAGCGAGCGCGAACGTGATCGTGATCGGTCTGGCGGCGAAAGAAGGCTACAAGATTTCGTTTGTGAAGTTCTTGCTGGTCGGTTTCCCGCTGATGATCATCTCGATTCTGATCTCGACGGTATATCTGTATCTGCGCTATCTGTAAGCAGAAGTTGTGAGATGCGTGTGGCAAGCGCCTGGCCGATTGGAGCGGTCAGGCGCTTTTTGTCGGATGAAGCAGGATGGATGAGAGAAGTGAAGTTGGTTATGCCGGTTGGCCGAATTTGTTTTGATTTTCGCTATTTGTGTGATTGATAGGTCTGCCGGGGCCGTGGTAAGATACTCTTCGTTGCCGCGAGAGAGCGGACAACACACGAAACACCACAACGTCGGAATGTAGCGCAGCTTGGTAGCGCGCACGCTTCGGGAGCGTGAGGTCCAGGGTTCGAATCCCTGCATTCCGACCATTTTTCTGCTTACTAGATTGATCCTTGAAAACTAAACGAGTGTTACAGAGATGAGATACGAGTCAAGATACAAGCTTTCTAACTTTTATTGAGAGTTTGATCCTGGCTCAGGACGAACGCTGGCGGCGTGCCTAATACATGCAAGTCGAGCGGACTGGAGGGAGCTTGCTCCCAAAGGTTAGCGGCGGACGGGTGAGTAACACGTGGGCAATCTGCCCGACAGACCGGGATAACGCTTGGAAACGAGTGCTAATACCGGATAGGCTTCTCCTTCGCATGAGGGAGAAGAGAAAGAAGCTTTCGCTTCACTGTCGGATGAGCCCGCGGCGCATTAGCTAGTTGGTGAGGTAACGGCTCACCAAGGCGACGATGCGTAGCCGACCTGAGAGGGTGACCGGCCACACTGGGACTGAGACACGGCCCAGACTCCTACGGGAGGCAGCAGTAGGGAATCTTCCACAATGGGCGCAAGCCTGATGGAGCAACGCCGCGTGAATGATGAAGGCCTTCGGGTTGTAAAATTCTGTCTTCTGTGAAGAACAAGTGCGAGAAGGGAATGCTCGCACCCTGACGGTAACAGAGGAGGAAGCCCCGGCTAACTACGTGCCAGCAGCCGCGGTAATACGTAGGGGGCAAGCGTTGTCCGGAA